>JAIRXJ010000048.1 GCA_031268375.1 Puniceicoccales bacterium | reverse complement strand
AGGCTTGTGAAGTTTTAAAAATCCTTACAATTTGTACACATGCATAGTACAACAAAAACAAGGTTATTCTCATTTGCATTGCTGGCGATAATATTAACTTTTCCCAGGTATGCCCATTGTGAAGTTGGCAGGGAAATATTTCCGTCAGACGATAAAATAATCGTTACCATCGATGGAGGATCAGCTACGAAAAAATCTCCCATTGCTCGGGCACTTGCTAAAAAATTTAATTTGGTTTACGTCGAGACGGGTGCATTGTATCGCACGATAGCACATGTGCTTATTCAGGCTGGAATTATGCCGGAGTCCAAAAATGAAAGCAAAGTAGATGAATTTTTGAAAGATGCCAAATGTGAATGTTTCTTGAAAAATTGGAAAGCTAAATTTAGTGTCAATGGAGTCCATTTGACGAGCAAAGAATTGAGGGCTGAAGATATCAATGCTAACGTGGCCAAATACTCATCATTGTTTAAGTCTATTAGTGATTTTTGTATAAAACATATTCAAGAAGTTGTAAATTTGAGAAAAATTCAGAAGTTCAATGGCATAGTTGTCGAAGGACGGACATGTGGGACATACATATTTCCGGAAGCCGATGTGAAATTTTGGTTCCTGGCTACCGACCTTGCTAAGATAGACTTCAGGCTTAATGTGGAAAAAGAAATCGATAACCCCGTTGAACGTGATATGTTAGATTTCTCTCGGGCGTTTCATCCAATGGTAAAACCTGAACATGCCATAGAAGTATGGACATCCTCCCGTTCAATGGAAGGAAATATTGCACTTGTTTCAGCATTTGTAGAGCAAAAATTAGATGTCAAAAAACACAGCAAACCACGGGCATCAAAAGTTATGCCGCCACATCATCGTTGAAACCACCGTCGATCTGAAAATTTGAATAGTGGCCCACGCAGGGCTCCATGTCATCGGTTTTCGATGCCTCATGCCTTGAAAATGGTACCTAGATTTTTACCCATAAAAGTCGAAGCACTGACGACGGTTATAGCTAAAAATGTCATCGCCCAGACACCCAGAGAACATGCCAAGAATGGGCCTTCGCCTAACAAATTAATCAGTTCGTAGATGGCTTTGGTTATGGGGTAATATTGCTGTTTTTGTGCCAGGATTAGGGAGTCGGATACTTCAAGCATGGTTTGGGAAAAGACCAGTAATCCCCCAGCCAGTAAATTTGCAATTATCAAGGGGAAAGTAATCTTTACGCTAGCCTTTAGGGGAGGACATCCCAAACACTGAGCAGCCTCTTCATAGGTGTAACTCATCTGCTGTAGTCCGGATATCGCCGAGCGTACGATGAATGGTAGTTTTCTAACCGTATACGCTATAATCAACAGCATCGTCGGGTTTTCTATGGGATTTAAAAATGAAAATGCCCTACCATTTTGACTCATTGCAAAGTATCCGAACGCCATGACAAGTCCTGGAACGGCTAGCGGTAACATGGTCATGGTGTCTAGCAAATTGCGAAGTCTTAGCCTAGAACGCACAACGACAAAGGCGATCATAATTCCCAGAATAACGGCAAATAAAGTCGCACAACCCGCATAGATCACACTATTTTGTATGGACGAAATTGTAAAAGGATGGCCAAGTGTAATTTTATAATTGTCCAATGTCCAAACGTTGGGAAATATTGAATTATACCAATCCCCGGCAAATGATGTCAAAACCACGGCGACATGCGGCATTAGAGCCACAATGGTAACACCGACGAACAAAGAACAGCAGATTAATTTTTTGAAAAATCCTGTTTTCTTGGCCAAGGAGGCATGGGATGCTTTTGCCATCATCGCGTAATTTTGGTTCCCCGTCAATAGCTTGCCAAAAATGTAAAATGCCAACGACAGCAGGAGTACGACACTGACCAAAGCAAAGGGTAACTGGTTGTCGTTAATCACTTTTAACCCGTTGTAAATTTGGACGGAGACAACCAAATTGTAATCGAAAATTAGTGGCACTCCCAATTCGGTAAATGACCAGATAAATACCAGTGTTACGCCGGCAAAAATCCCAGATCGCATCAACGGAAAGGTAATTTTGAAAAACCTTTTTAATCCATGGCATCCGAGACACCCGGCTGCTTCGTCGAGCGAAGGGTCAATATTTGCCAATGTCGACACCAGATTTAAATATAGTATGGGATATAGGCTGATTGCATTTAGGAAGCACATGCCGACTAGTTTGTAGTCACCCAGCCAATCGATCAAATGTGCCCCATCGATAATGCCTATTTTCAAGAGAATGCTATTTAACATCCCACGAACACCGAGAATATGGTGGACCCCTATGGCTCCAACGAATGGTGGCAACATGATGGGCAATAAAACGACATTGGTAAAAAATTTTTTCCCAGGGAAATCATAGCGATCCGTGAAATATGCCAATGGAAGTGCTATTAGAAAAGCGATTATGGTGGTAACAGTTGCCAGTAATATCGAATTTTTGATGCTTATCAGGTATAGCCTATTGCTAAAAATTGCAGAGAGATAAGCCAGGGTAAAATGGCCGTCCGAGGTGGTGAATCCACTGCGTAAAACTTGAAAAATTGGCCAGACAAAAAATGCAGCGAAAAATAATACTACCACAAAAAATACGGCTATGGAATACTTTCTCACGAATTATAAACACATTTGCTCACCATAAAAACCAAAAAAATCATTACCAATCTCCGGGGTTGTCTCCTTCGACCTTTAATGATTCTTCCTCCTCCTCCTCAAACTCTAACAAATCAATGTCTTCTTTATCCTCCTCATCGCCCTCAATGTCCGCATCCAAACTATATCCGGCGGGGACATAGTCTAATATGGACATAATTTCATCAAATGCATGGGTCCTAATGCCAGCAATATACCGTTCCTGTCGTTCCGCATGCAAAATATCTTCGACCTCTTCCAAATTCAAAGGTTGCTTAAAATCAAAACTCGCATTCAACAGTTTTATCCGCAGAGACATTATGTGGTCTATGAATTCGGTAAACATTCCTTCCTGTTCCCCAGAACTATTGGGTAAGCAAAAAATACGTTCGCGCGGACTTAAAATATTGTCTTTCACCTCGTACAGTCTGAACATTTCCTTTAGCATTTCCCTATCAATTGCATAGGGAATAAATGCACCGTTGACCACTTCATCGTCGAGACCATATTGTTTCAATTGGTCCAATAGTTCGGTCATGCGCTCTATCTGTTTCGGGTCAAGAATACCTGACTCCGTATCACAAAAAGTATCGTCGCTGGCTTCATGCACCCACCAATTATAGTCATCACCTAGCCGAACGATACACCATTTGCCTGCGTCCATTACCATTTCTTTCCAAAAGTCCGTTGATTTTTAAACAAAAAATTTCCGGCGTAAAGAAAAATAATGACAAAGTTCTGATCAAAGTA
>JAIRXJ010000032.1 GCA_031268375.1 Puniceicoccales bacterium | reverse complement strand
ATTTAAAAATTTCTTCGGTGCTTCCCTGTCTCGCTTTCGCTCTCCAAGATCCGCTTTCTCTGCCATTTGTGCTGCCGTTTTAGCTGTCAATTTCCCTTTTTAATTTCGCCATTCGCGTACTACTGTATGACTGACGATGGACGTCATTAATGCCAATTTTAATCTTCACCTCTGAGCTAAGAAATATAGTCGCTTTACCTAACAAAGAATGGCCAATCATTTTCTCCAAAAGCGGTTTGACACAATTATTAGCGAATTCCCAAGCTACAAAATAACGTACCGCTAATCAGCGGAAGACCACTAAAAGCCAGAAGCTTTCTGTTATCCGCTTGAATGCCGTTATCAATGAAATGATTGCGAATTCTCTAAACCTTGAAAATTGATAGAGCTACCACTTACTTGCGATGGCGATTTAGTTACCCCAGAGCCTCTTCTTATGCCTATTAGCCTTTGAACGCTTACTACGCTTGTGTTTGTTCATCTTAAGACGACGCTTTTTCTTCAGATTTCCCATATTGAATCGACAAATTATCTAGCTTTGGCCTACGATTAAAAATATGTTATACAAGTAAAGAACTTTTTTCTAGATTTTTGTCTTTACAAGAATGAATTGGGGGCATATAAGAAGCCCATGCAAACCTTAGTAGGGAAAAAGGCTCCGAAATTTTCAGCAACGGCAGTAATTAATGGTTGTATTGTACCAGATTTCTCATTGGAACAGTTTTTCGGCCAAAAATATGTCGTTTTGTTTTTCTATCCAAAAGATTTTACATTTGTTTGCCCGACCGAAATCTGGGCATTTCAGGAAAAAATGCAAGAGTTTGAAAAAAGGAATGTGGCATTGATAGGATGCTCAACGGATTCGGAATTTTCACACCTTGCATGGCTCGAAGTCCCTCGTGAACGGGGAGGCATTTACGGCGTTACTTTTCCAATTGTTTCCGATATAAATAAAACTATCGCCGATGAATACAGTATTTTGGCCGGCTATGAGACCGATGACAATGGTACCACAAAGGTTACCGGAGAGCTTGTTGCCTATAGGGGGTTGTTTTTGATAGACAAAAGTGGCATTGTACAATATTGCGTAGTTAACAACATGGCACTTGGTCGCAGCGTTGATGAAGTACTAAGAATGGTTGATGCCCTCCAGCATTTTGAAAAATTTGGGGAAGTTTGCCCGGCCAATTGGCATAGCGGTCAAAAATCTATGAAACCAAACCAGGATGGTTTAAAAGAATTTTTTAGATAACTAGCCGCATGTCGTTGAAATTTTTGGCAGTAAAAACTTTCATACTTTGCCCTCCGAAAAATAATATATTTCCTCTGTTTGATTCGGAGGGCTTTTCATTGGAAGAGTCGGACATGTTATGCATAGCGACAAAGTGTTTGGCAATACATCAGGGTAGATGTGTCAGAATCGGAACGGTTGATAAAAAACAACTGATTCGCCATGAAGCCGACTGGACATGGGAGGGAAGCTCTACTCTCACCGTAAAAAATGGTACTGTGATTCCTTTTTCAGGAATCGACGAAAGCAATGGGAACGGATACTATGTTTTGTGGCCACAAAATGTTACCGAATTATTGGCCGAAATTCATAGATATCTATGCAAAAAATTCACCATAAAAAATTTGGGACTTATGTCCGTAGATAGCAAAATTGAACCTTTTCGCCGGGGAACGGTCGGTGTTGCCCAGGATATTTTCGGGTTCAATCCAATTAAGGATTACAAAGGTAAAGAGGATATTTTCGGACGCAGATTGGAAATGACATCGGTAAACCTAGCAGATTCACTGGCATCGGCGGCATGTTATCTAATGGGAGAAGGCAATGAGTGCTGCCCGCTCGTAATCATTCGTGGGGCGGGAAATGTCGAATTCGGTAACAAATTTTCCATGGCAAACACGCAATTGGCGAAAGAAGACGATATGTTTGGGGATATCCTAAATGTTTACAATTAACAAATTTTCGTCCTGCGAAACTCCTTACCAGGCACAAAACCGAACACTTTCTTCCCTTTTGCCAGCTCTTCGCCCGTGAAAATGTTCGTCTATGCCACTTTCGTCCACGTCCACCACGTCCTTTTTTTGAAGCAAGGCCATCCTGGTGTCAACCCTTTTTGGGTTATTTCATAAGAACATCATTTCTACCACAGGTGGCAAATAATGTCACAAACCTGATCGGCGAGCTTATTGGCAAGCCTAGGTATCGCTTGACGCTGGAGTACCTGAAGGTCGCCATCGAGTGTATGGCATTCTAGGAAATCCGATATGCGATAATCTTTAAAGTAAACTCTTCCCGTTACGTTATTGCTTAATGTGCAGTGTATCGCCATTTTTATGCTAAATGATTTCGCCTGGGACGTATCATCCTCCTGGGTAGTAGCCAGGGATCGTCCGAATTCTATGATGGTAATTTCTAGGGTGGCAGCGTTCTCGGGAGATGGGGCAAGTTCTAGTCCTGAAATGTTGGTTAGCTTTGTACGAACCCGTTTCGTCAATACCTCCTGCGTTTGAGGAGCAAAGGAATCATTCCTTATGGGAGCAACATATATTTTATCAAACTCTAAAGGTGTGATAGGCTTCAAAGAGTAAAACATGCACCCTGCACCTAATACCGACACCAATAGACAAACTAAGAGGAGAGTTTTTTTCATAGTGGTCTCCTTATAATCTTTTTTGGAAATATTGCTGCATTATTTTTTAATTAAAATTCTTTGTTCGGACCAATTTTTATAAGACTTTCTGCGGGCTTGATCTTACTATCCATACTTTCTAAAAGGTCCTCCTGATCAGAACTGGTGTTTATTTGTATCAAATCATGGGAAAAGTCAAAGCCGCCCTCAAACTCATCCTTCGCCGACAAATCGGCCAGTTGCTCTTCGGGGGAACGTTGGTACCTGCCAAACAGAAAATCTACGGGTGTCGCCTTTGGCAAATTCCCCGCTTTTATGTAGGCTATCCTTTCCCTGGCATTGCGTTCTACTTCGGATCCTGGGAGGAAACGTACTGCCTTATTGTACATGATGATGGCCGCTTTCGCATTATTCCTTGCATTGAAATAGAAGTCTCCCATGAGTAATTTACTTTCGGCAAGTCTGGTTTTCATCCGGTCATAGCCCACCTGAGCCCTGGCAGCATCTTCATGGTTCGGATATAGTGTCAAAAAATCTTCATAATTATTCATGGCCAATTTGGTTGCCCCTTGGTCATAGAGTGGACTTTTGGTCATTTTAGCGTAGATGTCACCCAGCTTTAGATAGGCCTCGGGTGTATATTCCGAATAGGGGTATTCATCTATTAATTGTTCGAACGCTGCAATTGCGTCAAGCGGCCGATAGTTACTAATCGCAAAATCTCCTATGTGGACCAACGCCAAAGGAGCAATGTCGCTGAATGGAGCATCTTCCACAATTTTCTTATAGAAATTGACCGTCGCTTGGTAATCCCTAAACCCCGGAATAACCCCGAAATATTTCGGCCGTTCCCCACTTTTCAACAGCCGAGCAATTTCAAATTTTTCATGTAAAACGGCGTTGAAGTGGGGATATTCTGGGTATTTATTTGTTATGGTAGTAAATGCCTTGAATGCATCGTTGAATTGGTTCTTGCTCACCTTTATTTTCCCGATTTGATAGCATGCCTCCGGTGCAAAAATGGAATCGGGGAATTTTTTATACAGGCTCCTATAGCCTACCAAAGCCATGCTGATACGGCCTTCTTCCTGGGCTTGCCGAGCATCATTCATGAGCTGTAGGGCGTCCAAAGGTTCCCTGTTGAATTTGGAAACAGAAGCGATGTCAGGCGTTGATTGCCAACCAAGTTCCTGTGTCCAGACCATGTCTGCATTTAGACGCGTTAAACTTAAAATAAAAATTAAAAATGGAATATATTTTCGCATAAATGCCTCAGAACTTTAATATTGCTGCTCCCCAAGTCAACCCCGCTCCAAAACCTACCGTTAATACCCTCGATCCTCGAACAATTTTGCCACTCCGTATCAAACTATCTATGGCAATTATGCACGAAGATGCCGATGTGTTTCCGTACCTATCAATGGTTACGCAGACCTTTTCGGGAGAAATATCGAGGCGTTCCCTAACGGCATCTATGATTCTCCAATTGGCCTGGTGTGTAACTACAAAATCCATGTCATTGGCAGACATGCCATTTCTGTTTAAAATTTCTTGGGCACAATTCCCCATGATTTTTACGGCTTCTCGAAAAAGATCGCGCCCGGACATTTTCATAAAATGCTTTCGCTCGCTGACAGTTTTCTCACTCGCTGGCTCTCTAGAGCCTCCTGCCGGCAATATTATTAATTCGGAGTGTTCTCCATTGGCCCCCAACAGAACATCAATGATGGAATTTTCCTCTTCATTTTCGGTGGCTGAAAGAACAATCGCTCCGGCACCATCGCCAAAAAGTACACAGGTAGAACGATCCTGCCAATCCGTTATCGCCGATAGCTTATCTCCGCAGATCAATAAAATATTTTTATACCGCTGGGATTCTATCAATGACCGTGCAATTTCAATGCCATACTGTAACCCCGAACAGGCCACGTTATAGTCAATGCAAGGAATGTTTTTTAATCCTAATTTTGTCTGAACAAATACGGAAGTGGAAGGAAGTATTACATCGGATGTTATCGTTCCCGTTAAAATCAAGTCGATATCCTCCACCCCAATATGGGCATTTTCAATCGCCTTACGAGCTGCACACACGCACAAATCGGATGTGATTTGATCAGGCGCAGCTATCCTTCTCTCCCGAATACCGGTTCGCGTTCGGATCCATTCGTCGGATGTGTCGACGACCTTACTCAAGTCATCATTGGTGACTACTTTCTCCGGAACGTATGACCCCACTCCCAATATTTTTGTAAACTGTTTACTGTTTTTCATTTTATCTATTATGCTCCCTATTCGATGAGAAAATTAACTTTTTCAATCGCGTTGCTTAGAAGATGTTCATTGTTTATTTTAGATAATCTAAATGTTAGACGCAGAGCATGAGCAACCGCTTCTACGGAACTTGAACCATGGGATTTTACAACAATTCCATTGAGCCCGAGCAGTGGTGCTCCACCGTACTTATCAGCCGTTAGATCCCTTTTCATTGCCCTAAAAGCACCACCCGCGAGAAATGCTCCCAGCATGCGCAATGGATTTTTTTTCATCTCTGCTTTGATATAGTTTTTTATCGTTCCGGCTAGAGACTCGATGGTTTTTAACAAAATATTGCCAACGAATCCATCACAGACCACAACATCGATTTCATTACTAAATAATTGAAACCCTTCTATGGGCCCACAGTATCGTATTTCACCACTGATTTTTTTCAGCATTTCATGGGCCTCACAGATGGTTTCGCCGCCTTTACCTTCCTCGGTCCCGATCGTTAGCAGTCCTACCCGCGGACTATTTTGGGGATCGATGGCGATGTTATAGTATAATGTTCCGAGAAGGGCATTATGGACCAGGCTTTTGGCAGATGTGGTGGGATTTGCCCCCACGTCAATCAGCACAAAATGATTGGTCGGTGCCGGAATAATCGTGGCCAATGCTGGCCTATCGATTCCCGCCATCACACCTACTTTTAGCGTCCCTCCTACGACAAGGCAACCGGTATTTCCACAACTTAGAACACCGGAAACCTTGTTTTCTTTCAAAAGATCAATTGCCCTGAACATGGAGGAATCTTTTTTGTTTCTCAGAGCATGCATGGGCTTTTCTGCCATGTCTATGGACTGAGAAGCATGGCAAATTTCTACATCCCTATTGCGGAAAACGGACCCGCATTGAGAAATTTGTTCCTTTATGGTTGCTTCATCGCCGACCAGGATCAGCTTGCCCATCTCATCGGGAAACAATTTAATGGCAAGCTCTACCCCTCTAATCATCAATGAAACACCCCCATCTCCCCCCATAACGTCAACGGCGACCATCTGATCTTTGGAATTCATATGCATGCTATGCGTTATATTGGGTGACAGGACCATTAATCTTTTACTTCAATGATTTGTCTCCCACGATACATTCCCGTTTCTGGGTTAACGTGGTGGGGACTAAACAAATTGCCTGTTGCTGGATCTTTGGCCAGCTCTGGTCCAGAGAATCCATTTGCTCCACGGCGTTTTCTACTACGCTGTTTTGACTGTTTACGTTTTGGCTGACCCATTTTTTTACTTTCTTAAAAATTTTTAAATTTTTAACACACCTCACCTATCCTTGGAGGTAATCTAAGGTTACATGTTCTCCCTTTTAAGGCGCAAATAATTGGAAAATTTTGCTATTTTTTTCTTGCGACGGCGTTTGGCACACGGCTTCTCAAAATACTGTTTTTCTCGAACTTCTCGGATAACACCTTCGCGATCCAGGCGCTTCTTCAAACGGCGCAACGCCTTATCGATCGTTTCACCTTTTCGTATTTGTACTATTACTGCCATAAAATTCACCTCCTTCCGTGTCATGGTGGGAAATACTGGATTCGAACCAGTGACCCCCAGCGTGTCATGCTGATGCTCTAACCAACTGAGCTAATTCCCCTACGAGGATTTGATTACACAAAACATAATATCTAACAAATCAAGTTTTTTCGGCACATTTTACTGCCAATTACCAATTTAAGGGTGCCTATGCTAAGAACCTTCACTTTTATCTTTTTTATCCTATAATTCCAAGTATTGGGCAATTTTTTCGGCAATATTTTTAAAAGCCGGCAAAGAAACCACTGATCCCCATGCTGTTCCATCGGTGACTTTCGCATCATCAACGATCACGGTGATAATAATTTTGGGGGCATCAACGGGGAAAAATCCACCATAGGAAGACGTATGCTGATGGTGGGAATATTGGCCATTGACGATTTTTTGTCCAGTTCCGCTTTTACCCCCAAATTCGATACCATTTGGGAGCTTGTCTTTTTGCGGATTATGCATGATTTTTCTCATGTGAAAGGCCGTTTGAGGCGATATTACTCGCCGCCGAATGACTGGATTCATGGTAAGAATTTTTTGATCTCCCTCCATGACATGTTTAAATAGGTTTGGTTTTAGTAAAATTCCGTCGTTGGCTATCACCGATATGGCACAGTGGGTTTGCAGAGGAACAGCACCGATGGAGTGTCCCATCGGCATACGAGTAATTGTCCACGCATCCCATTTTGTTATCGGCCTCAATATTCCGGGTGATTCCGCATCGAAACCATAGCCAGCTTTTTCTCCAAAACCGTAGGATTTAACGCAGTTATAAAAATCTTGCTCTCCGATAAGCATTGCCATCTGCACGGCTGCTCGATTACTCGATTTTCTAATAGCTTCAGTAAACGTTAATTTATCGAAAGGGGTATGATCCTTTGGCATTGTAACTTTTCGCCCTCGATTCATAACGCTTGCCAATGTACAATCAAAGATGCTATCCTCGTCGCTTAAACCATACTCTAACCCAAACGACATGGCAATTATCTTGAATACCGATCCTGGCTCGTAGACATTGCAAACGGCCAAATTCTTCATATTTTCGGGAGGAGAATTTCCATAATTATTTGGGTCGTAGTCTGGATAATTTACCAGTGCAAGAATTTCTCCGCTTAGGACTTCGCTTACAATAACAGAAATGGATTGGGGAGAAAATTTCTCAACCATTTGGGATACTTCGTCGTATACAATCTTTTGAATATTTTTGTCGATGGTCAGAACAATGTCATTTCCATCCTTGCATAGAATTTCCTTTTTCCTGTATTGGACTAATTCCACTGTTCGACCGTCCTTTTCTGATTCGATGTAGCCATCCTGTCCCTGTAAGTAAAAATTCATATACTTTTCCACACCGCAAATGGGCACATTTTGTTTGTTGACAAATCCGGTTACATGAGCCGTTTGACGGCCAAATGGGTAGGATCTGTGGGGACTTTTTATGCCATATACTCCGCGGATTTTGATCGCTTCTATCGCGGTATGGAGAGAATCGCTATCGATTTCGCAAATGGGGACCCAGCGTATTTTTTTCTTTCGGTTATTTGAAATTTTGCATTTTTTTACAAACTTTTCCAAAATATTTTTGACGTCCATGTCTAAAAGTTCTGCTAGTAGAAAAATTTTTTGTAGATCTTTTTCTGAGTCGGCCACGTATGGGTCTACGCCCAAAACAATCTTGGTTCTGTCGCAGGCCAATGTTTCAAAATTTCTATCGAATATGGTGCCTCGCTTCGCCGGGATTGTAATGATTGAGTTCCTGGCCCGCTCCAGCGATTTATAGTATTTCTCCCGATTAAAATAGGACAGGTCGAGTAATCGCCAAACAATCACACAAAACAACAACAAAACAATAATCGTAACGGCATAGTGTCGAACATGTTGTTCCAGTGTTTTCAATTTGCACAAATTTGTGTGTAAAAATCAGATAGCCGCAAGTACAATATTTCGCCATTCCTTTTGGAATAAAAATACCTCCCTCGCCGAATGTTGCAGTGGCAAAAAATGATTCATGATTTGTTTGAATTGCGAACCAATGGGAAAATTTGTTACGTTTAATTTAATTTTGGGACGGAAAAGCATTTAACCTTTTGAGAATAACTTGTTTACCCAGGACACGCAGTAATCCGAATAGGCCTGGTCCGACCGTACGTCCCGATACTGCCAACCGGACACTGTGGATGTATTCTCCGGTGTTAACTCCATGATTGGCCGCCAGTCCGCGGATCAAATTTTCGACGGATGTTTCATCAACGATATCCAATGATTCAAATGCCAATTTAAATTCATGTAGCCGTGTCTGTACGTCAAACTTTGATTGCAATTTTGCCAAAGCGTCCCGGTCATAGGTAAAATTTTCGATGAAAAAATATTCGACAAAATTCGATAATTCGGCGAATGAACGTAACTTTTCCTGGCATAGGGCCAAGACATCTCTAACATAGTGTGAATCAAATTCGCCAATGGCCAAGTGGCTATTCTTCAAAACAGCCAGTGCACGACCATAGAAGTCATCGAAGGGTAATGCTCGCAAGTATTCCAAGTTGAAAAATGACATTTTCTTTTCGTCGAACCTAGCGTTATTCCTATTAACATCACCAATGTCAAACAGTCGTACAATTTCATCCAATGGCAAAATTTCCCTGTCTTCCTTGGGAGACCACCCGAGCAGGCACAGATAGTTGCGAACGGCATCGGCTATAAAATGATTTTTCTCGTAGTCTTCTATTAGGGCACCGGTATCGCGTTTGCTCATTTTGCCAGAACCTTGCGATTTCAGGATCAAGGGAATATGTGCAAACAATGGAGGCTTTACGCCGAAGGCATGGAACAATTCGATATGTTTGCTCGTATTAGACAGATGGTCTTCGCCACGGATAATATGTGTAATCTGCATGGAAATGTCATCGACGACGTTAACCAAATGAAAAACCGGCTTCCCATTCGAGCGAACGATGACAAAATCTTTTTCTTCTTCCCTGCTGACATCACCGCGAATTAGGTCATGGATAACCTGTGGTCTGTGGGAAACTCTAAAATATAACGCCCCATCCCGTTCATAGGTAAAACCGCCGTCCCCTAGGATTTCGATATATTTTTGATAAACATCGGATCGCTGACTTTGAAAATATGGACCGTATGCACCTCCGACGCTGGGACCTTCATCCCAATGCAAACCAAGCCAGTGCAAGCCATGGATCAGGACATCAAGAAATTCCTTCCGATCCCGTTCATCATCCGTATCCTCAATGCGGAGTATAAATTTTCCTCCCCGATGTTTTGCATATAACCAGTTAAATAAAGCCGTACGGGCACTTCCAATGTGGAAAAACCCGGTTGGACTAGGAGCAAATCGTACCCTAACATCGTTCATCTGCGAAAGCTATTTCTCATTACTCCTGGACCTTCATGGCACTTTTGCCTTCCCTTTTGCGCATGTAATAGAGTTTTGAACGCAGGACTTTGCTCGCACGATCCACCGTAATTTTTGAAATAAGCGGTGAATTTAAATTGAATATGCGCTCCACACCTTCACCGTATGAAATTTTTCTGACCACAAATGTTTGATTGATCCCCGAACCCCGGCGAGCGATCACAATGCCAGAAAATACCTGGATCCTTTCTTTGTCGCCTTCCTTTACGATTGTATGAACGCTTACGGCATCCCCCACCTTAAAGACATCCCGATCTTTTTTGATCTGATTTCCAGTAACAACTTCTTCTATTTCTCGATTCATTTCAAATCCTTACTCTTTTATTAAATCCGGCCTGCGTTTTCTGGTTCGCAGCGACCGTTGACTTTGGCGCCACTTGGCGATTTCGGCGTGGTTTCCCGACAAAAGAACATCGGGAACTGACATCCCGCGAAATTCGGCAGGGCGTGTATATTGCGGGAAAGATAGCAACCCATCACTGAAACTATCCTGGTTCAGTGAGTCGTCACCTCCCAAAACCCCCGGTATTTGCCGAATAGTGGCATCCATTAAAACCGCTGACGCCAGCGTACCATTGGTTAAAACATAGTCCCCTATGGAAATTTCTCCATCGACCAAAAATTCCCTAACCCGTTCATCGACACCTTCATAGTGCCCCGACAATAATATTAAATGTTCTTCCCGGGATAGCTTTTGGGCCATATTAGAATTAAAAATTTCCCCATCGGGACACAAAAATATCACCCTGGAATGCTCGCCCCGCAACGTTTCAACCGCTGCGAAAATTGGTTCCGGCTTCATCACCATGCCCGAACCACCACCGAATGGACTATCATCCGTTAGGCTATGTTTATCCGTCGCCCAATTGCGCAAATTATGAAGACAAACCATTACCAACCGGTTTTGTATGGCACGACCTATGATGCTGCATGACACAAACCCATTCAGCATTTCAGGAAACAATGACAAACAATCGAACTTTAGCATAGCTCACCAAATTTTATGCAGAAATTTGAACTTCCCTAGCTTTTTTTATTAGGGATTTTACCGTATCCGTTGGTTTAGCTCCCACGCTCATCCAGTAATCCGCCCGGTCCAAAATTAAAGCTAACGCCGGAGTATTGCCACGAGCATTGGGATCATAGTTCCCTATGGCTTCAACAAACTTTCCATCGCGACGGCTTGTGCTTTCCGCTACAACAATCTTATACACGGGACGATTTCTATTTCCCCGCCTTTGCAATCTAATTTTCAACGCCATATATTTTTAACTACAGCAGAAACAAAAACTAATCCCATCCCTTGTCAAGAATTGTTTACAAAATGTCATCCCATTCCCTAAAACTTTTCTAGGATAATTTCTTCCGAAAGGATTTTCCATTTTTGTCTTTGGCCACCAATCCTCTATTTACTAGCTATTCTCCGTGGGTCATATTGAGAGATCACACCACTGACTTTCCCAAAGAATCGTTAGGAGTTTCTTTGCATTCTATCCCGTTGGGATTCCATCGATATGCCAAACGAAATCAATTTTTTAATCTTTCTTTTAATCCTTCGAAAAACAAGTCAACGATGTAAGATATATTGCCTTTTCGGTCCTTATTATCTTCAGAGTTCAATATGTCCGTCAAGCGTGTAAGAAAATTTATTGCTCGTTCGGCAGTATCAAATTCCACACAATCTTTTGGGTCTGATTTTGGTGGTGCCATATCATCTGCTACCTGTTGAGGATCACCCTTTCCTGTCGTCGGATGTTGTACGATATCGTACATTAATTCGTGAACATTGTTAACAAATTCAGCATCCTCTGATTTTTCGAGATATTCACGTACAAAAGTTTTACTCAATGAAATTTTCATATTCATAATTTGTTCACACCCTTAGTCGTCGATTGCAACATTTCAACACAAAAAATTATTGTTTTATGCCTTTACCATAATCCCCACCAAACATTCATTCAAACATATGCCCAGCAGCCGGGAAAAAGTAACACGGTCAATGGATAGCCCCTAGGGTCAGGGCGTAGAAATTACGACGCTGGAGCCTCAATGATCTTTGTTGGGATTAGGGATGGAGGGTAGGCAATCAAAGCATGCGGGTTTCCCTGTTCAGTTGACGGATGAACCCCTGCGGCTTTATCCCATAGCACTCCGGGTTGTTCAACCAGTTCGCCGCTTCTCCACATGCTGCTCCAAGTCTCCACACCGTATCTTGCACAGCAGATCGAGGAGGTTATTTCCGCTCTTTCCAGTCGCAAAGTCTTTCCATATGCCGGTCTTTTTCCCTGCCAGGCAAATTTTTAAGCTTTTTCCGGGTTCTCCTGCCAGTGAACCTGCGACATATTTCCCATTCATGCTTTTTCCCTTTAGAAAGAGGTGTGCACAGAACATTCAATCACTGCAAGCTAGCAAACTCTTCAACTTTTCCAAATCATGGGCTTTTTTGTCTCCATCGAGCTCATGGCTTACTCCCCATGCATGTTGTTTCGGATGATTTCATCCAGTTCCTCGTTTATGTAGAACACACGGTTACCCAATTTGTAGCAGGGAATGTGTTAGGGGTGGCTTCCAACGAATTTGGCGATATGCGTAGATACTCCGCCGCTTCCTTGCGGGTAAGATAGGTGCAAGCTCCACCCAATCGAGAGAGCTTTGTTACTGGGCTCCGGAAATCTTGGTTTTAGGGTCTGTTTCGTAGAGTAGCCTTGCAAATTCCAGGGGACTAATCCGGGTTGGCATAGGAAAGTCATCGGGGCGGCTCATGACTTCCTCCTCCACTCTGCATTGGTATGGGATAAAGATTCTATGAACTCTACTAGGTCTTGCTTTAGAAACCTCCTATATCGTCCTATCTTTATGGATTTTAGCTGGGGGTATTTATTTTGGCATAGCCATACTGACAAAGTACCTGTTTTTACTCTGAGGAACTTCGCTGCTTCCTCGACATCTAGCAAATTTTTATTATAATCTTTATCTGTTTGCTGCTGTTCGCTTCTCGCTATATTACTTGTAGTCATAGATATACGCCAGCATGTAAAAATTTTGCAAAGATCCAAATGTTTTTATCAGTTTTTAAACGATTTTGCGAAAACTACACACATAGTAATTACGCACATAATAACATCAAATCATCATACTTTTTAATTTGTTTATTTTCTGAGGATGTGTTTTTTGCGGCTATATTGCGGCAATGGCTTTTCCCTGCCCATTTCACTTTCCGTTTCCTTTATCCCGACCATGCCTGCATTCATGAACCTTTGAAAGTGGGGTGGCAGACCGGGCTCGAACCGGCGACCCTCGGAACCACAATCCGATGCTCTGGCCAACTGAGCTACAACCACCAACTATGTGGGTGTAAAGTACTGATAAACGCATTATGTCAATGGAAATGTTTGGGAGAAGTTTTTTCGGCATCTTTCGTTGTGGGTATTTGGAAGTCCTATTATCCATTCTGGAATTTTCTTTATTTTTTTGCAAAAAAGCATACAATTTTTACAAATTTTCATCAGCGATGGGAGAGGAAAAGCGTACCTCTGAAAAAGGGATTGAGTATGGACAGAAGAAAATTTTTCACTGCGGTGATTGCAGGTTGCCTAATTTTTTGCCAATGTTTGAAAGGGGCAGCTGATAGCCTAAGCAAAGACGTAAATAGTCTAATTGAACTAGTCATCCATTTATCCCTGTCTTGGCGAATGGACAAACCAACGTGGTCAACGTAGTTGGTTCCATCAGCCAGGGTAGTAATTCCACGGGGAAGGAAGCCACCAGCTTCACCGCCGACCAGGGGTGGAATGTCAACACCTACGGCCCCGCTTCCAATCTTCAAAACATCCATGTCCAGTCGGGAGTTCTCCACATCACAAAAGACACCATAGGGCATACAAATTTTAACGGTGTCATTGGCCAATAGCTATGGAATTTCTAAACCTTGTCCCTACGTTTCGTAATTGTAAAATTTACGCATTGTTTACGAAAAATTTTGACAGGTGAAAAGGAAATGTTACGCTTTCGATGTCAAATGGAGGATATGGTATTGAGCAGACACGCGATGCAAAGGGCGTCAATAGCTTTGGCTATTTTGGGTTGTTTGGCTTTCGACCCTCCGTTGGTTGGAGAAGACGTACCAATAACAGACGAACAAATAAGTGCCCAGGAATGGACCGCACCGGGCACCGTCATTTTCAGGGATGATGGAGCCTCGAAAGGCGCGCTAAATGTTACTTCCTCTGCAGGTGGTAATATTATAGCTGCGACGGTTATCGGTACTGGAGAAGTACTAACCATTGAGTTTGAAAATGAGCCGTCGGTAGAAACGGCAATAACCGACGGGGAAAGCACAGTCTATGCCCATATTTATGCGGTAAATAATGTCGCTAACCAGTCCGCCGTGGGCATTAACCTCGCGGAAGATGTAAATCTTAACATCGATAGAAATACCGGCCATACACCTGTGTTGGTGGCACATTCCGCCGTTACCGGCACCGGTGGGAATTCTTCCGCGATTGCTGTTCAGACCTTAAACACAAATTCCGTCGGGATCAGTAACCCAGCATACCTAACCGCCTTTGCCTCTTCTAATAAATGTTCTGCAAGCGCCGTGATCGAGGCAGCCCCGACGAATAATACCAGCTCGACGAATATTCTAAACGTACAATTTGACGATAACAATATCCTAAGGTCTTCTTCTTCTGTTTCTTCTTCTTCTGTTTCTTCTTCTTCTTCTTACCTATATTCCGCAAGCGTCGTGATGGGCTCTGCCGTGGGATATGGCACTGATAGTATGAATGTGAGCGGCTTAGAGGCAACTCTAGGGAATCACAATACCCTAACGTCGTTATCGTCGTCAGATTCTGCTAAAACTATTGTAAAACAAGCTTCTCCTTCCGTAAGCACCGTGGTGGGGGCTGCCGTAGGACATGGAACTGGTGATGTGAATGTGAGCAACCTGAGTGCACAGCTGAAAGATAATAATAACCTAACGTCGTTGTCGTCATCAGATTCTTCTTCCTCGAGCGCCGTGGTTGGGACAGCCGTAGTGTATGGCA
>JAIRXJ010000017.1 GCA_031268375.1 Puniceicoccales bacterium | reverse complement strand
GGACAACGGATCGCCCGCCTAAAATTTTGTCCATATGATTTTGAATTATCCTCATTTTCTTTGAAGATTTTGAATTATCACCATAATTATCAGTTTTAACATATTAAACTTTCCAACCCGTAGATGCGATGGCCCTTTAGGTATACAACCCCATGAAAATTTGTTACCATTTCCATTGCCTGTGATGCCGATGGAAATACTTTCCAATCGCAATTTATGGTATCCATCGAAAAGTTCTCAGATTCCCCTATGACGATCACCCCATCATTTTCACGGAGTGGCAAATTTTGAAAAAGGGTGGCATTGTCATCAATCACGCCATCCCCTACCTCACAACGGATCAAGGCGCCAATGATAAATAGCCGACTCCCATGGGGAAATAATCGGTCGAACTGAGCCAGGGAGTTGGCAAAGGCTATGAAGTTTGCATTGTAGCAATCGGCGAAATATGTCCTTGGTGTCGTCGCTATGATTTCTCCACGCCATTTGGACGGCTTCCACAGACTGATACGCTTTTGAATATTAGCCGCTCCTATGCCACATTCTAGGGCACAGATACATGCCAGGACAAAATTCTTGACAATTCCTTGGCTCATCAGACGAGGCATGGCAAAGGTTAAATCTTTTCCCCAAAACGTCACCGTGACATGATATTGGTCACCTTTCGTAGCCATATGGTAGCACATATCTTCTCCATTTTCTTTGACAACCCTACAGTGCCCTTGAATTTTTCGGCAAGCACTAAACCTCAGGCATTCTTCGGGAAATATTCCATGGCCATTATTTTTTATGGCCTTCTCCAATAATTTGCTTTTTTCACGGGCGATTGTGGATTCACTCCCCATCCCTGACATGTGAATCTTGCCGATTCCCGTCAGTATGGCAATGTGGGGCACAATAAGTTCCACAAGCCTATCCATTGTAGAAATAGCATCAATGCCAACTTCGACGACCGCAAAGGATTCACCATTGGTCACGGTGGCAAGCGTCATGGGCACCCCCCGCTGACCATTTTTGTTTTCAAGCGTTACATTTTTTTCAATGCCAAGGAGCAACTTTAAAATATCTTTTGTTGTGGTTTTTCCAAAACTTCCAGTGATGGCGATCATTGTGCCCCTGAACATCGATCGTGCTAGCTTTGCCATTTTGACCATGGCTACATTTGGATCGTCACAAACAAATTGAGGCAGGTCAATGGAGGGTTTTGGGCGGGAAACAATAGCACATGAGGCACCGTTAGTCCTAGCATCTCCGAGAAAAATGTGCCCATCCCGCATGTCGGTTAGGGCAACATAGCAATCGCCTGGACACAGCGAACGTGTGTCAGTGCAAAACCTCGCAACCTGTTCCGGTTTTTTGCCATCCAACCAATGGCCAATGGAAGGGATAAAAATAGAATCGATATGTTCTTTCATTGAGAATGATACCAATTATCCGATCGGATGCGAGCTCCATGTGAAATTTTATCTGTTTATCTCATTGAGTTTGGCCAAAGCATTCATCACGGCATCGGTGCTATCGGTGTAATTCGGTTGTTGAAAATTATTCAGCCCCTGATGATTCTCGCAGGGATCAACCATGTTCATGCCGGAGAAAAAACCCGCCGATTTAACATCATAAATCCCTTTGATCCCTTTTCTCCAAGCAATGACAAACATATCCGATAGGGTTTTTAGATTTGGACTTCCCAGGAACAACCTCAGGGACTGGGATTGATCGATCCATTTTTGTCGCCGGGCAGCTCCTTCGATGATTGCCTCATTGTCAATCATGTAGGCGGTGGAAAACATTTCCCTTATGGATTCGGGAATCTCATCGATGGCAGCCAATTCACCTTCAAAATATCGAATTTGCTTATGGATTGCCTTATTCCAAATGCCAGATTTTTTCAAAATTCTTACCAATTCTGGGGAAATAATCATCATTTCGTAATTATCGTCCAAACGCTTTGTGAAAACATTTTTCGTCGCCGGAGATAACTCGGGATAGCATCCCAAAAGGCGGGCAATTTTTCTCGTAGGGGAAAATGCATTCAAATACGCATTTCTTATGCCGTTTTTCTTTACCTCGTCCCGCAGAATATCCCAGGATAATGTGCCAGGGTTTTTATCCTTGGAAAAGTCAAATGGTAGCTTCCCCTTTGCCCATTCCGAAGATTCAAATATTTGGCAGGCTCCATATTTTTTTGCCAGTTCACATGACTCTTTGATTGTTTCATAGGAAATTATTTCCGCACATTCCTCGCCGAACCTGATGGCTTCTTCGGAATTAAATGAAAGATTTTTGTTGTAGAGTGCATTTTGTAATCCCATCATGCCCAACCCTATGGCCCGGTATTTTTGGGCAAATATTTCAGCGGCCTGTGAAGAGAAAAAATTAGCGTCTATCATCGCATCCAACGTGCGGGTGGCGACCGCTATCGTATGGCATAGGGCATTTTTATCGAGGGAACCATCCGAGGTCAAATGTTTGTTGATGTCCAATGCACCCGTATTGCACACGGCAGTCTCACCGTAGGTTGTGTTCATGACGTGTTCCAGGCACAACCCTGCCGCGTGAATTGTACCATTTTTGCACATGTTCGCCCGATTGCACGTATCCTTAAATGCAATCTTGGGGTATCCTGCCTCAAAAATTCGCTGCATGACTTTTTGCCAAACCTCTCGACACGTTACCATTTTGCCGGAGGCTTTACCCTCCATAACACGCCGTTCCAGCTCTCCATATTTTTTATCAAATTCATCACCGTAAAATTCATGTAAACCTCTGGCATCTTCTGAATTAAACAACGTCCAATCGGCATCCTGTTGTAGGCGGTGCATGAAAATATCCGGGATCCATAGTACTGTCCCAAGGGTATCATCCGGTACGCTTCCATTTACATGCCTTTTGCGATAGTCTATAAACTCCATTATGTCGTTGTGCCAAATTTCCAGATACGCTGCTCCGCGACCTCTGCGGCGCTCGGTCCCCTGATTTGCAATGGCTAACTGGTGCTGGTGGAGTTGTAGAAATGGTATCACTCCGGGGGCTCGTCCCCTAGTTCCCGAAATTCTTGCACCTTTTTCGCGGACGCTGGTCCAAGAGCCTCCAATGCCTCCTCCCCACTTTGCGATGAAAGCATTGTCGGAAATTCCACGGGTCATGATGCTTTGCATGTTATCTTCAATGTGAAAGACGTAGCTCGACATCATCTGGGGTTTCGGTGTTCCCGCATAGTACAAAGTGGGGGTTGCCAGGCAGAACTTTCTGTCCCGCATCAATTTGTAGCATTCGATGACGTCGCCTTCGGCATGTTCCTTTGCCAGAAATGCTCCCATCGCGGCACGCATCCAAAGCATCTGGGGAGTTTCTAAAATTCGATTATCAAAATTCCGCATGAAATAGTGATCCTTTAGACTTTGCAAGGCTATGGCGTCGAACTCACGGTCATAGGTGATATCCATGACCTGAGAAAGCTGTTTAAGATCATACTTGAGCATGTCCCCGTGAAGTAGGTTATCCGCAACTGCTGTTTTGACATATTTTACAAAAGCAACCGCCTGTTTTCCGTTCAAACATTCTAGGCTATCGGTGGTACAGTTCCAATCGAATATGTCCTCATACAAATAAAGCAACTGTATCCTCGATGCAAATACTGCCAAGACGGGATCTTTTTCTATTAACCGCTGTGCATTTTTGATGATATAATTTTTTAATTCCGAAATACTAACTTCCGACGAAATCCCTTCCTGCAGGGATGACAATATTTCATCGAATGTTAGGTGTGAATCAAGGCCTGCGTTCGCGAACGCTATTCGTTTGTGCAGCTCTGATCCATCCCACAAAAAGCTATCATCGTCGGCATTCTTCACCACGATAATGGGTCCCTGATCCTGAGTTGCTGTATATTCTTTCTCAATGTCTGACAGTTCCCTCAATTTCGCCCGTTCAGCCCTGTACAGGATATATGCCTCGGCGATCTTATACTCCCCCTGGCGCATCAATTCTTCCTGTACGCAATCTTGAACATTTTCAATATGAATGAATGACAACCCTTCATCCAATATATTCTTTGTCACTGCCCGAGAGATTTTATCAGCCCGCTCGGGGCTTTGGTGTTGGGAAATAAATGCCAATTCAACCGCATGTTTTATTTTTTCAATATTCCATGGCACGACACTGCCATCTCGCCTGATTAAGCTTAATTTGTGACTTTCTTTGATTCGCCTATAGTATTCGTTTTCGAACCTACACTTCGCCACAAAGGCATGGGCCATTTCCCTCCTATTATTTCTTACTAAAATTTCTTCAATGGCGTCATTCACAAGATCTTGGCTGGGTGGACAGGTTTCCCGTAGATTGATACAGCGACAAACTTGTCTGGTCAACGAAATGACCAATCGCTTGTTCGCATCGTCGAAAATATCGGACTGCCCATTAACCAAGGAAATGTCCACGACCGTCTCTCCGATTTTATCTGCAATTTCTCCAATATTGTAGTACTCACAGACACACTCGCTATCATTTTCGACGAGACGTTTCCAATCGAATCGCGGCTTTTCTTCTATGGGGGTGCTAATCACGCGTTTTAATTCCAAATTTTTCTGAATGCTCATTTTTTGCTCCGTATGGGGTAACATTTAAAAACCACTGAATACAATTTTTCTACCTCTATTCCCTTACATTTCAAGCTCCAGTTGTAGAAAAAGTTTTATCCCCGATAAACACTAGCTCAGGGGGTCGAATAGGGAACAATTAATTCCCCCACCAAAATTGGAACCCTTTACCAACAGTTAAAGCATAGGGCTACCAATAGCGTAGGAACTATGGCTCCCAAGAATAAATATAGGGGCGAGATTCCACCGACGAAATATTTCGACAAAACATTCTGCCCGGCAGGATTTGGGGCATTGGCTATCACCGTTAATCCTCCGCCCGTTACAGCCCCCGATAGGACCGCCTTTTGCATGGATGGATTTGTGGAAAATTCGCCAACGAGGGAAGATAAATAGGTTATGGCCGCGTTGTCGTTGAATGCGGTCAAAATTGTAGAACCGACAAACAACTGAAATTCTTTTAAACTCCTTAGTACCGGAGATATCCACCACTCCTGTAACCCTCCAAAAGTTACCAGGCTAGCCAGGAAAAATCCGACTAAAATGGGAGATTTCAAGCTCACATCGTCCTGATATGTTTTAGTGGCTTTCACAAATGCTAGGAAAAATAAAAATCCTGCTATTACCAGCGCGGGGGTATGCAAATTTAATACTGTCCACGCCAGGAATAGGCAGTGGGTAATGGTAATCGCCACCGGAATTGCCTTATTGCTATCCCGTTTTTTATCGATACCGCCACATCTACTTTGAAGATCGGAAAATTCTTTTCTGAAAATTAAATAGTATACCAGTGTACTGGCAATGACTCCCACGATGGCATGCGACCCTAGTAACCTAAACACTCGACCAATCGTTAGGTGCCATTTGTGTGCAACCATCAATATGGGTGGTGCTGCAAAATGGGTCAATGTTCCACCGACGGAGACATTCACGAACAACAATCCTAGGGTAGCATAGCATAATTTTTTCGAAGGTTGCAGATCGTAAAATTGTTTTGCAAGCAACATGGCCCCTATGGTCATGGCGGCGGGTTCGGTAATAAATGATCCCATAAATGGAGCGACGGTCAGAATGGATATCCACCAGGCCGCCACCGTTCTTTTTCCCAGGCTGGCAATTTGCTGCAAAATAGACTCTGCAAACGACAAAACCGGGCGTGTGGCCGAAATGGCCATAATAATGACGACAAAAATTGGTTCCGCAAAACTCACGACACCGTTGAAATAATGTCCCAGCGCATGCCATCCGAAAAAGATGGCCACGCAGATTAACAGCGGAATTGCCCAAATCCCAAAAACTGCTTCAACCTCTCCGAAAAAATGGCAAACGGTTGCTAAAAAGTGTTTGCCCGGTAAATTTCCCCCATTGGAGTCAGCAATTTTTTTAGACAACCCTATGAATTGTGAGGCGAAGAAAGTATGGACAATTGCGCACAGAAACAGGGTCGTTGCGATCAAATTAAATGGTGAAACTTGTATGCGATGTTTTAAAATCCCCCCCAACGAAAGGTTTTTCCCGGCTTCCAACGCTTGATACTCCTGTAGAGATATGGGAAAATTTATGGTGGAATGGGTGATAGCATGGGCAGTACCACTCAGGAAAATTAAAAAGAAAACACAGCTCACTATAACTGTGATAGAAGAAAATCTAATTCGCACGGAATTGACGCTATTATTTTTATGTAAAAGCTCCAACGAAAAAATCAAAAAACGCTACCTCTTTGACCCTTGCTAAAACCACTTCCGACAAATTCCCATGCCCGCCCATCGATTGGACCGGTCAAATTTTTAGATAGAAAACATTCCTCATGCCCCTATTATGAATTCGGGAACACTTCCTTGGAAAGTTGAATCTGTTGGAGATAATGTTCCTCCGCCGTCTCCACCCGATGCCTCTTCTCCCTTTGGCAATGTCCCTTGTATGTAGAGGACCATCTTTTGCTTCCAACGATCTACTTCGTCCAAGAACATTTTGAAAAATTCTTCGAATTTATCTATGTTCATAAACCTCAACGGAAATTGGTACCCAATGGCAGCATTGTTACTTTCCACATTATAGGACAGGGTCATTCCTTTGCTTTCCTCCGGATTATTGTTCATTCGGAGCAAGTAGCGCAACACCGCTCCGGCATTGGTTTCCGGAATTTGGCCGATTTCGGCAATAAATATCATAGAGTCGCGCTTGTTTTCGTGTTTTATGTGGATAAGCGTTCCCTGATCCACATCTAAGCAGCAATATCCAGACGAATCAATTTGTAATCCAGACAAATTTATTCTACTTGCGAACTCATGGAGGATGTTTGTAAAAGTATCTATTGGCATAATATAAAACTTTATTGAGGATGAGGAAATATTATGGACATACACATTTAGTCAACCTTTATTTACCCACAAAGGAAAATTTTTAGCAAATCGTTCCTTTCCACGGGGAAGATTATATTTTCGAAATCATACCTAATTTGCCGCTCGAATTTTGAACTCTCCTATGTGGGATTCGGCAAAACTAATTATGTCTCTTAGGATGATTTTATTTTGGAGAGCAAAAATAGAATCGTCGTTGTTTAAATTCTTATTCATGGCATGTTCTGGAATAAATTCTTGCAGGACAAACCGTTTTGCTCCAGACAATTGGAATATTATACTTCTTATGTCATAGGATGTATGAAACTCTGAAACGACCGTTGTGCGGAATTCATAGTCTACCCCACTGTTTTTAATCAAATCTACGGATCGTTTTATTTTATCCATACTAACAGAAACGTTAGCGATTTCGGCATACCTCTCGAACCTGTGCTTGATGTCCATGGCAACGTAGTCCAATAGTTTCGCCTTGTATAGGCTGTCCAAGACTTCTGGCCGCGAACCATTGGTATCCAATTTTGTCAGAAAACCAAGCTCTTTTATTTTTTTTAAAAAGTCTTCCAAGTCGCCCTGCAAAGTGGGTTCTCCTCCGGATATTACCACGGCTTCAATTTTTCCCTTTTTAGCGTTTAAAAAATTAAATACTTCATTCTCTTCCATGGGAGGCCCAAATTTTTCAGGTAAAACCAAGGACTCGTTGTGGCAAAATGGGCAACAGAAGTTACATCCCTGCGTAAATAATACGCAGGAAATTTTGCCAGGGAAATCGATAAGAGAAATTTTCTGTATGCCACCTATTTTCATTGATCATTAATATGTGTATTGTTGCGTAGATTACGTGTATTACTGTGCAATTACTATATAATAAAAATCAAAAAAGACATTGCAAGGTTGGTTTATTTTTAAAGTTAGTTTTTTTAAAAAATTGTACCCGTTTCTTATTGAATTTAGCGTTCAGTTATTTAACATCCTCCGGAGAAAATGGTTGATAAAATTTTAAGTGAGATTAGGCAGGAAATTGCAAGTTTAACCTGCAAAACTGAAATAAGAAACATTGGTAAGATTTTAACCCTTGCCGATGGGGTTGCGACCGTTGATGGGCTGTCAAAGGCGATGTACAATGAAATGATCGAGTTTCCCAACAACGTTTTTGGAATCGCTCTAAATGTTGAAGAAGAAATTGTAGGCGTCGTCTTACTTGGAGATAGTTCATCATTGAAGGAAGGGGATGAGGCAAAAACCACCGGTAAATTGCTATCGATACCAGTTGGAATGGAATTGCTCGGACGTGTTATTGATGCGCTCGGAAATCCCATTGACGGCAAAGGGCCCACTGGATGTAAACGCGTTCTACCGGTAGAGCGCATTGCTCCCGGTATCATGACGAGAAGGGCTGTCAATCAACCATTGCAGACTGGAATTTTAGCAATTGATTCCATGATTCCCATAGGACGCGGGCAAAGAGAACTTATCATCGGTGATCGTTCCACGGGCAAAGGAAGCATTGCGATGGACACCATCATTAACCAGGCGAATATAAACCGCAAAGGGATTGCCGGTGGAGACCCGACATTTCGTCCAGTGTATTCCATATATGTGGCCATTGGGCAAAAAAATTCCACCACTGCTCGAATGATTCACACTCTGGAAGAGTTCCATGCACTCGAATACACAATTATTGTGTCGTCTTCCGCATCCGATAGTGCTTCGAATCAATACATCGCACCCTATGCGGGTTGTGCCATTGGCGAATGGTTCATGCAAAATGGGATGGATGCATTAATAGTTTATGACGACCTCTCAAAGCACGCCGTAGCGTATCGCCAACTTTCATTGATCCTAAAACGTCCTGCAGGGCGAGAAGCCTTTCCGGGTGATGTTTTTTATCTACATTCTCGGCTTTTGGAACGTGCTGCCAGGATGAATGAAGAAAATGGGGGTGGTTCTCTTACGGCTTTACCGTTCATAGAGACGCAGGCCGGTGATGTGTCAGCCTATATTCCAACGAATGTAATTTCAATAACGGATGGACAAATATTTCTAGATGCCGATCTGTTCAACCGTGGCGTACGCCCTGCCATTTCCGTGGGTATTTCCGTTTCCCGCGTCGGGTCAACTGCACAGGTGAAGGGTTTTAAGCAGGTTGCCGGGCAAATAAAATTGGAATTGAGCCAGTACTATGAACTATCAGCATTTGCCCAATTTGGGTCTGACCTTGATGAAAAAACAAAGATAAAACTGGCTCGGGGAGCACGGATCGTGGAACTATTTAAACAAGCGTCCCTACATCCAAAACCCGTTGAGAATCAAATCATGTTGCTTTGGATGATGAAAAATGGTTATTTTGACACAATTCCAGTGGAAAAGATTCCAACGGTTGCCGTCGAATTGGAAGAATACGCAAATTTGCACTTTGTTAATCTTATGGCTTCCATTGCGTCCAAGAAAATGCTGGAAGAGCCGGAAGAAGATAAGTTGCACACATTGGCTAAGGAATGGATAGGAACCAAAAATATTAAACCGCAATGAAAGGCATAAAGGAAATTCGTAGCCGCATGAAGGCGGTACTCAACACTGCTAAAATTACGCGGGCAATGCAATTGGTTGCGTCTTCTAAAATGAAAAAATCCCAGCAATTGGCGTTACTAAGTCGCCCTTACATGCTTCTACTTACGGAAATTGCAGAAAATTTATCAAACTTGGGGTCTACCAAACTACGACACCCTTTTTTTGAGCGTCGGGAAGTCAAAACTAGGGGAATCATTGTAATAGGGACAGACAGGGGTCTTTGTGGAGCATTAAATCAAAATATTTTGAGATTTATAAATGCAAAGGTTTCAAGGGACGAAAATGTTAAGTTTATAACAGTCGGCAAGAAAGCAATGCAGTTAATTTCGATGGCAAAGTGGACGATTATTGCCAATTTTAATGTGAGTGACCGGACAGAATACTGTGAATTGGCACCCATTGTGGAATTTTTAAAAAATGCATACTTGACCAATGAGATTGATTTCCTGGAAATAATTTTTGCACAGTATGTCAATCCATTGATCCAGGAGCCCGTGAGTCAACATATTTTGCCGATGTTAGATTTTCAAAGTGAATTGGAAAGATTGTGCAAAAACATGCACATAGATTTGGGTGAAATTCTACCCGACCAACGGCCAATGATCGTGGAACCTAACATTAGTTCCGTCGTTGCCATGCTGTCCCAAATGTTTCTTAGTCAAAACATCTATCGTGTAATTTTGGAAGCCAAGGCATCGGAACATTCTTCCCGGACAGTAGCGATGCGGGGGGCTACGGATAATGCGGAGGCATTGTCGAAGGAACTATCTTTGGAATATAATAAATTGCGACAGGCAGCAATTACCAACGAAATTGTTGAAATATCAGCAGCAACTCAAAGTTTGTAACATGGAAAATATTGGAAAAATTGTACAGGTTATTGGAGCGGTAGTCGACGTGGAGTTCCAGGTTAAGGCAACTCCCGATATTTATAACGCTCTAACCGTAAAATATGATGTCGAAGGGAAACAGGAAATTCTTACCCTTGAAGTACAGCAGCATCTTGGCAGAGGCATGGTACGGGCCGTAGCAATGTCAGCGACGGATGGCTTATTCCGTGGGTTAGAAGTAACTGACACAAGGAAGCCCATCGAAGTGCCGGTTGGCGAAGAAGTTTTGGGAAGAATTTTAAATGTCACCGGTGATCCAGTTGACAATAGGGGGGTAGTAAAAACCTCCAAAAAATACCCTATCCACAGGCCGGCCCCCACCTTGCTTGACCAGGATACCGGTTCCCAAATTTTGGAAACAGGAATCAAGGTTATAGATTTGATCTGTCCCTTCATAAAGGGCGGCAAGATCGGGGCATTCGGTGGTGCCGGTGTGGGAAAGACCGTAGTTATCATGGAATTGATCCATAACATAGCTACCGAACATGGGGGATATTCGGTTTTTGCTGGAGTTGGAGAGCGGTCCCGGGAGGGCAATGACCTTTTCCATGAAATGTGCGATTCCAAAGTCATCAACGTGGACGATCTTTCAAAATCAAAGGTTGCTTTGGTTTTTGGTCAAATGAATGAGCCTCCTGGAGCCCGCATGCGTGTTGGGCTGACGGGGCTTTCCATAGCGGAATACTTTCGAGATGAAAAGCATCAGGATGTTTTGCTATTTATCGACAATATTTTTCGATTTTCCCAGGCTGGGTCTGAAGTTTCGGCTCTGCTTGGCCGCTCCCCATCCGCCGTGGGCTATCAACCGACATTGAGCAAAGAAATGGGAGATTTCCAAGAACGCATTACATCCACCAAAGAGGGCTCCATTACATCGTTTCAGGCCATCTATGTCCCCGCCGATGATTTGACAGACCCGGCTCCGGCAAATACCTTTGCCCACTTGGATTCCACCATCGTTTTGGACCGTAAAATTTCTGCCCTAGCTATCTACCCTGCCGTCGATCCATTGGCCTCAACTTCCAAAGCACTATCTTCCGATATTGTTGGCGAAGAACATTTCCGTGTTGCCCGAGGTGTCCAGGCACTATTGCAAAGGTACAAAGATTTGCAGGATATCATAGCAATTCTTGGAATGGATGAGCTTTCAGAAGAGGATAAGCTTACGGTTTCCCGGGCGCGAAAAATTCAAAAATTTCTATCCCAACCATTCCATGCTGCCGAGGTTTTTACGGGGTTCCAGGGGAAATATGTCAAAACCGAGGACACAATCCGTGGATTTGCGATGATTCTGGACGGGAAAGTTGACCATATTTCTGAAAATGATTTCTACATGAAGGGTTCCATTGAAGAAGTTATCGAAGGGAGCAAAACGTGAAGCCTCAAAACACAATTTTGGAGCCTTACTTATATTTTCCTTCCACCGATTGTGCTGTCGAAGAATTTAAACAATTAACCGTAAAAAAAAATTAGTACCATGGCCTTGCTACTAAAAATCGTAACACCCACCGGAATAACACTGGAAAAGGAAGTAATGTCCGTAGTGCTTCCTGCGGCGGATGGGGAAATTGAAATTTTACCGGGGCATTTACCCCTTTTGACAATTATTCAACCGGGAGGACTTGTTGCCAAAAATGCCAATTCCCAGGAATGTTTCGCCATAGATTTCGGGTTTGCCATGATTTCCAACGATACCGTTTTTGTCCTCACCGATGAATCGCTAAACATCAACGAAGCTGACTTGCACGAAATTGAGGAAGCGGAAAAACGTGCTCAAAAGGCCCTTGAGGAAGCTCGCAACAAACGGGAAACTCTGGATCCTGCCGAAATTGAAAAACTTGACGCCAAAGTTAAATATCAAATGGCCAAAAAGCTCGCTAAAATACGGCATTAATCCAGCATTCTCTTCCCTTTACACCATTGCCAGTTTTGGTATGCTCCGCTATCAAAATAATCAAAACGGTTCCCTAATCTTTATCGTCGTTGGATGTTTTCCGTTCCGTTGGACAGCCAGCTTTTAGCCAGGAATGTATGAACTGGTCGATGTCACCGTCCATAACTCCCTGGATATCACTTATTTCGGTGCCGGTACGCAGATCTTTTACCATTTGATATGGTTGACAAACGTAGCTGCGGATTTGATAGCCCCATCCAATTTCCCCCTTGGGCCCATAAAATTTTTCCATGGCAGATCGTTTTTCATCCTCCATTTTTTCGTATAGGCGAGACCGCAGGTTCTTCATGGCGGATTCCTTATTCTTATGCTGGGAACGTTCGTTTTGGCATGTGACAACGATACCCGTCGGAATGTGGGTTATTCGAACGGCCGATTCCGTTTTATTTACATGTTGGCCGCCTTTCCCGCTGGAACGATAGGTGTCGATTCGCAGGTCAGCATCATCAATTTTTATGTCCTCATCGTCCTCAATTTCGGCGATTACATCGACGGAACAAAATGAAGTATGCCTGCGCCTGTTGGCATCGAAGGGGCTGATGCGTACCAGCCTGTGAACACCCCGTTCGGATTTTATGTGCCCGTACGCGTTTTCTCCAATAATCCTAATTGTAACGCTATTGATTCCAGCTTCTTCCCCCGGTTGCATATCCTGAATTTCCGTCTCGAAATTGTTCCGTTCTGCCCAGCGCACATACATACGCAAAATCATGTCGGCCCAATCGCAGGATTCGGTACCGCCAGCACCGGCATGGATGCTCAAAATCGCATTGCAGTGATCATGTTTGCCACTCAGATACGATGCCAATTCCAACCTGTTTAAATCCTCGGAAATCTTTTTAATGAGCGTAGTTGCTTCCGACAAATACTCTGCGTTCTCCTGTTCGGAAGATGCAAATTCCAGCAAAATGTTTATTTCATCTGCTACTTTTTTTAAATTTTCCACACTTGCCAGTTTCTGTTTGAAAGCGTGCAATTTGCTACCCGTTTCCTTTGCTAGGAGCTGATTATTCCAAAAATCAGGGGCCGACATGCTTTCTTCCATTTTGTCGATTTCATGCTTTAGGTTATCGATGTCTAAAAATGTCGATAGTGTTTTGACGCGATCGTTGATCCCATTGGCCGCCGATAAAAATTCTGACAATTCTTGCATTACGAAATTCCGTTGTCCTAGAAAAAATCACCCTAGGAAAAATTTCCCCCAATGCCAGCCATATCAATTTAAACATCGGCGTTTGACCAAAAAATTCGATGGGGCTAGGCATTGGAAATATCTTGCCGGTTTCGGGTGATGAACGGAGTTCAGCATTTTCTTCGACCTGCGAAGGTCAATTCTAATTTTTAATTGACAAAATAAGGTTTCTCATATTTAACTTTATCGAAAGTTAAAATCAGGAAAGTGGCAAATTTTAAAATAGGTAACCCCGGTTTTAATTTTCAAATTTTAACTAAAAAAAGGAATATGATCATGGACAGCATGAATAACACAAACATGGTGGAGATTTTCTCCAATGGAATTACAACCTGCGTCGCCCCGCAGGAAATTGCGGATAGGTTTCACAATGAGCTTACCGAAGACGAACGTGCAAAGATAACTGACGGTTTTGTAAGAAATCAAGATACTATCGGTACTGGTTCTTGTCGCTACACATTTGCTATAACAAGTAGCAGGGGAATAGACCTTCGGTACTTCGGCAAAACAGAATATGAAATGGGGAACAAATCGGTCCATCTTAGGGTTACAACCCTTGACGTCTCGATTGATTCCGATTCGGATATTGAAACGGAAGACCAGCAAAATTGAGGACAAAAATTATTTTATTGACACGTTGAAATTATGAGATATCCTTTTCCTGAGAGCTTAAAAGGAAAAAGGAACGACATACGTAGGGAAGAGTCGGGCACTTTATAAAGCTTTCATCGACTTGGACCGTGATGTGCAAACCGCAATAAGAGGACATTTCGCACATAACACGGTATCGGGGAATGGTGTGGCTAGTATTCATCTTTATGAGCGTATGGTACGCGTTACATATCAGGTAAACGGAGCAGCAACAGAAACTCAACGCGGGAAAGTTACAATTAGTAAAATAGATGTAGTATCTGAGGAAGAAGCACCGTCACCAGCAGTGGAAGAACTCGATCTAACTGTCGAAGTTAATCCCGAACTAGCAGATGTTATTCCAGTCTCTCAAGAAACTATGGATGCCATTGATGTGCTTTTAGGTCAAGATCCCATAAAAGCAACCGATATGCAGACCTTTGTTAATAGCTTTGTTCATAGATACGGGCATGCTACAAATGTAAGGATAACATATAAGGGATCACACCGTGTCTTGCACTATAATGACCGCAATGGTCATACCGCAACTGTCGGAATGTGGGCTGCACATACCCATGGGAACAGTATACATCAAAGTGCTGGAGGTGTAGGAGACGCATTGAGGGCTCTACAACGATTGTGTTTTGTTCCGGAAGCAGCGGAGAGACCTCCAGCGGATGAGCCGCCTCCGCCGCCAGCGAGATCAGCGAGACCAGCGAGGAAATCAGGCAGTGCCGTAAGGAAACCGCCAGCGAGATTAGCAGATACTCCACCTCCACCTCCGCTTATACCTTTGATTGTAAATAGAGACCCTGAGCTCCCGAGGTTGCTATATGAGCTGGATGAGGGTAGGTACATCGGCCCCACTGGTTTTGATGTCAATATAAGAAATTTTGGCCAATTTCAGATTTACCATGTTCCAAATGACGGCAACTGTCTTTTCGCAGCCATAGGGTATTTTGTTGGAATAGGGGATCAGAGAGAAGTTCGCCTTCGAATTCACAATTATGTACAAGGTATTTTAGGCGGAACAATACCAAACCCCAACCAAGCCTTCCTTACCCCAGGACGCCTCGATGCAATTATATACACAACTACACCTGCCAGATTTGACAAAAATCGATTTGGCAACGACAATGATGCAAGAATGGCGGCAATCGTTTTTCAAAGAAGAGTATTTATTGTTAACCATTTTCATGGAGGAGACATCCCTGCCTACGAAGGCTATGATGCCGATGGTACCAGAATTGACATGGCGCATCCATTCCCTCCAATCAATCCAAATGACATTGTGCTATATTTTATTTTGAATCCAGGTCTAGACCCTGGACCTGGAGGACGGCACATAGAAGCTCTTATACGACAATAGCATTTGAGGGCAGTACATTTCTTCTTGCCCTTTCTTCTGCTCTTCACCATGCGCTTCCCGGTAAAATAGCTACAAGTTAACATCCCCTATTTGCAAACTTTCGCATAGGAATTTTTTGTCCATATTTTCAACTTGCAGAACCTGGCCCGAGTAAAAAATTACGGCACTTTCGCAAAAATTTCGCAGTTCCCGTATGTTTCCTGGCCATTTGTATGTCGTCAATATTTTCATCACTTCGGGGGAAATTTCGACCCTATTGAGGTCGTTCGACTGGGCGAAAATTTTAATATAGTGGTCGAGGAGTAGTGGAATGTCTTCCACCCTCCTGTGCAAAGGAGGCAATTCTATGGTAACAACGTTTAGGCGATAGAGTAAATCTTCGCGGAACAGTCCCTGCTCAACGAGCTTTTGAAGATTTCGATTGGTTGCACAAACGATGCGAACGTCGACGGAAATGTTTTCGGAACTGCCCACCCTGTTGAAAGTTTTGGTCTCCAAAAAACGTAACAGCTTTATTTGAGTTTGGATATCGATTTCTCCGATCTCATCGAAAAAAATTGTACCACCATTGCTCGATTCAAATAGCCCAATACGCCTACTATCTGCGCCGGTAAAGGCGCCCTTTTCATGGCCGAACAGCTCACTTTCTAACAAATTTTTTTGCAGACTGGCACAGTGTATGGCCGTAAAAGGTTTGGAAGCACGCTTGCTAAAATAGTGGACAACATTCGCAAACAACTCTTTACCCGTTCCCGTTTCCCCTTCCAGAAGGACCGTTGCCTTGGACTGGGCAACCTTTTTTATTTTTCCCAAGAGATCCGTGATCGCTTTGGACTTCCCCACTATCATGTCCGGCGAAAAAAAATTGCCCGAAGGGGCATTTTTTTTAGTTTGTGAAATACCATTGGGAATACTTTTTTTACTGTGTTGGTTGTTCCTGTTTACAAGTGTACGCCGCATTAGCATTTCCAATTTTTCAAAATCCAATGGTTTAGTTACAAAGTCATAGGCCCCGTGCTTAATTGCTTCCACCGCCGTTTCCACCGATCCATAGGCTGACATCATTATGCATGTGGGATTGTATGGCCTACGCAAAGCCTCATCGACGACAAACATACCATTCTTCCCCGCCATACGCAAATCCGTCAAAATGATGTCAAATTTTTCATTCTTCATCAAATTGACAGCCTCATTGAAGTTTGTCGCAAAAAAAACCTCATATTCATCATCGAGTAGCTGCCCCAGTGCATCACGGGTATTTTTTTCATCATCAACTATCAATAGGCTAGGAAGCATCCTTCCCTATGTCTCTAGCAAAAAATGGAATCTTGTCCAAGACTTTTTCCTGAAAATCTTCGAAGTATAGGTAAATTACAGGAAGGATAAACAGCGTTATTATTTGCGAAATTACCAAACCTCCAATTACGCATAGGCCAAGGGGCCGCCGGGAAGCTCCATCGGCTCCCCATCCCACGGCCAACGGTATCTGGCCCATTACAGCAGCCAACGTTGTCATCATGATAGGGCGAAACCTCTCCAGGCATGCCGTATGGACAGCTTTTTCTTTGCTCATGCCTTCCTTCTGGCGAGCAATGGCGAAATCTATCATAAGAATTCCGTTTTTCTTAACTATGCCTAGCAGCATGAACAATCCTATAAATCCGTACAATGACAATTCCATTCGGAAGACCATCAGTGTTAGGAGCCCTCCGACCATCGCCACTGGCAATGCTGACAGTACGGTCAATGGGTGAATATAGCTCTCATACATAATTCCTAGAATTATGTACATCACAAATATCGCAAGAATTAGTAGCACCATTATGCTCGAAGATATTTCTCCAAATGTTTTGGCTTCCCCTTCGAAAGACCCGATGATATGTTTCGGAACAATTTTAGAAGCTGCTTGCGTCACGAACTCTGTGGCTTTCCCTATGGGATACTTAGGATGCAGGTTAAAAAATATGGAAACCGATGGAAGATTTTTCGTATGATTTACCTGGGTTGATCCCAATGTTTCCTTTGCCGTTGCGACGGTTTTAAATGGCAATAGCTCCCCACCATCACTCCGAAAATACAGAGAATTTAAGCTATCGGCATTTTGACGAAAAATATCATCACTTTCAACGATGACCTTATATTGGCGGGTCTGTGTTTTAATTTGATAGCAATAATTGCCAGAATAGGCCTGCTTTAGCATGTTTTCGATGGAATACACATTTACCCCGTAGCGCGCTGCCTGGTCCCGTAAATAATCTATGGAAACCTGGGGACTATTGATCAACATATCCGTTGATATGCTGATAAACCCTGGATTTTGCCTCATCGCCCCCACGAGCTCGTCCGCACATTTATATAGTGCATCCGTGTCCATTCCCGATAGGACATAAACGTACTTACCTTGATTGGTACTTACGGCACCGGTATTTACGGATAGGGTTGGCATCGGACGAACAAATGCCAATGCACCTGGAACAGCATATAAATCACGCATTAGCATCTGCGATACGGTTTGAATTTTGGGACGTTTCCCATCCTTCAACACACAAACCGCCAATCCCTGATTGTCAGAGAATAGACCTGTCACTGCCATTGTTTTGTCCACGTAGGGATTTTTTCTCAAAATGTTCTCAATTTGCGTCTGATAGCCTTTCATTTGGGCAGGAGACGTTCCTTCCTGGGCAATGAACACACCCATCATATTACCACTATCCCCCTCCGGCAGAAATGTTTTCGGCAAAGCTACGAATACCAAAAATGTTCCAAACAAGCTTGTCACCCAAACTATGACTGACAATTTTTTATGGGCAATGCACCAGTCAAGTGCCTTGCTATAAACTTTCAAAAACCTATGTTCCAGGTTGTGGGATGCTATTTCTAGTTTTGTTTTATTTTTCTTTTTTATTGGCTTCAACATTCGGGCACACATCATCGGTGTCAATGTCAACGAAACCACGCCGGATGCCAAAATGGCTACTACAATTGTTATGGAAAATTCTCTAAATACTCGACCAATCTGTCCGGACATGAAAACAAGAGGGATAAAAACAGCCGCGAGAGATAATGTCATCGACAGAATCGAAAAACTAATCTCCTTTGCCCCCTCGATGGATGCCTTTAGGGGACTTTCTCCGAAATCTTCCATCCTTCGTATCATGTTTTCCAAAAACACGATGGCGTCGTCTACGAGGAAACCAACGGCAAGGGTCAGAGCCATGAGGGATAGGTTGTCGATGGAGTAATTTAACATCCGCATGACAATGAATGTAATCAATAGGGACAGAGGCAGGGCAACAATTGGTATAATCGTTTCCGTAAATCGACCAAGAAACAGAAAAATTACACCAATGACCAAAACAAATGCTATTACCAATGTCTGTTTTACATCCTTTATGGATTCTATTATGGACTCAGACCTGTCATACATTTTTATCAAATTGATGGAACCGGGGATCTGTTTCTTGAAAATTGGCAGCAACTCATTGATTCTTTTTGCTAACTCTATGGCATTGGCTCCCGCTGCACGGGAAACCGCAAGGACTACGGATGCACGGTAACTTTCTTCGCGGCCAGATTGCCAGAAGCTGGCGGAAAAATCATCGGTTTCCAACTTGTCGATGCACTCTGCAATATCTTTCAAATAAATCGGAGCATCGTTTCTATACGCCACAATTAGGTTTAAATAGTCACTTGCATTTTCCAATTGGCCATTTGGTTTTATCACGAGGGTTTTGGTCGCATCTTTTAGTTGGCCAGTAGATAGGGACACCGTTCCCGCTTGGACAGCTTTTATAACATCATCGACGGTTATTCCTCGATTGTAGAGTTTTTCATTGTTCACTAATATTTTTACCGCCCTTTGGACACCATAGACGGTAACATCAGACACGCCTTTAAGAACTTTTATGCGTTGGGCGACCTGATCCGATGCGTAATCGTAGAGATCTCCATTGGTCATCGTATCGCTTGTCAACACCAGATAATAAATTGGTTGGCTGTTAGGATTTGTTTTTTCAAACACCGGAGGGGTTGGCATGTCCCTCGGAAGGGAACCGGTTGCCCTGGAAATAGCAGATTGCACATCGATAGCTGCCCCATCGATACTCTTGTCTAGGGAAAATTGTAAAACAATACTTGTGCCACCCTGGGAGCTTGAAGATGTGACCATTTCGAGTCCCTGAATCTTCATGAATTCTTTCTCCAGCGGGGATGCAACGTTTGCTGCCATCATTGCGGGATCCATACCGGGAAACATTGCCCATACCTGTATGACCGGGTAATCTACGGCGGGCAAATCACTAACCGGCATTGCCCGATAGGAAAATATGCCAGCAATTGTCAGCATCAAAGTCAACAAAACCGTCAAAACTGGACGTCTAATAAAAGGTTCAGATATGCTTTCCATATTTACTTGGTCGTTGGGTTTTTCTCCGCAATTTTCCTATTTTTTTCTAAATTTTCTTCAAAAAAGTTGGGTTGCGTATCGGGCATTTCTATGACCTTCATCCCAGGAGCCAACATCAATTGCCCTCTCATGACTATGGTTTCTCCCTCACTAACCCCATTTTTAATCACCAGCATGGCTCCGTGTATTTGTCCGATTTCCACCAGTCGAAATTCAACCGACTTATCTTCTTTAATTACAAAAACATACCGGCCCTGTTGTCCAAGTTTTACGGCTTCTGCGGGGACTAAAACCGAATCTTTTGCTACGGTTAGCAAAAGTTTGGTACGCACGGATTGCCCTGGCCAAAATTTGTATTCAGGATTTTCCATCAACGCCCTGAGCTTTATGGAACCCGTTTTCCTATCTATGGAATTATTGATAAAATCAACGTATGCTTCCCCCTTGACACCATCGTTCGAAATCGGGGAAACTTCCATTTTTAAACTTCCTTCTTCGAGGTTGAAAAACTTTTGTAAATCATAGAAATCATTCTCGGATATGCTGAATTCAACGTACAATTGATCAACATTCTCTACGGTTACCAGTGGTTTATTGATGGACATCGCCCCAACGACATTTCCGACATCCACCAGATATGCCCCGGCAATACCGTTTATGGGAGACACTACATTGCAATGTTCTACGTCGATCTTCGCCTGTGCAACCTGTGTATTTGCCACGTCAACACTGGCGATATCTTGTTCCACCTGCATCCCATATGCTTCATACTGCTGTTGGGCAATATAATTCTGCGGGACCAGCACCTTTGAACGTTCCAGCTGTGCAATATCGACCTTCATTTTCGCTGTAGCGGCCATCAGTTGAGCTTCCGCCTTCTTCAAATTTTCTTCGTATACGCGCGAGTCTATCGCATACAAAGGATCGCCAACCTCTACCTTTTGCCCTTGCCTAAAGTTTACGGCGACTATTTGGCCACTAACCTGGGGGACAATGGCAACCGATTCAGATGCCACGCAGCTTCCAATGGCTTCGATGTAAAGAGGAAGATCCGCAACTGTCACTTTTGCTGATACCACCGGCGTCGGAGGACGTACTGCCTGTTTCCCCCGTCCACATCCACCCATAAGCATCAGGCACATTGATGCCATTAACACATAAAAATTTTTCAAAACTTTCATTATCTATTAACTATTATTGTATATTATTTTTACTCTCAAAATTTACTATTCCTACGGCATAGGCTAACTCAATCACTGCCACCGCCAAATTATTTTTCGACACCACCGTCTGTTTCCTAGCCGATGCCAATTGGGTTTGTGCTGCCATTAGATCACCAAATGAAGACAGCCCTTCCTTATATGCGATTATGATAGAGTCAAAGGACTCCTGGGCAGATTGTTCATAGTTCCTCGCAGCGCTAAGCTGTTTTATGGCAGACTTGAACGCATAATATTTTGCCCAAACGTCGGAAGCGATGGCCAGTTGCATTCGTTTTAGTTCCTGTTCAGCACTTCTCAAGGCAGCCCGTGCTTCAATAACATCATACATGTTATTAAATCCATCGAATACGGTCCACCGCAGGGATGCATAGATATTAAAATTATTAAAATGTGTATCTTCACCGCGAAGCCACTTCCTATTGCCAGCCCCACCGACAACCAATTCAGGCAACAGTTTTGAGGAACTAGTCCATGTCATATCCTTTTTGGCCGTAACGACCGAATATTGGGCTAACATATCCTGCCGCATTTGCATTGCTCCGGCTATTAGATCTTGAATGTCAATGTCCAAGTCGCCAATGTCATTTTCATCATTGGATTGAACGATTCGTATGGCTTCAGAAACTGGTACTCCTATTGCAACTGCCAAGTTTGCCCGGGCTAGCTCGACGTGTGCCTTGGCATTTTCAAGGTCAAATTCCGCACGCGACCTATTGGCTTTCGCCTGTAAAAAATCCTGAATGTTGGATAATCCGGCCTGATTTTTTATGAAGGCGGAATCGTATGCCACAAATGCATCGTCCAAATTCCTTTGACTGGCTTCGACCGTTTCTTCTGCAGAATCCAATGCAAAATAACACCTCTGCACTTCATATGCTAAAGTTTGCAGGGCCCGATTATGCTGATAATTTGCGGCATAGAGCAATTGTCTGGCCGCATTCGCATATTTGGAATGTCCTCCGAATTGGAAGATGGAGTATTGTATTTCAATGGCCGGATAAAACGCCGTTGCGGAATTTTTCGACCCGAGAGTATTTGTCTCCGATTTCTCTGTTACACCGGACATTGTTATTTTTGGGAAAAAGATGCTGGCTGCTTTCCCGCTTTGTGCTGCTGCTATGCGGGCCGCCTGCCAACTTTTCTTCGTGGATGGATTATTTTCAAATGCAACATCAAGCAGCATCGGCAAATCCAATGCCGAATCAGATGAGTTTGGGGCAAAACTGGTATTGCTGTATTTTTGCAATTGTCGTTGCTTCGCTTGACTTTCTTTGGCTGGTGGGTCCCAAAAGACATCATCCTTTTTCGATATTCCACTGTCGATGGTACTACATCCAGCGAGTAACCCCATGGATACACTCACCAAGAATGGATTGCATAACTTACGAAAAAACTTCTCGATGACCACCATCCTAGCTAAAATACTTCTCCACAAATTGAAAGTCAAATCTTTTAAAAACATTTAAGAACATTTGTCTCGCCCTAAAGGTATTATTTTTTAGGGATTTTTAAAGTGTTTCTAGCAGCAAAAGATTTGTTAATGGCGGAAAGTTATGCCATAGGGCATGCTGCCAAAGTTTTGGATGAAGGTTTTGGCAAAGCGATTGAAATTTTGCTAAATCATAGGGGGAAGACCATTATTTGTGGAATGGGGAAATCGGGACACATCGCCAAAAAGATAGCTGCCACCTTTACCAGCACCGGACAACCCTCCGTATTTCTACATCCCGCCGAAGGTGCCCATGGGGATTTGGGGGTTTATTCCCCCGGCGACCCCACACTTTTACTGTCAAAAAGCGGTACTACGGATGAAATACTCTGCCTAATTCCAGTTTTGAAAAAATTTGAGTCCAAGATCATTTCCATCGTGGGAAATACTAGTTCTCCCATTGCCAAATCATCCGACGTTGTGATTGATATTTCCTTTGCCAAGGAGGCGGACCCCCTACAAATGGTTCCTACGACCAGCGCCATCGTCAGTTTGGCAATCGGAGATGCCATTGCAGCCGAATTAATGTCCCGCCGGTCCTTTTCCAAGCAAGATTTTGCAACTTTTCATCCCGCAGGACAACTTGGAAGGAACCTTCTCCTAAAAGTAAAAGATGTGATGTCGCCCCTGCCATCCTGTGCCGTTATAAAATCCGATAGCACACTGTGCGAAATTGTAATTGCTATGACGGAGTTTCCGCTAGGAGCAGCTTTGGTTATAGACCGAGATGATATTTTATCGGGTCTAGTAACGGAAGGTGACATTCGCCGTTCTTTGAAGGAAGATGAATCTTTCCAAAGGATTAGGGCAAAAGACATAATGACATCATCCCCCAAATACATAGAAGCTGACAGCTATGTGGGGGAAGCATTGCAGATCATGGAGAATGGTCCGTCACAAATATCCGTTCTTCCCGCAATGGCAAAAGACACCGCTGGCGGAAAACCCAAGGTCGTTGGACTGCTACGCCTCCACGACACCTATAAACATTAATGCTACCCCATATCGACGGGGTCCACGTCGATGGTCCAAGTAGCATCCTTTGCATTTTTGAAAACTTCTACGCTTTCGTGGATTTTTTCCAAAGCCGTGGCCACATTTTTTGAAAAACACATGGAAGAAAAACGGAAGCGGTCCTTCACCTTATATATTACGGCTGGGGCTGGCCCTCGAAGTTCAAATAGGCCATGGGATCGTTTTCGCAAATCATCGCAAATTTTTTTTGCTAAAAATTCCGTCTTTACTTCATTTTTTCCGGAAAAAATTAGCCGGATAATGTGGGAAAATGGTGGATAGAAGAATTCGCTGCGGGATATTAGTTCATTTTTCAAAAAAGATTCCACATCGTTTTTGACCGCTAATTTGATCAGATCCGAGGATGGGAAATTGGTCTGTATCACAACGATTCCAGGCTTATTTCCACGACCTGCCCGCCCTGACACTTGAATGATCGATTGAAAAGCTCTCTCATTTGTCCGAAAATCGGGGAAATTCATGGCGTTGTCCCCATTAATAATACCCACCAGTGACACATTCGGAAAATCCAATCCCTTGGATATCATTTGCGTACCAACCAAAACATCAATTTCCCCATCCCTAAAACGGTTCAAAATTTTGAAAAAACTATCCTTCGTCGTCGTGGTATCGGAATCGAGGCGTTCAACTTTGGCTAGCGGAAACAGTGTACAAATAACGCCCATAAGTTTTTGGGTTCCCACACCACTTTGTAAAATGTCATATCCTCCGCATTTAGGACATTTGGATGGTAAGCTTTCGATGTAATTGCATATGTGGCACCGCAAAACATTTTGCTGCCTATGGTATGTCAAGGAAGTGCTACAATGCGGGCAAGTGGCAACGTAGTCACAATTTTTGCAAAACACCACCGACGAATATCCCCGTCTATTGAGAAATAAAATGACCTGCTCATGCTTTTCTAGGCGATCTTCCACCAACTCCCGCAGCCGCGATGAAATAATGTTTGCTTTCCCCATAGAATATTCATGGTGCATGTCGACCACTTCAATCCTGGGCAATGTACTACCATCGATCCTATTTTTCAACCTATTCAGTTTATACTTCCGTACCGATGCATTGTATAGGGATTCGACGGATGGCGTTGCGGACCCCAAGATACAGATAGCATTGCACAATTTGGCACGGTAGACCGCAACGTCACGAGCATGGTAACGGGGAGTTTCTGCCTGTTTATATGTCGTTTCATGTTCTTCATCGACGATGATTATCTTGGTATTTTTAAGGGGAGCAAATATTGCCGAGCGTGCCCCAATAACAATTTTTGCTTCACCGTTGGCCATTGCCAACCAGGCATCACGGCGTTCTCCTTCGGATAGCCCACTATGCCAAACCACAACTTGAGCGGCGGGCAGATTTACACCGCACCTGATGCGGCGGACCGTTTGCGGTGTTAGGGTGAGTTCCGGAACCAAATAAATTGCATCACCGCCTGACTTTAGGACATTTTCTATGGCATGCAAATAAACTTCCGTCTTTCCAGAACCCGTAATGCCATGTATCAAGTGTGTGCAAAATTCCTCCTTGGCCAGGCTCTGGGCGATATGGGTAACAACATTTTGCTGTTCAGTCGTCAAAATTATATCTTTCCTATTGTTCCCGCTTTCTCCAAGTGTTTGATCGGCGTAGACAATGTGATTGGCCCGTTCAAAAGTCTTCCCGACGATCCCCTTGTCGACCAAAGAATTGATGGCAGAGGTTGAAAAATTTTTCAGTGCTGATTTTTCAAACATGCCGTTGGATTTTAGTAAAAATTCATATAGTGCGTATTGCTTTGGAGAACGGTGTTTCAGCACTTCACAATCTTCTTTGGGTAAAGTTTTTATCAGGGAAAACTTTGGCACAAATTTGAACCCGATATTTTTTCTTATGGCCAGGGGGATAACGGTTTCCAGTAGGGACTTATACGACACCGCATAGTATTTGTGCATCCAAAATATCAATTTTATCATGTCCGCACCGAGCAAAGGAAACTCATATTCAACGTTTAGAATTTCCTTTACCTGAAACGATGATTTATCTGGGTCCGCTTGGCAAGTACGAAGGATAATGCCCAATGTTTTTGTTCGTCCAAATGGTATCATGACGAGCATACCACCGGTCAAAATATTTTCCAATTCCCGAGGAATTGCGTACAACAATGGACCATCGAACATTCCAAACGTTAGAACCTCTGCACAAAGACGTCCCATGATTTTAGACCAGCGGTAATACGGCCCTAAGAATAAAATATATTAAAATCGTGAAAATGGCGGATATGGGTACGGTTATAAGCCATGTGACAAATATTGTAAAAAGCAACTGCAGGTTCAGCCCCTTGAGACCTTTGTCCAATCCTACCCCGATAACAGCACCGGTTGCAGCATGGGTAGAGCTAACCGGCATTCCGAAAACGGATGCCAGGATGATCGTTGTGGCAGTCGAAAAATCGACGCTAAAACCTTTGGAATTTGATAGCAACGTGATGCTGTGTCCCATCGTATTGATAACCTTATGGCCAAGGGATAAAACCCCCATCGACATTCCAACCCCCCCAACCGCAAGCATCCAAATGGGGATGGTATGGTCGGCAAATGAATCCGGGAGCATGCCAAGCTTTGTAACAAAATATATGGCAATGACCGGAGTGACACTATTTGCAACATCATTCGATCCTATGGCAAACCCTATCAAGCAGGAAGTACCTGCTTGAAAACGCCTAAAAACATGTTCAACGCCAAATTCCCTATTTTTGAATTTTATGGTTAAACTATGTGTTATGATCCTAAATATTATGTACAGTATTGGGAAAATCAGCAATAATATACCCAAGGCCCAGTGCGGATGAATACAATTTTTCCAACCTCTCACTATGGCAATGATTAGTGCAATGACAATTACACTGGCGTAGGTAGGGATCCAATTGCATGCCCGTTGCATAACCTTGGAGCTTTCTCCCCGATAAATTGTCAGTTTTATTAACTTTATGGTGACTAGCGAACATGCAGCTGCTAAAAATGGTGTACATATCCACGATAGGGTCAATAGACCGAACCATTTCCACTTGACAGCTCCAATACCTCCCAAAGTGATGGCAATGCCTATCATCCCCCCGACGATGGAATGGGTTGAGCTTACCGGCAATCCGGTACGGGTGGATATGAGAACGAAACTACCCGTAGCAACCATGCACGCCAACATCCCCGCAATGTAGGCATTTTTGTCATGGAAACAGCCAATATCCACAACGCCATCGATTAGTGTTTTGGAAACGTTGGCCCCTAGCAATATTGCTCCGAAAAAATTTAGGATAGCAGCGATTAGAAGTGCATGTTTGATCTTTAGAGCCTTGGCCCCTACGGCTGAAGCAAACGCATTTGCGACATCATTTGCTCCATTATTAAATGCAACAAAAATTGCCCCAATTGCAGCCAAAATCAATATAAACACCATACTGAATATGTTCCCAACAATTTGTATTTATTCGCATTGAAGGTGAGAATAATCATTGTCACTTTTTATCCAAAAGACAACTTTTTATTACAATAATAGGTGTTACTCGATCACTACATTCCCTAATTCTCCTAAAATTTACATTGATTGTACAGTTCCACATACTTGGGAGGAAAAATATATTGTCTTTTGTGTTCCAGTTGCTAAAGTCTTCCCTATTGTGGAAGGGGCAGTTATTCAGTCCGTGGAAAAAATATCTTTACAAGTGTTGGAACGTTTGTGGAAAGATGAACAATTTAGCATCGAAGCAAACAATCTGATACTGGAGTCCCTTCCAAAAGTATTTAAGGATGGTGGGCCAAGCATTGCAATATACCCTCTTTCTCCTTTGGCAGAAATACCAAAGGGTTCATCCAAGACGCTCGACAAGGATTTCGCGAATCGCTCGATAGAAAAAAATAAAATGATGGACGTCAAATTTCCCGTTTTCAAAAAATCTTTTCGTGCGTTGCAGAAGGAATCCATTGATGCATTCGAAAAAGAATTCGATGAACGTTTGTCCCTAACAATAGGTAAGGAAAAAACCATACGCCTAAAACGTGACAAAAGGCGGCATCAATTGGCATTTTTTCGATGGATATTTTCCCTGTGCACCGTGGCTAGCTTGCCCTACGTGGACGATGATTCGACCAAAAGTGCTGGCCTATTATTCCCATAAACCGCATCATTTCTCCCAAAAATGTGGGGAATGATTATTGTCCCTATGCAAACGGAAATCATTGGCGGGGATGAAATTTTCAGAAATAAGTCGACATGCGAGTGGCAAATGGCAAGAATAGGCAAAATGATAAATAGGAAATATGCCCGAGAGGTAATAATTTTAACCGGTGGATATTCATCGTCGGAAAAAGAAATATCACTGCTGTCTAGCGAGACGGTATGCCAGGTGTGTCAAAATATCCTACCAACAACAGAAATTGTCCTTAGCCGGGACAAACTGCCAGAGGAAGCAATTTCAAAGGATGCCATAATTTTCCCTGTTGCCCATGGGGAATTTATGGAAGACGGTGGTTTGCAAGCTGCCATGGAAGCGGAAGATTTGACCTTCATCGGGAGTGATTCGAAGGCCAGTGCACTATGCATGAACAAATCTCTCACAAAGCAAATCGTTTCAGAGGCGGGAATTCCCGTGATCGATGGTATAAAATTTGTTCCAGCAAATGTTCCTTCGTCCCACTTGATTAGCAATACGCTTGGACATAACTTATTTATAAAACCAAATGCCAAAGGTAGTAGCATAGGCACCCATGTCATTTCGTCAGAAATGGAACTGGGTTTGACCATTCACAGGTTAAACGAAAATATGGAGTATATCGCAGAACGTAGGATAGATGGGATAGACTTAACGGTGGCCATTCTTGATGGCAAAGCACTTGAAATTGTGGAAATTTTGCCGAAATATGGCTTTTTGGACTATAGGAATAAGTATACGCCAGGGTATTCCAGTAAAATATGTCCCGCAAGAATTCCCGAAGATACTAAAAATATGGTAAAACGGTATTGTGAAATGGCGTTTAAATGTTGTGGATGCAGGGATTGGGCCAGGGTTGACTTTTTATTCCAAAAAAATACCGGAAAGGTCTTTTTTTTAGAAATCAATACGATTCCCGGGATGACACAAAACAGTTTCTATCCAATGAGTGCAAGCGCTGCCGGCATAGATCTACCGGCACTTATTTCCGCATTGATAAATTTAGCCGCAGACAGAAAGGCAAAAAGTAATTCCATGGATGGGCGGGGTTGATTATCTCTGTGGTTTTCAATGCCAATTCCAGAGTTTTTTTGCCAAAATGAATGTCTATCTTTGGTTCCGTGTGGTAGGATATTTCCCCGGAGAAACAATTTATAATCCATATCATTTGAACAGGCCACAGGTGAATATATTGTAAATTTCACACACACTGATTGCAATTCCAATAAACAATAAATTCGACATTATAAATTTAGAGTTTAAGGCTTTGAACTTGAAACTTTGCTGAACTTTTCCTAGCAGAAACATTGGGATAAAGATCGCAATGACGACGAGCAGCATCCCCGCAAAACTTAAAACGTGTATGAAAGCGTTTGGTACAAAAATCGCTATAAAACACCCCGGAATAACCGTACAAAGACATGATACTCCTATAGAAGCCTTTCTATCCAAAATTTTACTAAAAAATGTATGAAAATCATCTTTTAAGCATAGACCAACACCAAAAATAGATGTGGCAATTGCAGTGGCTGAAATTGCAAGTAGCAAGGTCTTCACGAAACCCCAGTTACAGGCTACACTCAGAAGATTTATCAGTTCACTAACTTCCACATTTTTGTTAAATGATTCGGGAAATTTAGCATTTAGTAGGCATATCACACTGCACGTCCAAATAACATACACAACGGCAGGAATTATACTCCCCCATAGACAAGCAATTTTTAAGAGTTTAATATCATTATTACATATTTTGGTTAGCGAATGCAATGACCCTTGAAATCCAAACGACGTAAATATGATTGGCAGAATCATTGACCAAACACTGAAAGTTTTTATCTCACAGGGCACGTGAATAATGGTTTCAGGTCTAAAATGCTGTACCATTATGGCAACCACGGAAATGACCATCAGCAATAGTCCAACAATGGCATATTTATTTAAATCGAGCAAAACTCGTGGGGATGAAATAATGAGCAGAAATAGTAATACGGAAATAATAATTACTATTTTAGCCAAAGCCATTTCCTGAAAAAAAGTGGATTGGATTATGGAACTCAATCCGTACAAATATGCTGCGAGTAGTGCGAACATAAGAATTTTTAGTGAAAAATTTCCGAGCCAGGCAACTTTGGGTCCGGAGAAAATTAAGCCAACTTTCTCCAATGTGTTTTCTTGGTTTGACTGCAGATTTAATTCAACTCGAGCCAGTGCAGAAAAGTAAGTTAACCCACAAAACATCAGTATGACCAAAACACTTGGGATTACACCAATTTTTGCCAAAACAAGTGGAAGGGAAAGCATTCCAGAACCAATGGCAGTCCCGGATAGCAAAAAAATTGCATTTAAAGTTTTTTTCATGGATATCGAAATTGTTAAATTTTTACTAGAAGCTACACAAATAATCCTCTTCCCTCACGGAAGAGATTGCAAACCGAAAAAAAGCAACTAACAATATCGACAATAGGAAGTATGTGCATATACATAGCAACACCCACAAGCGGAAGTAATAACTGACGTCGACATACTCATCAAACATAAGCCATATTATTTTTATGGGATGTCAATCTTTTTTTACCAAAAAACACCATATAAATTTTCTAACATTTCTGGAAATATACCTCAAATGTTCCAAAGGAAGGATTGTCGATGGGTTAACTTCTTTTGCCAGGAAATATTTTTTCAAGATCAAGGGAGGAAATTTTATATCAAAATATCCTATTGGCTGGTCAGGTTGATTATTTCTGTGATTTTCAATGCCAATTCTAGAGTTTTTTTGCCAAAATGAATGTCTATTTTTGGTTCCATGTGGTTTCGTACACACTGTATAAACGATGAAATCTCTGTCCTCAGAGGTTCTTCTTTTTCCACGGGGATTTCATCCTTGATCAGACCTTCCGGCAAAACCTTCATCAGGTGGCCGCTCTGAGATGTAAAATCCATCGACAAATATGTTTGCGGCTGAAAAATTCGGATTTCACGTAATTTTTTTTCGCTTACCCGGCTGACATTTAAATCCGCTACGCACCCATTGGCAAAATGCAACCGAGCGTTAGCAATATCTTCCGTCTTTGACAAAACTCGAATTCCTATGGCATCGATGGATATAATTTCCGATTTTACCAGCTGCAAAATTATGCCGATATCATGTATCATTAGGTCGAGGACAACACCCACTTCCGTACCTCTTCCATTAAACGGTGCCAGCCTTTGGGATGTTACGAATCGTGGGGTTGTAACCGATGCTTCCAAGAATTTCATCACGGGGTTATAGTGTTCGATCAGTCCCGTTTGTAAAATCCTGTCACGGCCATTGGCAGCTTTTAAAATCCGTTCCACGTCTTCCGTTGACGATGCCAGCGGTTTTTCGATTAGGAGATGGCAATTTTTTTCAATCAGCGGAATCGCCGTTTCGGCATGTTTATCCGTTGGAGTTACGATACTTACACAGTTACATCCGTTGCCAAGCTCTTCGAGAGATTTGAAAACTTTACAGTGATATTTCGACGCTATTTCCTTTGCTCGCTCCGGGCTAATGTCATATACACCTACCAGCGAACATTCTTCCAATGAGGCATACACCCTCGCGTGATGCTGTCCAAGGTATCCTACCCCCACCACACCACATTTGAGCCTACTAGCCATGGATAGGGTCTATTTTTTTATCAAAATTGTTCAATAAAAAACATGGTCAAAATTTCCCTGTTTCCCATAAACCGAATATTACCTTTGCTTGCTCCACTCCCATCGTTTTCACCGCCAAAACCCAACACACCCTAGGGAAATCTAAGGCCAAAATATCATGCACAGACCAAACAGAATCCGTTTCAATCCGTATAGGATTGCGTATTGGGTCAATTTTTTAGATTCTGTCTTACAAATATTGACTTGTCTATTTTTTCAAAAAATTTCGCATAAAACTCACCATCGTGGATGGCTTTACTCGATTCATTCGATGCTCCATACTCAAACATGACCTTGGCATTTGCAACAAAGCTTACCCGTATCGATATTTTTCCATTGCCAAGTTCTTCCAGATGAGCTGTACCAACATTCCACATGATTTTACTATGAACCCCACTTGCAGCCTCTAGAAACCCAAGATTCCTGTTGATTACATTTCCTTTCGCTATGATTAATCCAGTCGTAAAATCCGACGATTGTATAACAAAACCCAAATCTTGAAAAACATCAACGACGGAAGCAAAGGCAATTTTGTATGAAACATCAAATTCCCTTGTTTGTATGGATTGTATTTCTACGCTTGTCGGAGCACGTGTTTCATTGACTGAAACACATCCCGGCATGAGGCACAGGACAAACAAAAATAATGTCGTGAGGCATTTTTTCAACATATGCACCGGTTAAAACGACGTTGTTCTATAGGAAAAATCTACGACCTTACTATCTTTATCAAAATGCACCACTATGGTCAAGGTGCGCTCGCTGGAACTCCCAGAAGCTTTTGCTCTAGCACCTCCGAACAATATTAAACAAATGCCAGAGGCAGACTCCTTCGTCTCGTACTCCGAATGAACTTTATCATAAACCCACGTTTCATTGCCCTCGGCATTTTTTGTGACCATGTTGGGCGATCCGAGAACTCCAACAACTTCCGCAGAGGTCATTCCATTTCTGATGAAGCGTTGCACAGTCCCAACGGTAACACGTTCAACGGGGGCACTTGTTTGACATGCTGTAGCAAACAGCGTTATAATTGACAAACATAAAAGCTTTAGAAAACTTCCCATGTAGGAACTTTTCTCGTTTTTCATACCTTTGTCAATTCAAATTTTTTCGAAAAAAAATACTCTTTTTCGAAAAAAAATTGACTAGCATCAAATTTTACTAAAATGATACCCCATGAATAGTTTAATTTCGAGTATATTTTCACCGTTTCTTCCTGTTCAAGTGAATCAAGCTGTTAAGTTCTATGAAGACAATGAATCTCGCCTAGATGGTTATGCTTCTGAAGGGAAAAAACTCTTGAAAGTTATTAGCACTGAATCTTCCGATCCGCGTGCTCTACGGAGCACTATCGCAGGCCTTAAACAACCAGCCAAAGATCAAGCTTTACGCGAATTGGGTATGCAGAATGCTGCCGTAGTCGCCAAAGGTGATTTTGTAAAAAAAGCCAGGGAGGCGATCGAAATACATGCCCAAAAAGAAGCTACAAAAAGGAACCTCAGGGATTTCATGGCAAATCTCGATGCCATTCTAAATGAATTTAGAACTACAGTTTCACAAAGATCAACCTCTTCGCTTCCACTGACTCAGATTGTAATTTCCATGATCACATGCAAAATTGATACATTTTTTCAAGGAATTGATGCTGAAGTCTTTTGTAACAAATCCAAATCCTAGGGATAGTCCTCATACATTTAGATAAAAGAGGCAAGAACAGGCGATGGGGATGGAAGAGAAGAAGGTTGGTGGCACAGCGATCATAGCGGGTGGCGATGGGACGCCAATCCTTCAATCTGCTGAACATATTTTCGATTTTGTGGCGTCGCTTATACGAATCTATGTTGTAGGGCAACTGTATTTTACGGTGGCACATCGGAAGAATGCATGGTTCCACCCCACGTTGTCTCAGTTCCTCCCGAAACCAGTCGGCGTCATATCCTTTGTCGGCCAGTAGGTAATCCGCATCCGGTAAGTCTTTCATCAGTTCCCTGGCTCCAACTATGTCGCTGACAGAAGCCATGATAGCGATTGAGGTTTATAGTATCGATATCGAGGAATACGAGGCGTAGTTTTGGGAGCAATTTAGGCCTTAGGAAAACCTGCATTGCTTGTTCTTTCTTGAATTTACAAATCCCAAACCTAGCGGATTAGGTGTATAGTTTTGGTAAACTCATGCCCATTGGCATCTTTTAAGGATAATTTGGCAACCCCTTCCTTCTTGTTGAACGAAGAAAGTTTACAGGTTGCTTCTCCCATTGACACACTATCTCCGATATTATAAAAAACATATTCATTACCGTTGAAATCTTTTATGATGAGTAGATATTCATTATCCAAAAATTTTTGTTCACTGGTCAAGACGATCTCCTTTTTGGTAATATCATCGCTGACCGTGACTACAGGGAATTCGTAGTAAACACCATCTTTTTCATAACCTTGCACATCAAACCCAATTACCCGTATCCTTAGCTCTGCATTCTTATCTCCAACGGCACATTCGCCATATTTCTCCGTTTCGATATCCTTAAACATGATGACCGTTTTATCATCATTTTTAGATTGCGAATATCCCTCCACCTTTATTCGATAAGGCTTATTCCTAACCTCAGACAGATATAGTGGAAAAGTATCGTCAACCATGAGAACATCATAGGTTTTAACCATTGTTTTGCCGCTTTCGCTGTATACGGATGGACATGTGAATAAATCAAACTCAATGGGAGATTTATCTTTTTTCAGGCTTCGCATCCAGGAAAAATCCTTTTTTGTAAAAGATGAAAATATTGTCTCCTCCCCCTCTGTCTTTTTATGGTTTTCAACGTCCAACTGCATTTTTAAATGGGTTTTATTTGTTTTCAAAGAAACAATAACCCATGAGCTGCCAAGGATCAAGACAACTACAAACATTAAAAAAAACTTCTTACCATTAGACACGTAGCTATTATATAAAAACTTTTATCTTTTTCCTAGAATTTTTTGTCAATTTGAAATAAACCACGTCGATGTTGTTTTTTTGTTTGCAATTTTTGCTTGCAAATTCCGTTTTTATATATTCCTACTTTAGAAAAGGAGATTTTATGAGAAAAAATATTATCGATGGTTTTGGAAATGCAGGCAGGGTTATCTTGGCAAGACAAGGTATTTTCGGAGGAAAAACAATAATTAACCTTGGGGGAAGTTTTTTCGGATCGCGTGCACCAGGAAAGCTTTTTAAAATACTAAGCCGCCTGCTCACCGCATTAGCTGTGGCAGATATGATACATATCGCTTTCTATAAAACTCCTGAACAAGTCCGATTCGAAGCACTTCAACAGGAAAATAGGGCAAAAGAATAAGCTGCTAGTTCAATTTCTTTTAGTGCTGCAACGAAGGCATTAACAATTCGCGGGTCTTGGGATGACGTATCCGTGGTAATTTCCCGTAATATGTTATCCACGCCTCCTGAATTGCTTTTCAAACAATCCATTGCGACCTCTTTTAGTTTTGCTTTCTCGGCCACATTTAATTTTGCTTGCCCCAATGATTTGGTCGAAGAATTTGAAATATAGTTCCAAAGGGCACGGAAAAATCCTCCAATCCCTATGGCCTTACCGATACGCTCACCAAGCAATTTCGTCGGCATGCTGCTCCGTGGTTCTGCTGCTGCCGCCATCTTCGATCTTGAGAAATTCGAACCCACTTTAAAGGGACATACTCCGGTTGGATTAGGTGTCCCTGTTTCTTGGGACGCAGTTTTACCTTGAGGTGTTGTAGGTGTAGTGTCCATAAATATAATTTCTCACCGTTTCAACTTAGTTTGAGCCTCCGCTGCCGAGACTTCCTATTATTTCGAAGGTGGTCGTTTGCCGCCCCTCTTGTCCACACTGATCCATGGTGTCATTTATCACAGCTGGAATGTACGAACTTATTGTTATCCCACATATTGTATCTTTGGGGAATGAGGATTTAGTTGTTTTATTAATCCGTTGAATGCCCTCTTCATTCGATACGCAAACGGTGGCATTAAACGTGATGTTGAAATCTGCATCCATTCGCATCGTTGATCGTATCCTGTTCTTCGCCAGTGTTCCGCCTATGAGGCTGGCTTTCTTTTGGATATCTATTCCGGGGAAAACAGCCTCGTCAGCTGGTGGTCTTGTCAAAACTCCCACCCAAGTATTCCCAGTACCCGTAAAATTTTGTACAAAAACCTTAAATGCCTTGATGGCTTCATCCGTACTCCCGTATGCCGTTTTAAACTGATCGAGCATATATTTCAAATATGCAGCCTGATCGTATGATCCACTCGTACTTTTACAATATTCACTGTCGGATCTCCCAATATTACTCAAAATTTCTACCCCATTGGGCAAAGTGATATGCGGCATTTCATACCTCTGTATGCCATCCTTGCAGAAAAGGTTGTTTGTTACAGCCTGATCTTTAAGAAAGCTTTCTATCCGAGTATCCCGCCTGTCACCTTCAAACAGCCCCTGGTCAATTAGTCCCAAAATTCCTGGCTTATATCCCGAATCATTGCACACCAGCAACATCCCCTCATCGTCATTTGTTCCTCGAAACGATTTTTGATGGAAATCCTGCCTTTCGGCCAGAGTTCGCGCTTGTTCAGGGCAATCATTACAAAATGTTATCAACTCTGGCGTTATTCGTTCCGCTGGAAGCTTTTGTGCTAATCTAGGGAAATCATTACAAAATGTTATCAATTCCGGCGTTATTTGGGCTTCTATTTGGTCTACTGGAAGCTTTTGTGCCAGCGAGTGTAGGGCAAGGGCAGATGGCGAAAATTTAATCACTGACTTTAGCCGGTCAACCAAATCAACGGCATGTTTTATGTTGGCCGGCGTAATACCGGATGACGTTTGAGCTCCTTCTGTTAGGACTCCATCGACAAAGCCCTTTGCAGCGGCACAAAGACCATCAAATTTTTCTTGATCAATTTCTTTTAGTGCTGTAATGAAGGCATGAACAATGTGCGGGTCTTGGGGTGACCTATTCGCGGTAATTTCCCGTAATATGTTATCCACTTCTCCTGAGTTGTTTTTCAAATAATCCTTTGCGGCCACATTTAGTTTTGCTTGGTCCAACGATTTGGTCGAAGAATTCGAAATATAGTTCCAAAGGGCACGAAAAAATCCTCCAATCCCTATGTCCTTACCGATACGATCACCGAGCAATTTCGTTGGCATGCTGCTCTGTGGCTCTGCTGCTGCCATGCCAGGCGGATTCTGTTTAGCAAAATATGCTTTGATTGAATTAGGTGTCTCTGTTTCTTGGAGGGCTTTATTTTTATTTGTTATAGGTGTGTCCATAGGTATAAAAATTGTTAATGTTTTGGAATAAATGACATGGTTTTCCCGGCATAGATAGCACCTTTGCCGAGATATTCTTCTATGCGCATTAGTTGGTTATACTTGCAAATTCTATCGGTCCGGCTCATGGAACCCGTTTTAATTTGCCCGACGTTGGTTGCCACTGCGATATCGGCAATGGTTGTATCCTCCGTCTCCCCCGAACGGTGTGAAACTATGGACCTGAAAGATGCTGATTTTGCTATTTCTATGGCATCGAATGTTTCGGTCAATGTCCCAATTTGATTGACCTTTATTAGAATCGCATTGGCAGATTTTTCCTCGATTCCGCGTTTTAGGTATTTCACATTTGTGACGAATATGTCATCGCCAACTATTTGGATTTTGTGGCCAAGTTTTTGTGTGAACTTAGCCCACCCTTCCCAGTCATTCTGAGATAACCCATCTTCGATGGACACTATGGGAAATTTTCCGACGAGCTTTTCATAGAAATTTATCATCTGATCGGATGAATGTTGAGATTTATCCGATTTTTTGAAAACATAGGCATTGATTTTTTCATCATAAAATTCCGACGCAGCAGCATCCAACGCAATTGAAATATCGTGGCCCGGTTTATAACCAGCGGCCTCGATCGCCTGGACGATGATTTCCAGTGCATGCTCATTGGATGAAACGTTGGGAGCAAACCCACCTTCATCTCCGACGGCAGAAGACAGGTTCAAACTTTTCAAAATCTTTTTAAGTGCGTGAAATGTTTCGGCCCCCATCCTGATCGCCTCCCGTATGCTCGGAGCATTGTGGGGCATGATCATAAATTCTTGGATATCGACGGGAGCATCCGAATGGGCTCCCCCATTGAGGATATTCATCATGGGAACGGGCAGGGTTTTTGCGTTGCTCCCACCCAGGTATTTAAAAAGTGGTATGCCCAGACTTTTTGCGGCAGCTCTTGCGGCTGCCATTGAAACGCTCAGGATTGCATTGGCTCCCAACTTTGACTTGTTTTCTGTCCCATCCGACGCAATTAGTGCCGCGTCGAGCGCTATTTGATCGGCTGCGTCTATGCCGATTATATTTTCCGAGATTGTTGTGTTGACGTTGTTTACGGCGGCAAGAACCCCCTTTCCCCCAAACCGCTTGCGTAGACTTTCGTCGCCAAGTTGTGCTTTTGGAGCAACACCATCGCGCAGTTCAATCGCTTCCCGTTCTCCAGTGCTTGCACCCGATGGTACGGCTGCTCGCCCTTTAACGCCATTATTTAATGTTACTTCCGTTTCAACGGTAGGATTTCCACGGGAATCAATAATTTCCCTAGCAAAAACACAGTCAATTAATGTATTTGATATTATCATAAATGCCTCTAACAGAGTTATTATGATAATCGTTCGATTTTAAATTACAAGTGTTTTTGGAAATTACGTTGGAACCGACGCTTGATACGTTATAATACTATGATGAGCACAGGATAATGATTTTTTAGCGGAAATGTTGTCGTTCACTTTTGATAAAGGATATAAGGATATTTCCAACAAAACTTTCTTTTTCCTTTTTTTTTGAAAAACCTTTCCTAGGAATAGGACAGTGATGAATGAATGTGTTTTTTTAGATAAAATTCGTCATTCCGCGGCACATGTATTGGCGGCAGCGGTGTTACGACTGTTTCCGCAAGCCAAATTAGATATCGGACCATCAACGCGAACAGGGTTTTACTATGATTTCGACCTGGACCATAAATTTTCCCAGGAAGATTTGGGAAAAATCGAGCGGGAGATGTTTAAAATAATCTCGGAAGATCAAAAATTTGTCAAAACTCTCGTTGGCCGCGATGAAGCGATGGCCCTAATGAAATCAAAAAATCAAACCTATAAACTCGAGCGGCTAGCAGACATCCCCGAAGGAGAAGAAATTTCATTGTATACCAATGGGGAATTTACCGATCTTTGCCGGGGGGAACACCTCAACTCGACAAAGGAAATTGGAGCGGTTAAATTGCTGAGTATCGCAGGTGCCTACTATCGCGGCAGTGAAAAAAATAAACAGTTGCAACGAATTTCGGGGACTGCATTTGCGTCTAAAAAAGAACTGGATGAACATTTGGCAATGCTCGAAGATGCGAAGAAACGAGACCATCGCAAGTTGGGAAAAGAACTGAAACTTTTCACCATAGACGATGAGTTCGGTCAGGGCATGATATTATGGCTGCCCAGAGGGGCCATTGTTCGGCAGGAATTACAAAATTTTATCCTCGAAGAACTCGAAAAGCAGGGCTATCAACAGGTATTTACTCCCCACATAGCCAAACTTGGACTTTTTAAAACATCGGGGCATTTCCCCTACTATAAAGAGTCGCAATTTCCTCCGCTACCTGATAGGGAGTCCCTTGGGAAAGCCACAGTTTCCAACCAATCGTGTAAGGCGATGTTTGACGACCTTGAAGGGGGAAACGCGGATGGTTTTTTGCTAAAACCGATGAATTGTCCAGGTCATATCATGATATACATGTCGGACCAGCGATCCTATAGGGATTTGCCATTTAAGGTTGCGGAATTTGGGACCGTTTATCGGTGGGAACAGTCAGGAGAATTAAGTGGTATGACACGGGTGAGAAGCTTTACCCAGGACGATGCCCATATTTTTTGCACACAGGAACAACTCCACGATGAAATTAATGGATGTCTGTACCTGGTAAAAGTTATCTTCAAGACCCTCGGGATGGAAAAATTCCGTGTGCGGATTGGGCTACGCGATAGGAATTCCGATAAATACATCGGTGACGATGAAAATTGGATAGCAGCGGAAAAAGCACTGCGGGCGGCAACCGACGAATTGGGAGTTTCCTTTGAAGTAGCCGATGGAGAGGCTGCATTTTATGGACCCAAAATTGATTTTATTGTCCAAGATGTAATCGGTCGCGAATGGCAATTGGGAACAGTGCAAGTGGACTATAATCTTCCCGAACGTTTTAAAATGTCATACGTCGGAAATGACAACAAAGAATACCGCCCGATAATGATCCATCGTGCTCCATTTGGATCCCTGGAACGTTTTGTAGGGCTACTGATTGAACATTTCGGTGGGAACTTCCCAACGTGGTTGGCTCCAGAACAGATCAGGATCATCCCACTAAATGACGATTTAATTGCCCATGCCAATGAAGTTAATCGTGAGTTAAAGGCACATGGAATTCGTGGGTCTGTGGATGGACATTCCGACAAATTGAATGCCAAAATTCGGCGTGCGGAAATCGATAAAATTCCCCACATGTTTATCCTGGGCTCCAAAGAAGTGGAGACGGGTACGGTTTCCATACGTTCGCGCATAGACAAAAATTTTACTGGTACGCTAAAACTGCCATCCGCCATCGAATATTTGAAAAAAGTAATAGTATCCAGAGAATTGCCAAATTGTTAGTGGTTTTTTACGTTTTTTGGTATTTGACAACGGTGGGGATGTTTCATATAGCTTGTCAGGCTAAGGAGTATTATGAGCATAGGGAATTTCATATATGAATTCGGCGTAAAGACCGATGGCGATACTAGCATGCGTGCTTTGTTGGGAGGAAAAGGAGCCAATCTTGCAGAAATGGCGAAGATTGGGTTGCCTGTCCCGCCAGGTTTTACGATTACAACGGAGGTTTGTGCCGAGTATTATAAAAATAATGGTAAATTGCCGGACAATGTTTGGTCGGACGCAAAAAAAGCCTTGTCCCATGTGGAGAACCAGCAGGGGAAAAAGTTCGGCGATGTCAAAAATCCCCTACTATTTTCCGTCCGTTCGGGTGCTCGGGAATCCATGCCGGGGATGATGGATACCATTTTAAACCTAGGATTGAACGATGAGACCGTCATTGGCCAGGCTGAAAATACGAATAATCCCAGGTTTGCCTACGATTGCTACCGTAGATTTATTCAAATGTATGGTGATGTTGTGATGGGGGTCCATGCAGAAGATGACGAATCTCGCGACCCGTTTGAAGAAATTTTATCGGATGTTAAAAGAAAAGCTGGAGTGCACAGTGATCCCGATTTAACAGCTGAAAACCTTAAGGACGTCATCGGCCGCTACAAAAAGTTGATCGTTGAGCGGACAGGTAAGGAATTTCCCCAGGATGTTTCTGGCCAGCTGAGGGGAGCCATTGGTGCCGTCTTTGAATCCTGGCACAATGAGCGTGCGGTAATTTATCGCAGGAAGTATAATATTCCAGCGGAATGGGGCACTGCGGTCAACGTGCAAAGCATGGTATTCGGCAACATGGGTAACAATTGTGCGACGGGCGTTGCATTTACCAGAGATCCCGCAAATGGTGAAAATGTTTTCTACGGGGAATATTTAATAAACGCCCAGGGGGAAGATGTCGTCGCCGGCATTCGTACGCCCCAAGCAATTGCAAATTTGAAAAACGACATGCCCGTTGTTTTTGACCAGTTGGTTAAGGTCTGTCAAACCCTCGAACATCATTTCCGTGACATGCAGGATTTCGAATTTACGGTTGAAAATGACAAATTGTACATGCTGCAAACGCGAAATGGTAAGCGTACGGGTCTAGCAGCTGTTAGGATAGCGGTTGAGATGGTCAACGAAGGCCTCATCGACAAAGAAATGGCCATAAAACGCATTCCGGCGGATTCCGTTTCTTCGCTGCTAGTACCAATTTTCGACACGGCTGGGAAAAAGAAGGTGAAAAAAATCGCCAGTGGATTGCCAGCAGGACCCGGAGCAGCATCGGGAAATGTATATTTTTCAGCGAAGAAAGCGGAGGAAATGCATGGTAAGGGAGAGAAAGTTGTCCTATGCAGGACGGAAACATCCCCCGAAGACATCCGGGGTATGCTGGCCGCCGAAGGGATCGTTACCAGCCACGGTGGAGTCAGTTCCCATGCGGCCCTGGTCGCAAGGCAAATGGGAAAAGTTTGCGTCTGTGGGGCAGGAGGCTTGGTGATTGACTATGCAAAGAAACAGGTATCCGCCGATGGTGTCACGATAAAAGAAGGAGAACCGATTTCCATTGACGGGACGACGGGAGAAATTTTCGTCGGTCACGTTGAGACAGCCCCATCGGAAGTTACCCAGGTTCTTTCGGGAAGTATGGCGGCGGAAAAAAGTTATACGTTTCGTATATTTGATTCCGTAATGTCCTGGGCAGACAGCTATCGCAAACTCGACATTCGAACCAATGCCGATAGTCCCAAGCAAGCACAAGCTGCCATTCAGCTAGGAGCAAAGGGCATAGGTCTCTGCAGGACGGAGCACATGTTTTTTGAAGGAGGACGCATCGATTATATGCGTGAAATGATACTTGCGGATAACGTTGAAGATCGCCAAAAGGCACTGGCCAAGTTAAAACCTCTGCAACAGGGAGATTTTGAAGGGATTTTCCGTGAGATGAAGGGATACCCCGTCACCATTCGGCTACTGGACCCGCCCTTACATGAGTTTTTACCCCACGAACGATCTGCCATTGAATCCCTGGCAAAAAAATTAGGAAAGAATCCCGCCGACTTGGAATTGCGTGTGGAAGCAATGTCTGAAAGTAACCCCATGCTCGGCTATCGGGGTTGCCGTTTGGGGATTTCATATCCGGAAATTACTGCCATGCAAAGCACAGCAATTTTTGAAGCTGTCGCAAAGGTTAAAGGGGAAGGGATAGAGGTTAATGCTGAAATTATGGTGCCGCTGACGACTTTTGCCGCTGAGTTTAAGCATCAGGCGAAAATTATTCGCGAAGCTGCGGAAGCAGTGGAACGACGTCTTGGACATTCCCTTGCCTATAAAGTAGGTACGATGATAGAGATTCCCCGGGCATGTTTGCGGGCCGGAGAAATTGCGGAAGATGCGGAGTTTTTCAGCTTTGGGACAAATGATCTGACCCAAACGACCCTCGGAATGAGCCGCGACGATGCCAATGGGTTTTTACCCCAATACCTGGAGCGTGAAATAATTAAAAATAATCCATTTGCCTCCATCGATGAATTGGGCGTTGGTGAATTGATCAAAATTGCCTGTGAACGTGGACGAGCGACCCGCAAGGACTTAAAAATCGGCATATGCGGAGAGCATGGCGGAGATCCAGCATCCATCAAATTGTGCAATAAAATTGGACTATCCTATGTCAGCTGTTCACCAAATCGCGTTCCCATTGCAAGGCTAGCGGCAGCCCAAGCAGCATTAGAATAGTACCATGGTTACTCATATGCATATTTAAAATAAAAATAAAAAATACTTTACTTTTTTTCGTGAGGCCCTTAACAAAGGTGTGTTGTTTTTAAATCTTGGAAAAAATTTATTATATTGTTAGTGGCGGGTTTGATCCCCTTCACGAAGGGCACATAAATCTAATAAGAGATGCTGGTTCTCGCGGAGATGGTGTGATTGTATTGCTTAATTCCGATGCATGGCTATGCCGCAAAAAAGGTAAAAATTTCATGGAATTTGCCACGCGTAGGGCGATTTGTGAAAGCCTAAAAAATGTTGTCGACGCATTAGGATTTGATGACAGCGACAATTCTGCATGCGATGGAATTCGCAGGGTTCGGGAAAAATATCCAACGGATTGGCTGGTATTCGCAAATGGAGGAGATCGGACGAAGGAAAATATTCCAGAAATGGAAGTGTGTAAAGAATGTAATGTGGTGGTGGAATTTGGAGTTGGTGGAGAAAATAAAATCAATTCTTCATCGTCAATTTTGAAAAATTGGAATCGGAGGCTTAGCTAATGGGCAACTTACTTTTGAAGAAAAAATTTAATCGGAAAGCTAAAGTCAGGGTATTATATGACGCTCAAGTCTTAGAAGCTTGCCTATGTAAAAATAATAACGACCGACGAGGGATATTTTTCGTTGTTTATAATATTTTTAAAGAACTACTGAGACGACCTGAGCTTGAAGTTGCAATATACGCTGGGACAGATTACGATACCTACCACCGTGTTAAAAAGGTCTTCTCGAAAGGTGGCATTGGAATTACGTCCAAAATCTTTTCCGGCGACGTAAAGGACTTTGATATTTTTTTGTCTCCCCGCTATTTTATTTTTCCAGGGATTAAAGAAACCGGCATCATTTGTTATACCATTATTCACGACCTTATTCCAATGGTTTGTCCATTACACAACAAAGATTCGGTTTTTTTTGACATCATAAAAAGTTTAACATTGAAGGATTATATATTTGCCATTTCAGACTTTACCAAAAGCGACATCATTAGACTACTTCCACAGATTGACCCTCATAAAATTACCCAAATATCATTGGCGGCAAGTGCAAACTTTTATCCATGTGTCGATGGAACGCAGAACCGGCAAATTCGGATAAAATACGGCATCCCCATAGGCAAGCGTTATCTTTTCACCGTCAGCACCATAGAACCGCGAAAAAATCTCATTTTTACACTCAGAAACTTTATTAAATTTACTGAAAAAAACCATATCGATGATTTGGTTTTTGTTATTGCCGGTTGTGTTTGTGATGATTTTGAAGAATTTTTTGATGCTGAAATGGCAAGTCTCGGTGAAAATAGCACGAAAATTATCAGGATCGGTTATGTGGAAGATGGGGATTTGGCTTCGTTATATTCCCATGCTGAATGTTGTGTTTTTGTGTCACTCTACGAAGGATTTGGACTACCCCCGCTCGAAGCCATGCAGTGCGGATGTCCAGTAATCACATCCAATGTGACCTCCCTGCCAGAAGTTGTTGGCGATGCCGGAATTTTAATCGACCCCACAAACGATGAAGCCATGGTAGCCGCCTATGAAAAGGTATATTACGATGAAAAATTGCGGCAAGAATTGTCCCAGAAAGGGCTTAAACGGGCAAAGAATTTTTCGTGGAAAGCGTGTGTTGATACCATGGTGCAGGAATTTAAAAAGCATGATTTTACACAACCAAAAAGTTCATACATTGTCTCTGCTCCACGGCCGTGGAAACATTTATTTAAAAAGTTTATATTTGGCATAAGTAACGAACCAAAGAAAACCAGGATGGCCATATTTTGTCTGGAAATTTTTAAAATAAAAAGAGAAAAACAAAAAAAGACTTTTTACATTTTTGGAATTCCAATTTTTAAGAAAAATTACAATCACATCGGTAGGTAACTTAGCATAAAAATTTGTAAACCCTTTGGAGGAATAATTCTTTGACAATACTTAGAGGGCAAGAAGGCAAAGCTTTTCATCCGATGGAGTAAACTTGGGGTATGTGTCAGAATTTTGCAGAAGTTAGCAAAAGCAGGGACGAAAGTGTTAATGATAGACACGGTGCATTTGAAGGTACATCTCGTGCGGCCAGCCTGTGAAAAGGGAGGCTTCGCTGTGCTACGGACGTACAAAGGTGGTTTGAACAGCAAATTGCATGCCGTTTGCGATGGCGACGGCCACCCGGTAAGGTTGCCTTTGACTGCTGGAAACATCAATGACATCAAGGGAGCCGCCAAACTACTGGAAGATCTCCCGGCAGCTGAATTCGTTCTGGCGGATAAAGGATATGATGCTGATTGGTTCCGAAGAGAGCTGCTGCAGCACGACGTGATGCCCTGTATTCCATCACGGTGCAACCGAAAAATCCAAATCCCATACGATGTAACCCTATACAGACGATGCCACAGTTCGGCAGATTGAAGGATTGGCACCGCATCGCCACTCGCTACGACCACTGCCACCACACCTTCTTCTCTTCCATCCCCATCGCCTGTTCTTTCCTCTTTTATTTGAATTTATGAGTCCTGAGCCTAGGCAACTAGTCGGTCTCTTGTGTCTAATTGATGAGAAGTAAGATAGTCTTGACGTGCTCTATCGAAATATTCACTATAGAAGTGGATTTCATACATTTTATTAATGGTAGGATTATCGCTTGGTATCCCAACAATGCAACCTGGTATTCTTGTGGCATTGCGCCATGCTGAATCTGGCGATGCCACAAAATCATGGTCAACAACCATGGCAATGTGACTATTTTGCTGTCGTTGGGCCCTTGCCCAATCCGTCTCTCCAACAAAATCACAACCACCTTTCCCAAGGCCTAAACCATTGAAAGTTATCGACGGGAAGTTATTTTTTAGTGCTATGGCGCTGGCAAACATACCTCCCTGAGAAAATCCTGTTATAAGGGGAACGACCAAAACATCTTGGTTGGATTTAAACCTCTCCTGTACCGATTCGATGTGAGACAGTATCAGGCTATTAGCTAATTCCAGCCTATCGGTTGGCAATGAAAGTATATTTTTTGCCCCCTCTAAAATTTGATCTTTGGTGTTTCCTGATCCTACCCCAAAGCACCTTATAAACAATGGCTTTACCTTTAGATTTGGATTATGTCTTACACGCTCATCAATGTCTCCAGGCAGTATGAATCCAAAATCTTGTGCCTGCTTAACGGAAATATCCGGACCAAATTCGCTCCTGGCAACAAAAACCTTATTCGAATCTTCTATGGTGGTAACGCCGTCGCCCGTGCATTCTTCGAATTGTTTCATGCAATGATTTCGAATGAAGTCAACACGTTCTGAACTCCACTCTCTAAACATGTTACCTATGGGAGTTACAAAAAGCTCCGGAAAAGCTCCCAAATCAAATGGTTGTGCAAATGCTTGCACTAATGGCTGTGCATTCCGCATTAATGGCTCCAACGACGGAGCATTGGTAACGTTCTTAATTGTACGACCGGCAGCATTTACAATTTTACGACCGGCAGCACTTACAGCTTGTTTTGCCCCATTGAAAAATCTGTTTAAACCGTTGTTATTAGTTATTCTATCCATGATGTGCCTTTAAATAGAGATATTGCAGAGAAGTCAAGTCAAAGATTTGCCGATTAAAGATTTTTTAGATTGAAATTACTAAAAATTTACATTCAATTCTTTTGAGCTGGGTAAAAATGGAAAAAGTAGATCTTGGGAAAGTCATAAAAGTAACCAAAAAAAATGGAAGTAAACTAATGGATGAGAAAATACAAACGCAGGATTTTAAACTGGAGATCAAGGAGTCAATAATTAAACATTTACAGTTTGACCTGGCCAGGGATCAAACGTCTGCAACATTACGCGACTGGTGGGTAGCGGTGTGCCTGATGGCAAAAGAAATGATAATGTCACAGTTCATACGCACACAAAAAGTCCATCACGTAAATAATGTGCGGAGAGTTTATTATATGTCGCTGGAATACCTACCAGGTCGGCTATTGAAGAACAATTTGATCAATCTCGGCATTCTTGATGACGCAAAGAAAGCACTTGAAATACTGGGACAGAATTTCGATGACATTGTAAATGTGGAACCGGACATGGGGCTGGGAAACGGAGGGCTCGGTCGACTAGCTTCCTGTTTTCAGGATTCTTTGGCGACCCTCAATTATCCAGCCGTAGCCTATGGAATTCACTATGAATTGGGACTTTTTCGCCAGGAGCTGGTGGATGGAAAACAGGCGGAAAAGCCCGACAATTGGCTAATGTCCGGAACACCATGGGAGGTTTGCAGGCCGGAAAATACCCAAGTTATCAAGCTGTATGGTAAGGTCGAGTACTGCTACGATGGCAACGGAAATCTGAAACCCGTTTGGCAGGACTATGAAACGGTACAGGGGGTGCCTTGGGACATCGCAGTAATTGGGTACAAATCAAATACGGTAAACTTTATGCGCCTGTGGGAGGCACGTTCAGCGAGTGAATTTGACCTGAAAATGTTCAACGAAGGCAAATTTTTTGAAGCAATGGACAAGCAGGTAAAAAATGATACTATTTCTAAGGTATTATACCCCGACGATTCCACGGAAGGTGGCAAAATTTTGAGATTGACCCAACAATACTTTTTCGTCAGCTGCTCCATACAAGATATCATTCGCAGGTTTAAAAATGGCAATAAAAGTTTTGATTCCTTTGCCAAAAAGATAACCATTCAATTGAACGACACGCATCCCATAATTGCGATTGTAGAGCTATTGCGTATTTTCCTCGATGAGGAAAATTTTTCATGGGACAAGGCCTGGAATATTTGCAAACAAACTTTTTCCTATACAAATCACACACTACTCCCGGAAGCGCTGGAAGAATGGCCGGTCGGAATGTTTGAACATTTGCTTCCGAGACACTATCAGCTAATCTGCGAAATCAATGGCAGATTCCTCACGGAAGAAGTCGAAAAAAAATGGCCAGGCGACGATTCAAAAAAACATGCCCTGTCGATCATCGGTGGCGATGGAAATAAGGTTGTTCGCATGGCATATTTGGCCGTCGCGTGTTGTAAATATATAAACGGTGTGGCTTTCATGCATTCGGAATTGGTGAAAAACTTGCTATTTCCTCTATTTTGTCAAATGTATCCAAAAAAGTTTACAAATGTTACCAATGGCGTAACACCAAGGTTATGGATCAGATGTTGTAATCCAAATCTTTCAAAATTACTCGACCGGGCAATTGGGCAAAAATGGACAGAAGATTCCGAACAGTTGCGGAAATTGGAAGACCTTGCCGACGATCCTACTTTTCAACAAAAGTTTTTAGAAATTAAAACGTCAAATAAGCTAGCTCTCGCCAAAAAAATCTCAAAACTGTGTGGCATAGAGGTCGACCCAGATTCCCTGTTCGACGTACAAATCAAACGTTTGCATGAATATAAACGGCAGCACCTCAACCTATTGCACATTTTATATGTGTACAAACGCGTTATTAGGGGCGACAAAAATATAGTACCACGAACATTTATATTTGGAGCAAAGGCAGCTCCCGGATATTATATGGCGAAACAAATAATTCACGGGATCAATATGGTGGCAAATGAAATAAACAACAATCCAAACAACGATAAAATACGGGTGGTATTTTTGCCAAATTACAATGTTTCCCTTGCCTGTGATATTATTCCTGCGGCGGATCTGTCTGAACAGATTTCTACGGCGGGGAAAGAAGCATCGGGCACAGGGAATATGAAGCTGGCAATGAATGGGGCCTGCACAATTTGTACCCTCGATGGAGCAAATGTTGAAATTAAAGAAGAAGTCGGAGATGCTAATATTTTTGTTTTCGGTCACACGGAAATGGAACTGAAAAAACTCCGCACAACGGGTTATTTCCCTTGTGATTACTATGATAAGAATGAAGAACTACGTTCCATTTTAGACTGGATGGCATCAAACTTCTTCGTGACTAAATACGGGGAAGCTCCACTCAGAAATATAAGGAATAGTTTGCTTGACGGCGGTGACCCATTCTTTGTGTTGGCTGATTTCGAAGATTATGTGAAGACGCAGAAGAAGGTTGATGAAGCATACAAAGATAAACAAAAGTGGGCACAAAAAGCAATTTTGAACATTGCACGTTCTGGAAAGTTTTCCAGTGACCGTTCGATTAAGGACTATGCGACAAAGATTTGGGACCTTGCCCCCATCAACGTAGAGTAATTTATCCATGGAATAACCTTCATCATTGATTCATATGAAAAATTTCTTCAAAAAAGATAGATGTTTGCAAAATACCTCGCCCAACTTTCGTGAAAATTTGTCAAAGAAAATACGAAAATTTTCAACGGCAGTAAAGGACTTCACCAAGCGTGCTTTGGCGGCCAAGCCTTCGAAAATAATCGAAAATTTAAAGGCAATGTCTAAACGTATAAAGAAAGCTACTACTTCGTTGGCTGCTAAAACCGTACAAGCGTATAAGACAGCCAAAGGGAAGTCCAAGAGTGCCTTGGCAGCCAAGGCTTCGAAAATAATCGAAAATTTAAAGGCAATGTCTAAACATATAACGAAAGCTACTACTTCGTTGGTTGCCAAAATCGTCCAAGCGTATAGGACAACCAAGGGAAAAGCCAAGCGTGTCTTGGTGGCCAAGGCTTCGAAAATAGTCGAAAATTTAAAAGCAATACCTAAACATATAACGAAAGCTACTACTTCGTTGGCTGCTAAAACCATACAAGCGTATAAGACAGCCAAAGGGAAGTCCAAGAGTGCCTTGGCAGCCAAGGCTTCGAAAATAATCGAAAATTTAAAGGCAATGTCTAAACATATAAAGAAAGCTACTACTTCGTTGGTTGCCAAAATCGTCCAAGCGTATAGGACAATCAAGGGAAAAGCCAAGCGTGTCTCAGCGGCCAAGCCTTCGAAAATAATCGAAAATTTAAAGGCAATATCCAAGTCTGCGATGGAAGTCACTGCTTTATTGGCTGCCAAAATCGTCCAAATGTATAGGGCTGCCAAAGGAAAAGCTGGTAAAGCTGTTGAGAAATTCAGACATGTCAAAACAACGCTGGCATCGGCAATATCAAACTTTTGCAGGCAATTCCCCAAAGTTATTTTCCAAATTACCCATTTGCTAAAACTTGCCTTCGTTGTGTCTTTGCAAGTGACGAAGGTTGGTGTTATGCGCACGGTTGACTGGGCATGCTTGCTGGTGACAAAGGGGAGCAATGTTGTGCGATCCCATTTGACAAAATCCCGAAATCTTATCAAATTTGGCAACCAAAAGCTGACCAATGCCCCAAAGTTTTTGGTGTCCGCTTCCATTTTTGCTAGCCAAATGGCATGCAAAGGGGTTTGGTTCCTGTGCTTATCCATCAAAAAATTTATCAATGCTACGGCAAAAGCCATTACCTATCCATTCACATCCTTCCACGCTTTCCTAAAAAAGTCCACCAATGCTTTTAGGACGACATGTACCAGTTATGCCACGAGCTTACAATCTTCCATTTCAAATGCTCGTGCGTCACTAAGGGCTCAGTTTTCCTACGGTAATGCTTTGGCGGTCTTGCAAAAGCCTGCGATGGTATTACCTCTGGCCTTTACGATTATAGCATTCATTGGGGTGAGAACCTACGATAGCCAAATATCGAAGGTAGAGTATACGCGGGCGGCCCTTGCAGTAAAACATGAAAAAAACCTTCTAAGGCAGAAACAATACGTTTTGCACGGCTATGAAAATGAAAATGTCGCTTCAAAACGCAAAAGGACCAATGAAGACCGCTCTTTTGCGAAAGCTTCTCCTATGCGATCGGGTGGCTACACCGATCTTCAAAAGGCAGTCGATAGTTTTTTCCACAGCCATAGGGTATCGGAAGTGATGTGCGATAAAAATTCGTGCAAAATAAAAGTCGATGATAGAATCATCGATGGTAGCGGTCCGATAAGTGCTGATTCTACAGTTTTCATTTCAGAGGCCAACGAAGATCACATCGTATTTGCAGATGCATCCGGCAATCGATATGTGAAGCCCATCGATAGCCTATTTGACCAATAGGCACCCTTCTGCCCATTCACACGGACACTGATTTTTTCCACATACCCATGGGGCACGTACTTGAATTTCTTTGCAAATGATTGCATATTCCTCAGGTGGTTGGGGGCACTTTCGGGGCTTATAGGGTGCATTGCCAAACATGTCAAGGGACCTTCTATCATCGCTGGTCCCCCGGTAGGTGGATGAAAATGTTACTAGCATAATCCTAAATGCTAAGTGTTCCCTGTCCGCCCGCGTATGGATCCCTTCTAGCGTTTTCGTAGATGTTATTCCGCAGATGGGAATGGTATTCGGCAGGAATGGAGGAGACGATGATACAACAGCGGGCTTCAACGACGTTGGGGCGGTATAGCTATCTTACCTGATAAAGACATATAAAAAGAGAATAATCAAGAGGGAACACGCTACCCACCAAATGCTATTTTTAAGTATAATAAGTATGGTTTTCATACCCTTCCCCCTGTCAGCTTTCTCAGACAGTATGAAGTGGAAATACCTCGCTTCTTCGTCGAGCAGTATGGCTTCATATTCATGGCGGTGGTCAGGAGGTATCGGAAAGTCCTTGAGGGACTCCCTAAGGGCATTCCTATAACCATCAATGTCGTTGGGGTGGTCATGGTATGCCTGGGCAGCGTTTTCCAATACCAGGTTCTGGTAGCGGGATCGATGGATCGACTCCTCCACATCCTTCTTCTTCTTCTTAGATTTCTTTGTGGCATGGGCGGTAGCGTCAATGGCATTAATGGTATCTTTCTCACTCTCCTCCATGGATCTCAGGGGGCTGCTATCAATTTCTACATTTCGCGTATACCTTGGGATGCTGCCCACCATGGCGATACCTTTCTTCCAGATGCCAGGTCTTCTTGTATCTTCCAGCGAAAAAGTCTGTGTGCCTCCATGGTTAACCGATGTCCAAAATGCATTTGCCCGACGGTGTAGAGGTGGCATAATGGATTCCTCTACGGTTTTTTCTAGTGCAGCGGTTACCGTTGAACTATGACAAAAATTTAAACAACCCATAACCACCACGGTGATAAAATTTTTTTTGTCCATACTCAACCCATTTTACGGCAGTGTATTTTCCTTCCTACGTCCGTCAACGGAAATTCATGGATAATATGTGAATTCTTTGCAAATGAGCAAATGGGACTCCAGGCTAGAAAATGAGATTTCCTATCCCCACGGCTTTGACATACTTTTAGCAAATTTTAAGCAAAGAAATTCTCTGCCTCGAGACCGAGGAATAATGAGGTTTGCTCCATGAGATAGAAGCTTTCTCCGTCCACAGGTTAGGTTAATTTTTCGGACATTTCCATTCCGTCACTTTAATTCTGAGATCGAAACGGATAGCTCCTTTGTGTCCAGCGTTGATGTTTCTTTCTTTGGGGTTGCTAGTTGATATTCAAACTTAGAGCCCGATGCTAAATTTTCTTCAATGGCACTATCGGGTATCCAGATGTTTTTTTCTTTTAAAACTGTCAATTGATACTTAATTTTGCTTGCACAAAAGGGGATAGTTGAAACCAATTTATGGGATTCCGTATATCTAATTCCAAGAAATTCAATCTTCGCAAGGTCGCATTGAGCATTAACATCTTCTAGGTGTTCCATTTTATCATCTATGAAAATTATTTCGTCCGGCATAACGTTGGCGTATGCAAGAAATCCCATCAAGCACCGGGATTTGGGAATACTCCCGCAGCAAATTACTCCCGAGCCATAGGCTGGCGGGTATTCTTCCCCAAGTTCTTTAAAATGTTTATCGGACAATGAAGGCCAGAACATCTTAAAATTATATCCGAAATTTTCCAATGTTGATATTCTCCACGCCATCGGGTCCCTTATGGTGGAAACGGGCTGTGTGGAAAGCGCAGTTAGGACGATGGATTTTATATTTCTTCTATGCAAACTCTCGACAAGCTCCGGCATTCGCTGATTTACCAAAAGATTCTTGCTGGATACTAAAATGGACGTTGCAATTTCGTATAATGCTTCCTCTGAAAAATTAGAAATATTCTTAGCGCACCATTCGACGAAAAAATCATGATTTCGAGCTTGCCAAACCTGTTCAGAAAGCGTCGTTAGTACTTCATCGCAATCAAACACCACCAAGGTGTTACCATCGGCGACCTTTAGCCTTTTCTCAATACCATCTATGGTGTCTGCAACTATTATCATTTTGTCTATGTTTTAAATTTTTAGATTTTTCCAGGTGAGAAAATCGATAAATGAACCCATATTAAATTACTGTAAAAATTTCAACCTAAGTAAAGCATTTCATTATAATTAACCATAAAACATGACTTTTACGGTACCGGCAAATTTACAGAACAATACCCTATTAAAATATCACCAATATTGGCCACATAATTTTTTAGAAAAACCCATCCCATAGGCCAAATTTTTACATCCAATAGATTTTTCATGGTACCTTTACTGATATAAACATATAAAATTATGACAAAAAAGCAAGGTAAATAACACCGCTGTACAGGTAGGATTCCATGAAAATTTCGAAAGGAAAAATCTCCTTTCTTTTCTTGGTTTTGATGTTGTCCCCATCCAGATTAAACCTAGATTTTGGTTTCCAAGATCTGTTCCCATTGAAAAGTCGAACAAGAAAGGAAGAAAAGATTAGACGATTGCGTTGGTGAGAAAAGTAGCAGAGAAAGAAGGTGGGAAGATTTTTTCAAAGGTAAAAAAGCCTTGGAAATTATGGGAACCGGCCATGGGAATCTCCAGTAATCGTTTTGATGGTGTTGACTATGCGTGACAGTACATCTTTCCATTCATCTTCCCCATATTCGGAACAGACGGAAAGTCTTAGCCGTGCGTGGCCGAGAGGAACCGAAGGATAGCGAATTGCTGCCAAATAAATTCCTTGTTGGTAAAGGTTTTCGAAAATCTTCATCGTCCTAGTTTCATCTCCGACGATTATGGGTAAAATAGCTACGGCTTCCGGAAGGAATGTCATTCCACACTCTGAAAAAATACTTTTCGCCATCTCCGAAAGCTGTTTCAGTCTGTGCACTCTTTCAGGCTGACTTTGCAAGATTTGTAAAGACTTCGACGAAGCTGCTAATACCGAGCTTGGAAGCATTGTGGAACATATGAAAGGGCGAGAACGCTGGCACAGGTATTGAATTAGACATTTGGACCCACAAACAAAACCACCCAGGCTTCCGAGTGCTTTGCTGCATGTTCCAACTTGTATGATGCGTGGATTTGGTAAAATATTGAAATATTCCAATGTCCCGTGCCCTCTCTCTCCTAAAACACCCAACGCATGAGCATCATCGATGACAATATGGGCATCGAAACTTTCTGCCAGTTGCAATAGTTCTGGCAATGGGGCAACGGTTCCATCCATACTAAAAACCCCTTCCGTAATAATAAAGCACGACTGCCCACTTCGATGTTCATTCAACAGTTCCCGTAGCCGACCAACGTCGCGGTGGGGATAAATCACTACCTTGGCATGGGAAAGTTTGCAACCATCGATTATGCTAGCATGGTTCTTTTCATCACTGAATATCACGTCTCCGCTGCAACCAACGGTTGAGATTAGACCGATGTTTGCCATATACCCGGTATTGAATATCAATGCCGCTTCGGAACGTTTGAAATCTGCCAATTCTTTTTCCAATTGATTCGCCAGTGGATGTGCCCCCGTTGTTAACCGCGCTCCGCTGGATCCAAAACCACCACACCCACACTTTTGTGCGGATTCTATGACTTCGGGATGAAATCGTAGCCCCAAATAGTCGTTGGTACATGCTACGAAAAGTCTATGGCCAGTCTCGGTTACACCATGCGTTCCATCGAGAAATTTTAGCATTGGAATATTTCTCGTTAAATTCATGCGATGGCACTTTTCAATTTCAGATTGCCAATATGTTTCCCCATGCATATTTATTTCCGCAAAGTTTTCACCAATACTGGTTGATGTTCGAAAAAATCAATCAAATCATCGAGGTTTGCATTCGGTTTAACAAAAAACATACGCCCACCGATATAGTCCTCTTTCAGTTTCATTGGAGAAAGTCTCCTATAAATTTCCTTGGAAGCAACATATCCGGTAACGTAGTGCGGATCATCGGACCAACACAACTCTGCTATGTAATTCTTTGCAAATGCTGCCTTCGAAGCTAATATCATGGCTTCGCGGACCTTTTCACCGCCTATACCGGATTCGACTAAATAGCTCAAAAATGCGGATTCATTTTCACAGTCCATGTGAGATAATCGAATCCCACGGTCGCCAAAACTATCGATGCGTTCACCGGTGATAGCATCTAGGACCATTCCTCCCCTCATGCTTGCCGACAAATTTTTGATCAATTCAACACCTTTGCATGCTGCGGTTTTGGAAACCCCAAACTCAACGAGTGAGGCAATGGCACTGCCATAGGCTTGCTCCACGGTCGCAAATTCCAATGATTCTATTTTTAAAGCAGATACTAGGCGAATTGTTGCTCCATCTATTTTGTCGATTTGAATATTGATGGTATCCGCCTCACCACGTGTGTGTGTTAAAACCCTCTGGAGAAGATTTTGAACAACCGTAGTCATTTGATCGTCGGATACTAAACGTTCACAGCCGGATAAATGCTGTTTTTCTTTTCCATTACTGCCATTGGTTGCAGCTCGCATGCGTACGCTAAATAAGCAGTGTGACAATGATTTATTTTCACCCATTAGGATGGCAAATATTTACATTCTACTAGCAATAATTCAAGTTATTTAACGGCAACAAAAAAACAATGACTGGGGCTTCCAAGGGGATTTCTGCATATCCTCACGGAAAAACAAAAACCTCGGACCTTTTAGTTTTCCGTCCATGGACTTTCCTTTATGCCCTGTTTTATGTTTCCCCCATCCCCCGCAATCCCTGGATTTATCGGTGGTGGTGTTCGAGGAGGGACTCGAACCCTCAAGCCGTTAGGCACCAGATTCGTAGTCTTATAGACGGAGAGAATTTGTATGTTGGCGTTGGCTCATCTGTTATTCTCATACTCATAATGGAAAGATATTGTACATAAAATCATATTCATATCAATTGTTTTACAATCCTCGATTGCCTTTTTTACATGTCTTCGTCTTGAACGGATTGTACTCTCTCGACTCTTGCCATTTCAAACCATTGCAAACGATGTAGATTATCTTCCCGTTAAGCACAAAATTTTCGTTAAAAATTTGACATTCTTGCCGGAGCCTGTAAATTCTGTAAACTTTGTCCCGTTTAGGAATATATTTTTTTAAGTATGTCAACACCAGTCAATTACGATCCAGGTCAACCCATTAATAATACTCAGGGTTCGCAGCCAAAATCTCGCATTGCTTCTGTAAACCCAACAATCACCCAAGCTCTAAATAAAAGCTTTGGATTAAAAACACAAGGGTCTTTAAACGTTCGGACCGCTGAAACTCTAGATACCCCGAGCGATTCCACTTCAGAGAGCTCTGGGAGCTCTGAAATGAGAGAAAGCGGTGAGCCAGTGGACGATAAGCAAAATCCTGAGACAGAATTTACAAATTTAATCAATGAGCTCAATGCAGGGAAGTATAAGGTTAGTTATTTTACAAGATTTTTTACTTGGTTGAAAAAATTTTTCTGCAAAGGCTATGACCGTAACACCGATCTTGCCAAAAGAGCTTTTAATGAAATCCAAAACAAATCTGACTTTCTGAAGGCTGCATTTGATTTCATTGCATTGCCAGGAAATGAAGCCTCCATCGAAGAGAACACGAAAAATTTGTTAAAATTTTGCCCGAGCACCAGTACTAACGAAATTATTGGCGGATTCTGCACCATATCCAATCCCATAGGCAAACTTGCAGTTTTTGATGCGTTAGTAAAGGAAGACAACCATTTTAACCTGAATAGTCTAAGCCAAGAGCAAGTCTCAGCATTTGCCGGAGCCCTGCTTGCTGCTAAAGGAGGTGAAGGAGGTGAAAGTGGAGCAGACAAACTGGCAGAGTTGGTAATCCACAACAGATGGTCAGTGGAAAATTTCCCTACGTGAACGCCAGACCAAGCCAAACAACTTGCCGAAGCCCTGCTTGCTAAAGATGGTGAAGGTAGTGTGGACAAACTGGCAGAGTTGGTAAAAGCCAGCAAAGTGCCAGACCTTGACCTGAATAGTCTGAACGCAGACGAAGCTAAAATCCAAGCATTTGTTGGAGCCCTGCTTGCTAAAGGTGGAGCAGGAGAACTGGCAGAGTTGGTAATAAACAACAGATTGTCAGTGGATAACTTCCCTGAGTTGTCTGCAGACCAAGCCAAACAACTTGCCGAAGCCCTGCTTGCTAAAGGTGATGAAGGTGGTGTGGACAAACTGGCGGAGTTGGTAAAAGCCGGCAAAGTGCCAGACCTTGACCTGAATAATCTGAACGCAGACGAAGCTAAAATCCAAGCATTTGTTGGAGCCGTGCTTAAGGCTGGTGGGGAAGGAGAACTGGCAGGGTTGCTAATAGGCAACAAAATGCCAGACCTTGGCCTGAAGAGTTTGACCCCAGCCCAATCCAAACAACTTGCCGAAGCCCTGTTTGCTAAAAGTGATGAAGGTGGTGTGGACAAACTGGCGGAGTTGGTAAAAGGCGACAAAGTGAAACTGGATGCAGCCCAAGTCCCAGCATTTGCCGGAGCCCTGCTTGCTAAAGGTGATGAAGGTGGTGTGGACAAACTGGCGGAGTTGGTAATAGCCGACAAAGTGAAACTGGATGCAGCCCAAGTCCCAGCATTTGCCGAAGCCCTGCTTGCTAAAGGTGATGAAGGTGCAGGAAAACTGGCGGAGTTGGTAATAAACAACAGATTGTCAGTGGAAAATTTCCCTACGTTAACGCCAGACCAAGCCACACAA
>JAIRXJ010000015.1 GCA_031268375.1 Puniceicoccales bacterium | reverse complement strand
CTGGGGAACAAGCCCTACACAGGACAGTAAAAAAGCCACCGCCCCAAAAAAGTTAGAAACATTAAACATAGGTCTAGCTTTTAATAAATAAATTGCTACGATTAGACAACAAAAATATTCTCTCCTGGCGGAGAGAAGGTTATCCTTTAGCGTCATAATTCCACCCCGGAGCTATCCCAAATTCGCGAACTTAAAAGCCCAGCGAACAACTGACTTATGTTACCACCACGCACTGAAGTGTTGTTCCGTGTCTTTAATATTTACTTTTTGTCCTATCATTGGTGTCAAAAGGTGTACATTTTTATTTTTACATAACTGAGTGATCTTATTAAGGGGTTCATTCCATGGGTGGGTTGAAAGTGAGAATTTGGAGTTATGTACTGGGAATAAAGCTTTAGCCCGGAGGTCCTCAGAAGCCATTACCGTCTCAGTTGGGCACATGTGTATATGTTTCCAATTCTCGTTGTATTGTCCATTTTCAAGAATTGCCACATCTATCGGTCCGTGTTTCTCTCCGATTTCTTTGAAATGTGGACAATACCCACCATCCCCTCCGATATATATCTTAAATCTGTTGACAGTCGTAAGCAAAAACGTCCCCCACAGAGATTTGTTGCGTGTAAAACTTCGGCCTGAAAAGTGCTGAGTGGGATAACATATAATGCGAAACCCGTCCTGTAATTCGACTTCATTGTACCAGTCCATCTCCAATAGTTTAGACTGGTCGAATCCCCAATGCTCAAAATGAGCCCCAACTCCAAGAGGACAAATTATTTGCTTTGCTTTTAATTTCATTACTGTTTCATAATCCAAATGATCCCAGTGATCGTGAGTTATTATCAAATAATCAAGTTCTGGTATTTCAGTTGCTGCATACACATTGGCTCCTCGAAATGCAACCGGGAAGAAAGGAATCGGTGATGAAACATCGCTTAATACTGGATCGACGGCTATGCGTTTTCCTTCGATTTGTATAAAATATGAAGAGTGTCCAAACCACACCAGGATATCTTCATTTTTATTTAAATTTATTAAATCCGTTTTAACGCTGGGTATATTAATATCGTTTCTATTGATGATAAATTTGCCAATGATGCCAAATAATTTTCTATATGTACCTGATTTGCATATTGGAGCATCTACGCGAAATTCGTAAACATTTTGAAATTTCCCGTTTTTGTAGTTTGTGGATTTTTGGATCCTTTCTAGGCGATTACCACTTGGAATACTGCCAAATTTCGGTGAGTGCATATATGCAGCAGCTAGTACAGCTAGCATTATTATAGCAACCGATATGTATAAAAGATACTTCATATTCATTTTTCAACAGCAACACACTTAACCTCAGCATTTCCATGCTCTTACCTTTTTCTATGGGAAAAGGAGATAAATTATCGAGAACAAATTCCTTTATCACATCAGCCTTCGGGACATCTTTTATAATACTCAAATCCTCTGGTTTGATGAGGATAAACTGCCGTAAAAACGTGGAGTTTGGAGTTAAAAATCCGAATTCCCTCGGCAAACAGACGGTATCTATGAAGCTACCCTCAGAAAAATTTTGACTTCCAAGAGATTGAAGTAAAGCAAAATTTTATACTTCCAGATTTTCTTCTCACGTGCGGACTTCGAAAATGCGTAGTCTGTGGCCGGTGGAGTTATGGAATCATTTTGGGGGTAAAATGTGCAAAAATGGTGTTTACAACAAAAACCCAAAGTCCACGGTCAAACCTCGGAAATCAACGTTCTTAGTGCATACCAAGGGAAAAGGTAGGAAGTCAAGTTTAACAGCTATTTCTGGCGGAGAGAGAGGGATTCGAACCCTCGGTGCCATTGCTAGCACACAGCATTTCCAGTGCTGCACAATAGGCCACTCTGTCATCTCTCCTCCGTGAAATCTAAACTTTCCCAAATAATTTTGCCGAAACATACTCGCATCTCCACGAATCTTCACTGAAAAACCCTGCCTCTAAATTTTTGTCCATGCTTTGTCCATAAATTTTTTGATGCTTCGCCTCATATTTCTATCATCGCCCATTAATCCTGTATTTATCGGTGGTGCCCGGAGAGGGGGTCGAACCCACACTCCCTTGCGGGAATCGGATTTTGAGTCCGACGCGTCTGCCAGTTCCGCCATCCGGGCTATAGTAAGGTGCACATTGGGACTTTCCCTTTGTTTTGCAAGCAAAGTTTTTACCACCCGGTGAGTTTTCCTTTGGGTCGGATATTTTTGCATTAGGACGAGGTTTTATGCGAAATTAGGCTCCATGGGAATGATTCCTATGGGCCGCTTTTATTGCCCATTGAGGTTGCATTAAAATTATCTGCTCCGCGGGGTAGGGAATTTTCATCCATTCACCATATCGCTAAATTTCGGACTTTGCTCGAAAGATATTTGGCGGGCATCCGGAATATCGGCTTTACAAAAAAAAATCTTTCCCCAATCTTTATCTACCAACACAAGATAATGGACGCGACTATCACAATTTTTCAGGATTTAGCTACCGTTTGCATTGCTAGCGGTATATTTGCTCTGATTTTTCACTACCTAAGACTGCCACTTCTATTGGGATATATAGTCGGCGGATTCTTGGTTGGACCGCATTGCCTTAATTGCATACATGGAGGTGAATCCATAAATCAATTGAGTGAATTGGGAGTGATATTCCTAATGTTTTATATCGGGCTGGAATTCGACCTGATGAAATTAAAAAAAATCTTCATTCCATCCGCCTTTTGGTTGACCCTTCAATCCATCGGAATGATAGCAATTGGAATGATGGTCGCCCCGTTACTCGGTTGGTCTGGTTTAAATGGGCTGTTCCTCGGTTCCATGCTGGTGATGAGTTCGACGATGATAACCATCCCACTGTTGAAGGCCAAAAACACACTCAACACGGAATATGCCCAGTGTGCCATTGGTTGTCTAATATTGGAAGATATCCTTGCCATGGTGTTTTTGGTAATACTTTCGAGCATAGGACACACGGGACAGTTCGATATGTTCGAAGTCAAGAGAAGTACCTTTGTTATTAGCGTATTCGTTGTCATGGTATTTTGTGTGGGCAAGCTGTTAGCACCGTTTTTCGTACGTATCCTATTCCGGGATCCATCTCCAGAGGCATTGGTGGTAGCTATAATTGGCTTTTTAATGGCCATATGCCAACTGGCACATTATTTTAATTTTTCGGTGGCATTGGGTGCATTCCTGGCAGGATCAATTCTGTCGCGAACAAATATTACCCTGCAGGTTGACCGAATAACGGAACCCCTGCGAGATGTTTTCAATGCGGTCTTTTTTACATCCGTTGGCATGATGATTGACCTAAAAGCGATCATACATTTTTGGCCATGGATACTGACCCTAGCCATCGTAACCTTCGTTGGGCAAACATGTATTGGGACCATAGCTTTGTTTTTGATAGGGAAGAAAAGTGAAACCGCCTTTAAAGCCGCATTTTCGAAGGCACAAATTGGGGAATTTAGCTTTGTCATCGCCGTTTTGGGAAATTCCTTGGGTGTGCTCCACAAAGATTTTATGTCCGTGACCGTCGGTGTTGCACTGGGTACAATCCTAATATGTTCGATTTTGAGCAATCAAGCCGATAGGATTTTTGGATTTTTCTACACCCGCTGTCCAAATTTTCTAAAGGAGTTTGGCAAGACTTACCACCATTTACTCGGTGAAATCAAAGATAATGTATCAAAAAATACATTCATTAGATTGGTAATTCGGCAACTGTTATTGGCACTGCTTTGGTTATTTTTGCTGAGTGGCACCTTATTTTCCGTTTCATGGCTGGCAGCCTTAACCAAAAGCGGAGAATTTGGAAATGTATTGTCGTCCATCCTAAAGTTTTTGAGCAAAGTATTCTGCATGGTTAGTAAATCCTATGCGGAGCAATTGCCCGAAGAAAAAATCTTTGAAATCAGTTCCAACGTATTTCAAGTGTGCATTTGGGTGGCAGCATTTTTAATTTGCATACCGTTTTTGGTCGGCATTATAAAAAATATTCAAGCAATATTTACTAATTTGATCAAAAGCTCGCTAAACAAACATGCCCAAAAGGAATTACTACACAACAGAGTGTTCAATGTGATGAAAGCCATTTCCGTTATTGCAGCTCTATTTTTATTCAGTGGTATTTTTCTAGGGATTGCTTCGAGATATTTACCCCATGGCGTTCCCGTAATTTTGTTTGGATCAATTGCCGTTATTCTGGCGATTTTCCTATGGCAACAATTGTCGAAACTCAATAACAGGCTCGAGCTAGCGTTTATTAAAAATTTTAACGATAGGATAGAATCACAGGAACAACTTCATAGGAAATCTATTTTAGCCAAAGCCGCTGCCAATAATCCCTGGCCCATAGAAATTCATGAAATTTTACTGCAGCCAAACCATGAGTGTGTGGGCAAGGAACTTTCCGAACTAAAACTTCGTGAGCTAACGGGGATTACTATTATTGCTATTTCCCGTGGTGGTTTGACGTCCTATAAGCTCAATCCGAATAGTCAATTATTTCCCGGAGATCACATAATCCTCATAGGAACAGAGTCTCAGATAAATGATGCCAAAGCAATATTGCTCAAGGAGAGTGGGGAGAAAAGGTCAAAGCGAATGAATGCCCAATTCGACATTTTAAGTTTCTGCATCGGCAGTGATACAAGCTTCGTCGGCAATATTTTATCCACCCTTAGTTTTAGGCAAAAGTATAGCCTAAACATCGTAGGAATTCAGAGAAAAAATGAAAAAATCAGCGATATTAGGTCTGACATGGAACTTATGGAGGATGACATATTATTGCTAGTCGGGACAACGACTGCCATTGATGCATTTAAAGAAGAGTTTTCCATGGCCTAGAGGCTTAAACATGTCGGAGGGAGGGGAAATTTTTTCAAATCATGCAATAATCATTGACAAGTCCCATGGCCATTACAACTTACACCAAATCTAGAGCGAGCGTAGCTTAGTTGGTAGAGCACTACCTTGCCAAGGTAGATGTCGAGGGTTCAAGTCCCTTCGCTCGCTCCAACCCCTTAGGAAGCGATCTTTACCATTGATCTAAAAAGCCTCGTTCCTCCATAGCATTGTTGTGAAATTATTTCAAAGGGTTTTTCCCTTGATCCCGAAGGGATCGATAAAAGTGCAAAAGGGCTGTAAAATGGTTGGATTGGTACGATCTTGTCTCGACCTTATCCTCGTTTAGTTAATAGGAATCAAAATTCTTTCACCTATTCACGGTTTTCAATGTTTATTTTGCAACATCTCACGGGCTAATTTCAGATCGCTAATACCTGTTCCCAAAACTCCAACTGCTGCACCGATCGCCGGTGGGATGGCAATTGCAGCCGCACCAAAAGTTGCCACACAGGCAGCAATTACGGCGGCCGTTCCTAGGGCTGCACCGGAAATCTTTAATCCTTTTGTTACCTTTGCTTTCTTCAATTTGGAACTTACGACATCATGGGCCGTTTTGATATCTTGTCGTATTTTTCCCAACTCTTCTTGCGTATTGGGATCTGTCACACCTTGTATCCACTTATCAAACTTACCCAGGGCCGCCCCTAGGAACTGTTTTGTTTCTTTTTTACCGAATTTAGTACCTCCAGCGCTTTCAAAACCTTTGTTTTTTTCTGGATGTGTCAAAATGTCGACTGCCAACCCATAGCATTGTCCAAGGTATGAGCGTGCGTCTGGATCTAACGCCTCAAATGCGGCAATGTTGCCCCCAAGAATTGTCGCCGCATACGTTTTCCCCATCATTGCCTGGGCAATGTTAGTTGAGGAAGCAAGGTTTGCCGTTGCAACATTTATAACACACGGGATCAAACTTGCCCCACTGGTTCCTATCACACCAGCAATATTCGCAGCAATTGAAGCCACATTAGCCGCAACTCCACAAATTTTCGCTCCTTTGGCCATATTCAATTTCTTTTGTGTAATACTTGTTGCTATTGTTATAAGTTCCTTGGCCTTTCCAATAGCGTCCTGATCGCCCATAGAATTTAGCTTTTTAAGGCCAGCTTTTAGTTGGCGCAAGGTATCTTTTTTACCAAGTTTTGGTCCACTACCATCGGTGGTGACATCGAAATCCCTACTTTTTTCTGGATGAGTGACGACATCCATTGCCAATGTGACACATTTCAGCACCTCTTTATCTTCAATTGTTTGCGTGATATTTTCTATAGCTTGCTGAACATGTTCATGCGATAGATTTGCAGTTCCCAAAGCTATCGTATCTAAAAGCATTGTGGCTTGTAGTGCAGAAAATTGTGCCCAATTTCCATCGACAAAAGATTGTATCATCCAGGCAACTGTGTCTGTATAAAAAGATACTCTTTCTCCAACGGCATCAACAGTATCCAAAACTTTTGTAAGTCCTGTAGCATTCGGATTTTCGGATGTTACACTCGCACTACGATCGGAAAGGGCGGTATCTGCTGTTCCTTTTTGCTGCTCTTGGAGTCGAACGTCGCTCGTGGATACGTTAGATCCATGACCAGCTTTCGATCTTTGCTCCGTTATACTACTTCCTTCCGAAGACACTCCATCCATAGGAATGGAAATATTATCTAATACTTCACGAAAGTCAAAAAAAGTTCATTGATATTTTTACTTTCCATAGAACCTCTATATGCCATGCATATACCCTTTCCCCTTCCATCTGCACCACTGGTTCTTTCCTCTTTTATTTGAATTTAGGAACCCTGAGCCCGGAAGAGGGATGTCAAAACTTTTTTGGAAGAAAGTACCAGTGTTTCTACTGCACAGTAGCCATTTGCCAGGTTGTGGGATATCTTCCAAAGATCCTGGGCAACCTTTGGAACCCTTTCCAGAAACAGGTTAGGTCCCATAAGTTCACGTATCGATGTTGTAGCCGACAATACATCCTTGAATCCTTCTTTTTCCAGAAAAGCCTGTAAGAAAACTGTACAAACAGAAGCGAAAACCACCGTATACCAATTTGCCATTTCGACGCTCCACATTCCATAAAAATACGGTATAGCATCGGCAAACAATGGAAATATAAGTGCTAAGAAAAGGTTTCCCAAGCCACCTGGGCTTGCAATGCTCGACCTTAGCTTATCGGAAGCCATGAACACTTGGGCTGTAGCTATGATACACAGTGTTACTTTTAATGTGATGTGAAACGTTGCCACTGGCCCCGAAAATTTAAATAAAAGATCACCTGCTTTCATTAGGAATAATGCGGCTTGTATCGGCAATTTTAATTTTATCCTCCTGGAGGATGGGTCGTAGATCCATTGGGTAAGCCAGTTTGTTTTTGGGACAGTCAAATATCTGGCGATTAGTTTGAGCGCGCTTGGGAATCTTTGAAAAACCTCCCCTAGGTTGGGGTATTCCGCATTTCCCAATAAAGTTCCCCAAGCCGCAGCTACCTGGGAATATGGTTTCACGTTTATACTTTTTACTCCGGGTTCCCCATTTGCCCCTTCTAATCTTCTTTGAAAAATACTATTCGTCATAATCTTTTTATGGTTAAATTTATACAAAGCTTCAAAACAAAACTCAAGTCTTTTTTTGGAAATTTTGTAATTATGCGGTTTAAATTCTTCCATGTTTTATTTGCGTATATGTTTAATTACTGTGGAGAAGGTCCGTTCCATAATTTCGTAATTAAATCTCTGTAAGAAGGCTAATAATTCTGAGCACTCCCTGATAAATATTATGATGGAAAAAATCATTTAATGATCGATTTTCTTGAAAAGAAGTAGAGAATGCAGAAAAATGATGCCGCATAAAAAAGAAATATTGGTTCGACTTATCCGGATGTTCGATGGTCAAAATTTTTTAGAAAACATTGGACAGATTTCCCATGAACACAAGCAAGATTCAGAAGAAGCCGCAGTTTGTCGAGAACTGGCAATTAGCATTTTGGGCTTAGCTTTGGAAGGAGATGATGGCAAAGAATCTTTGGACCAATGTGCTCAGCGTGCTTTGGAACGTGAAAAGCCTTCTTCGCCACCCCTAACCGTGCTCCATTGTGCATGCAATGGGTGCAAAACCAGCCACATACACGTCACCGATTTATGTCAAAACTGTACTAAAAAACCATGCCTCGCCGCCTGTCGATTCAATGCGATCAGCAACGATGGGAAACGGTCGATCATTGATGTGAAAAGTTGTAAAAAGTGTGGTGTGTGCTTGCGCGCTTGCCCCTACGGTGCCATCGTCAAAACCATTGTCCCCTGCGAAAATGCTTGCCCCATTGATGCCATTACAAAGGACGAAGGAGGGCGGGCGGTGATTGATTTCACCAAATGTATCAATTGCGGAAAATGTATGGTTGCTTGCCCATTCGAGGCCATCCAGGTCAGAAGTCAAATTATCGATGTGTTAAAAGCCATTAAATCTAAAAAAAAGGTAGTGGCTTTGATGGCTCCCGCGTTACTCGGACAGTTCAAATGTTCCGCAGAGCAACTGCATAGTGCCATGAAAAAAATTGGATTTTCCTTTGTCTACGAAGTCGCTGTGGGAGCAGAATCCACATCGTTCCACGAGGCAAAAGATCTGGAAGAACGTTTGGCTAGGGGTGAAAAGTTTATGACAACGTCCTGCTGTGCCGCCTACAACAACCTCGTGAAGAAACATATCCCAGACCTAAAACCATTCGTTTCCACCACCGGTACACCATTGTTTTATACGGCGGAATACGCCCGGGAGAAACACGGGGATGGGGTTTTGGTTTTCATCAGCCCATGCCTAGCCAAATATGAAGAGGTATTTGCGAATGAAAAGGTCGACCTCATTCTTGGCTGCGAAGAGGTTGAAGCATTATTTGAAGCATTTTCAATTACTCCCAACGAATGTGAAGAGGAAGCATTCCCATATCAAACAGCGAAGGAAGCGAGAGAGTTTGCCATAAGCGGTGGTGTTTCCCAGGCGGTTCAAAGTGTTCTAGACCCACGTGGGAAAGAGGTAACATTTGCACCTATTAATGGACTGGACCGCGAGGTTGTAAAGGATCTGAAACGTTTTGCCAAATCTGGGGAATGTGAAAAAGGGATCGTATTGGAAGTAATGTCATGCCCGGGAGGGTGTATCGGCGGTGGACTGGTCTGTTGTCCGGTCGCTACTGCCCTTAGGCAAGTTAAAAGTTATGGAGAAAAAGGTCTTTCCCTATCGGACAAAAAGTCAGAAAATGCTTGATTCATTGATGATTTCCGGTAAAATAGATTCTTTCTATGGCTGAGAATAGGAAACAAATGGCATATGGCATTAAAAAAGGACAATTATGGATGACTTGGACACACTCATAGGGAGAGCGAAGGAAGCTCAAAAGGTTTATGCAAATTTCCCACAGGAAAAGGTTGATGCAATCTTTAAGTCTGCGGCAATGGCAGCGGATGAAGCACGGGAAGAACTTGCTAGGATGGCTGTGGATGAAACGGGCATGGGTATAGTAAAGGATAAAATTTTTAAAAATCATTTCGCCGCTCACTTTATCTATGAAAAGTATGCAACGGCGAAAACCTGCGGAATCATTTCCGAAGATAAGTCCAATCGGGTAAAGGTAGTGGTAGACCCCATTGGACTGATTGCGGGAGTTATTCCGACAACAAATCCAACTGCCACGGCAATTTTTAAGGCATTGCTGGTTTTAAAAACGCGCAATGGAATTGTGGTATCTCCCCATCCGAGGGCGAAAAAATGTACGGCTGCAGCGGTGGAGATCGTTGCCAATGCCGCAGTCAAGGCAGGGGCTCCCAAAAATTTGTTGGCATGCCTAGGCGAACCAACTCTGGAAGCAACCGCAGCCCTTATGCACCATCCGTCCATTGACCTTATTCTAGCTACGGGGGGAGGTGGCATGGTAAAAGCCGCCTATGCCAGTGGAAAGCCCGCACTGGGGGTCGGAGCAGGAAATACCCCTGCCATCATCGATGAAAATGCAAATGTACCGGCGGCCGTAGAAGCCGTACTCGCGAGCAAAACTTTTGACAACGGCGTCATCTGTGCCTCCGAGCAATCCATCGTCGCCGTAGGAAGTGTCTATGATGACGTAAGGGAAGAACTAGCAAAACAGGGAGCCTATATTTTAAACAAAGAGGAGTCAGCGACACTTGGGAAAATCATTATCAACGAAAAGGGACTCAACCCTGCAATCGTCGGACAGAGTGCCCAGAAGATTGGAGAATTAGCTGGCCTTAGGATTCCCCCATCGGCCCGCGTACTTGTCAGCGAAGAAAAAATCTACGAAGCCACCAATCCCTATGCCCGAGAGAAGTTATCCCTAATTCTTTCCCTCTATGGGGCACCGAATTTTGAACAGGCCGTAGAAATTGGACTACAACTGGTTAGCATTGGCGGATTGGGCCACACGTCTGTCCTTCACACCGACGCAAATGATCAACAGCGCATCGACTATTTCGCCAGCAAAATGCCTACGGGTAGGTTGCTAATCAATTTGCCGGCTTCCCAGGGAGCCATCGGGTTTTCCAATGACAGCCTTACTCCGTCATTGACCCTCGGTTGCGGCTCATGGGGAGGGAATGCCTCCAGTGAAAATATCGGCATAAAGCACCTGCTCAACTATAAAACCATCGCCGGCAAAAAGGATTAATCCATCCTAGGGTCCTCTTTTTTGCAAAGATTTGGGGTTGACCTCATTCTACCAACCCTGGGCTAAATACCTTTCGATGGGTCCCATTTTAGCATTGACATTTTACGGAATTATGTATCATACCCCTCCACATAATTAGACAAAGGAGGAAAAATGAATTTTTTTGGAAATTTTGGAGGTTTTGGTAGACCATCTTGGTCTCCGCTGAACAGAAACATGGGAGGAGGAAATCCTCCCGTTGGTTTTTTTGGATCCCATGTATCCACCACCCCCGTGCCCCCACCAAACTTCACGAGCACACCATTCAACACGAGGATTGAGATACCTAATCCTATGATTCCTTCGGCTACGGCGCTCATAGACTCCCTCTATCCAAAGGTAGAATTTGGGGCATCCATTACGCCACC
>JAIRXJ010000001.1 GCA_031268375.1 Puniceicoccales bacterium | reverse complement strand
ACATCTTTTGCTCCATCGCATATCCACTGCCAGGCATCTTCGCGGTATTTTTTGTGAAAATATTTAACATTGTCTCCGAATGCCCTACCGAATGGCCGGTCGAGCAGTAGGGCAAGATTATTTTGTTTGGCGTGAACCAGAAATGCCATTCGCTCTATGTGTGCAGAATACCGGAAAACGAAAACAATGTCGTCCAAGGTAGCCGAAACTTCCCATCCTTCAAAATTGTCGAGCTCGATCAAAATCCGGATCAAGCCATACTTTTTTATCAATTTTGCAAGAAATGGAACAATATTTGCATAATCACTGTGGGTCAATTTCCCTGACAAAGTCATCACAACGACATTTCCCGAAGAAAACTTTTTTATCTCATGCATAGCCAACTTTTCGCCAAAAGTTACCTATGGCGACTTTTAAGCTTCTACTCCCCCAGGAAAATATGAAACAGACAAAAGTAAACACTTTAAATTTTCCACGATTGAGAGTCCATACGTTTTTGGCACAAAATTCCCTCTGAAATTAAAAATATGCAAAACGTTACAAAAGGGCATCTCGAATCACATGTTAAAATCTTCACCGAGGTAAAATTTTCTACTGTTTGGATCTTTCAATAACACGTCACTGGAGCCATGGCAAAGAATATTACCTCCGTATATCAAATAGGCACGGTCTACGATTTTTAACATTTCGCGCACATTGTGATCGGTAATAAAAATACCAATATTTTTTTCTTTTAGGGAAATGATAATGTTTTGTAACGCACTGACGCTGATAGGATCTACCCCGCTAAAAGGTTCATCCATGAGTAGGAACTTTGGTTTAGATATCAGTGTGCGAGCTATTTCTAGCCTCCTGCATTCCCCTCCACTAAGAGTGTAAGCTTTTTGCCCGGCAATGTGTGAAATTTTCATTTCTGCCAACGATTCTTCTATGGCTTTGATTTGTTCTTTCTTAGACAGATGCAAACATTCAGCCGTGCCTTGCAAGTTTTCCCACACCGTTAGTGATCGAATGGTGGAATTCTCCTGTGGAAGATATCCCACACCTTTGCGGGCACGTTTGTACATGGGAAGTTTACTGATATCTTCGTCATTCAAAAAAATTTGACCCGAATCGGCAACGACTAATCCCATAACGACATAGAAAGTAGTAGTTTTGCCAGCGCCGTTAGGACCAAGTAATCCGACAACCTCTCCTCCATTTATCTCCATGGAGATATTCCTAATTACCTCCCGTTGGCCATAGAATTTTTCTAAATTTTTTACAAACAATCTGTTGGTAATTTTTACCATCGCTTTATTTTATTTTATCAACATGTTATTTGGTTCAAACTTTGAAATATCGTTAATTGACATAGTCGAGCGTTTGAACTCCGAACCTTCGGATTTGATTCGCCTGTTCTTTAAATCTAGGATTAGTGTTTGTCCAAACATTGTTCCTGAACCCTCGTCCCATATTTCGGCATTTCCCTCCAATAGGATAAAATTTTTAGCAGGATAAATGCTTATTTGATCGGCTTTTCCCCCATATAATTCCCACTCAAGGGCTGCATTTCCCATGGCATGAATTTCTTTTACTGCCGATGGGTTGGGGTTCTGTGGGGAACCACCGACTATGATAACTTGTATGTGGTCCCCTTTCAGAGAGAATTTATCCCCCTCGATGTGGGCACTGTGAGAAAAATGCATATGGACATGGGGTCCCAATGTCCGGATTTCAAGGACATCACTTGTGATTTGGGCTGGAGAAGCAAATATTCCCAGGGGTAACATTAAAATTATTAATCCTGGTATGGTTTTTACGGCGAACATTCCTCTAAATTGAAATCAAGGAAAACTTTGACGTGATCTTTTGCGATGATTTTTTTCTCATTGCCTGAAAATTCCCAAGTGTGGGCTGATGCATAGAAATTTTGACCAAAAATTTTTATTTCAAAATTTCCCGATATTGAGTTTGTTTGCGGAACAACAAATGCTATATCACTGATGGCAAAAAACGCTTCCTGGGGATTCTCTTCGTCGGTAAAACAGCGTAACTTCATTTTTTTTACCCGCAATAAATTGTCTTCAATCATTGTTGCTGAACTACCACGGGCCTCCCAGACTTTTTGACCTTCCCCATTAAAAACTGGTAATATAAAACCATTTATGGGGACATTTCGCAGCGGTTGTAATTCCGAGGTTGTGCCCAAACAACGCACGTTGTAAGGAAGTAAGCATAGCAAAATTACAACTTTTCCCAAGGACTCACTAGGGATAATTTTCACTGCCTCTACGGTGTAAAACTACGACTACATTTCAACTCAAAATTAAAATGATAGCTTTACTAAAATTATTCTGCTGGGTCGGTAAGTAGATTCGAAGGTCGAAAAATTAACCTGCAAGCATCGGCGGAATGCATAAAACTCCATTTCCCGGCAGGAGGAAATCAAGGCAACATTTAAAATATGCCAACTACTACCTATTCTGTTATTTTGAGAAAAATTCTTTTCCCGGCTTGAATGACCATCGCTTCATTGGAAATTTTACACAGAAAGGAACTGTCGGTAATTTTTTGGCCGTCAATCTTGAGTGCACCTTGTTCAAATAGTCGACGAATCTCTTTTTTGCTTGGGAACAGGTTTGTCGCCCATAGAATATCTACCAAGGGAGCAGCTTCTTTACCCATCAATTCCTGGATACTAAAATTTGGCATGCTGTCAGGCATATCATTTTGCGAAAATACTTTTTCAAATTGCTCCCGTTCATGTTTAGCAGCATCTAAGCCGTAAAATTGAGAGCACAGATTTTCTGCTAACGACTTTTTGCATTCCATCGGGTGCATTGCCTTTAACCGTTCAATTTCTTCATCCGTTTTCAACAAAAGAAGCTTATGATACACGAACATTGTCTCATCGGAAATCGACATCACCTTGCCAAAAATGTCCTTTGCTGTGTCATTGAAGGCGATGTAATTGTCATAGCTTTTTGACATTTTCCTGGTGCCGTCCAATCCAACAAGCAATGGCATTGTAATGACCACTTGCTCTTCCTTGCCGATATTTTTTTGCAAAGTACGACCCACCAATAAATTAAACAATTGGTCACGGCCGCCTATTTCGACATCAGAATCCAACATGATGGAATCGTATCCCTGCAACAAGGGATACAAAAATTCAACGATCGAAATTGGGGTTTTATTTTTGTATCGATTGCTAAAATCTTCCCGTTCGAGCATCTGGGCCACCGTCATTTGCCTAGCAAGCAAGATTGCATCCCCAAAGGACATACCGTTAAACCATTCACTGTTTTTTCTTACCACCGTTTTGGCCGGATCCAAAACCTTAAAGGCCTGTTCCACATAGGTTTTATAATTGTCCTCAATCTGTTCCTTGGACAGCATTGGCCGTTCAGAGGAACGACCTGAAGGGTCTCCGATCGTTGTGGTATAATCCCCAATTAGTAGCGTAGTTTCATGGCCAAGATCTTGAAACTGTTTGAGCTTGTTGAAAACGACCAAGTGCCCAAAATGCAAATCTGGCCGCGTGGGATCAACCCCTAGTTTGACCCTAAGCCGTTTTCCACTGGCCAACTTTTTCTCCAATTCATCTTGTCCAACCATGGTGTCGACGC
>JAIRXJ010000042.1 GCA_031268375.1 Puniceicoccales bacterium | reverse complement strand
TTTTCCATAAACTCCTATCCTTGTCGGAAGCAATAGTTTATGTTTTTACATTATTTGCAATATTTTTTTTAAATCTTGAAAAATTATCGCTCAGTTTTACACTTCGCCGAAGTGAAAACCAACAATACCAAAACCACAAGGCCAATGGCAAAAAACTGCAACCATCATTTCCTTTGAAGCCGTTAAAAAACTCAACGACCACTGGAACATCGTCGGTTTCTACGTCGCAAGGTTCAACAGGGACATTTCCACCCACAACCTTTCTACCGGCCTTGAGTACTCTTTCTAGGGCAAGAAGCAGAAGGTAAAAAGTTTTCCCAAAAGCGGAAAAACAAATACCTTCCCTTAAAAAACGAAATTGGACAGGCGATCCCGATGGCAGAAAAACGAAAAAGCGGCATAGACGAACACCAAACGAAAATGATGGCCATGAAAAGTTGCACACTGACAGATATTTTATTTGAGAAAGACATTTACGCACTTTGCTAGGCAAGGGCAAAATGAACACTTTCTTCCTTCGAATGGTATTTATCTGGGTCTTCGTTAGGAAAAACAGCCATAAAACGGCCACTGAAGGAAAGGTAACGAAAGTACTTTTCTTTGTGCCGATCCCTCTATGAAATCTGATCTACCATAAATTATGGTGAAACATCTTTGCCATTAAGAAACGATTCTGCCATGGCCTTAGCGACTGGGTCGCTAGTAGCATCGTCGCATACATGGTGCATTAGATCACATGCCTCCTGTTCATTTCCCAACGCTTTAACAGCAATTGCCAGAAAACACTTGGCTATTCCACTATTAGGGTTTAACCTTAATGCCTGTTCGGCAAGAATTTTAGCTGCCTCGATGATGTATCCAAAATTGAGCTTACAGACAGCAAGACCTATCAGTGGTAATTCACTGCTCGGCCGTGCGGCGATTATCCCTTTGAAAACATTTATAGCCTGGGACTGAAATCCACGCCCAATGGCCACATAGCCAATCTCCATCAAACATTGAACCATTTCCGTAGAGATGGACAAATCACTTTTCGGTGTGTCACTTGGTACATTATCCATCTACATTACCAATCCAGAAAAATCAATTTATCGGACATTTTGCGACGTTGTTTTTATAGCATCTCCCACGGCACGCAACAGACCAGTGCACGTACTAGTTAAATTTCCCCATGCTTGAATCTTAGCCTGTAGTGCAAGCATCTGCTCCTGACCAATATCATCCTCGCTTTCCAACTTAGTAATAGCACAATTTAACGCCGTTTCATATGTCGCAATGCAACTGGCTAAAAGATTATAAATTCTACTGAGGGTCACCGTTGTTGCGTCTCTACTAGGGCTTACTATAGGGCCACCTGTATATGTCATATCATTTCCTTTCCTTAAAGTATTGAAAGCATAATTTTTCAACAAACCATTGTCAACATTTTTTCCGAAAAGATTTAATTAAATTTCGACATCTTCATCGTAGTCGATGGAAGCTAATCCAAAACCAAAAAGCTTTAAAAATTCTTGTTTATACCCATCTATGTCTGAAAACTCTTTCAAATTTTCCGTAGAAATTTTCGGCCAAATTTTGGCGATGGCATCTTGAACATCCCGGTTTAGTTCGAAGTCATCCAATCGAATGCGACCTTGTTCATCCAAGGATTTTCCGGCATGGAGCCCATATAATCTTTCGCTAAACAGTCTAGTCATTTGCTCTATGCATCCTTCGTGGATCTCCTTTTCTTTCATAATTTTGAAGAGGATTGAAATGTACAGTGGAACCACTGGTATAGCAGCGCTAGCCTGGGTTACTACAGCTTTATTTACGGAAATGATTGCTTGTCCTCCGATATCAGCCAACAAAAATTTTATCGCTTCCATTGCCCGCATTAAATCATCCTTGGCAGCTCCTATGGTTCCATTTGTATAGATTGGCCAGGTGATTTCAGGGCCAATGTATGAATAGGCGATGGTTTTGACACCATTTGCTAACAACTTTTCATTGTGCAGGGCCTGTATCCACAATTCCCAATCTTCGCCTCCCATTACTTTTTCCGTTGCCCGTACTTCCTCTGCCGTAGCCGGCTCGATGGTTACTTCGTAGACTTCTTCCTTATCCACGTTGATGGTTTTCCCCGTAAAAGGTTTTCCTATGGGCTTAAGGGCCGATTTAAAAACCTCACCGGTAAAGGGATCTGTTCTCTTGGGGGATGCTAGGCTGTACACCACACAGTCTATCTGTCCAAATTTTTGCCTTATTAAATCTATTACCCGCTCTTTCACCTCGGATGAAAAAGCATCGCCGTTTATATTTTCTGCTAATAGACCACTCTGTTCCGCAAATTTTTTGAAAGCGACCGAATTATACCGGCCGGCGGAGGCAGGTTTGTCCTTTTCGGATAGACGTTCAAAGGATACCCCTATGGTATTTGCTCCTCCGCTGAAGGCTAGTGTAATTCTGCTTGCCAAACCATAGCCCGTAGAAGCCCCAATGACTAAAACATTTTTTGGGGCATTGGGAATATTATGTTTTTCTGCAAATGCAATTTGTTGCCTTACATTTTCTTCACACCCCTTGGGATGAGCCGTTAGGGATATAAAACCACGTGTTTTAGGTTTAATAATCATACTTTTTGGAACCGTAATCGGAAAGATTTAATAGTCAATTACGATATGTTTCGCTTCCAATAATTTTTGTTATAATTTAAGCGGGGTTAAAAGATACAACATGCAGTTTCAAACTCAAAAATTACCATTTCATGATGATGTACTTATCCATTATTTTTCCCATTCCGACAAATTTTTCCTTTAGGTCAGGGAACCTACTGTCAACATAATATCGATTTACACCGTATTGATAGGCAAATTCATATCCGTTGTTCAGCAGAATTTCTTCCCATTTTTGTTCAGTTGGAATCATCGTACATGGTTCCGTAGCCTCTATGAGAAATATTTTTGGTCTAAAGTTTTGAAAATCAAACCCCAGCAGAACTTCTCTTTCAAACCCTTCCACGTCTATTTTACAAAACTGAATCTCCTGGCCCTTTGGACAATATTCTTTACAAATCCACGAGAGTGGAATAATTTTAACTTTTCTTGGCGAAGGAACAATGTCCCATTTGTTGGCAATGTTTACATCTAGCGTGGAAAGCCCACCCCGTTCGTAGAGTGCCAGCTCTCCGTTTTCTGCTCCAGCACAAACGCACAAATTGATATCACGTGGCCTATCCTGTTTGAGCATATCATATTCATGCAAAAGAGGTTCGATATTTATTCCACGATATCCTTCCTCATAGAAAAACTTTGTCACAGAATCCTCGATAGGGTGATTGGCCCCAACGTCGATATAAAAACCATCCTCAACGTCACCCAAGACATCATACAAAATTATATCTTCAAAAACTTGTGCGTAGGAAACTAATATTGGCTTCCTTGCTATCGATCTTGGACAGTTTATGATCGGCCTTTGACAATTTCTCCTGTCGATTTCTTTTCTTATTCTTAATTTGAAAATTTCATTTTTTAACCTTCTATAATTAACGTGAAAAGAACCTGAAAGTGCGGCCAAAGCAACTAAGAGGAATACCACCAAAACATCGTATTTTATTTTCATTTGAAATTTTATACTCCTTCGAAAAAGATTGGATAATGTTTGCCTAAAAGATTGCAAGCAAAGGCAAAGCTTGTTAAGCTTTTTTTTATAGTTTATAACCTATCCAGAGAGCGATACTGGATGGATTCTAGGATGTGGCGTGATAAAATTTTTTCTTCACACTCCAAATCTGCAATGGTACGACTAACTTTTAAAATTTTATCGTATGCCCTGGCAGAAAGGCCCAGTTGTTTCATGGCCGTCGCCAACAGATCTGACGATTCCTCATCAACTCTGCAAAATTTCATCACTTCACCGTGGGACATATGGGCATTGCATCTATTTTGCGAAGATTTGAAGCGTTCCGTTTGAATTTTTGATGCTTTTTCTATGCGAACCCGTATGTCCATGGATGATTCGGAAAATTTTTTTGACTGAATATCTTCAATCGGAACGGCAAGAACGTTCGTCTGTATGTCGAACCTATCCATCATCGGTCCACTGATGCGGGACCTATACCGTTGAATGTCCAAATGACTGCATTTGCACCTGCGCGTTTTGTCCCCCAAATATCCGCATGGGCACGGATTCATTGCCCCAACAATCATTGTTCGGCAGGGAAACTTGACCTTTCCGGAACTCCTGGAAATTGTCACACTGCCATCTTCCAACGGTTGGCGCAAAGACTCTAGGGTTGTGCGGCGAAATTCCGAAAGCTCATCCAGAAATAATACCCCGTTGTGAGCCAGTGAAATCTCTCCCGGACACGGAATGCTGCCTCCTCCCAGTAAACCTGCGTTGCTAATCGTGTGGTGAGGGGACCGGAATGGCCGTTCGAAATGGGCATTTTTTTCTGCCATGAGTAATCCTGCCGCCGAATAAATACTCATCGTTTCCAAGAATTCATCGAAGGTGGGCATGGACATTATGCTCGGGATACGCTTAGCAATCATCGATTTTCCAGCGCCAGGAGGTCCGATCATTAGAATATTATGGGCTCCAGCAACGGCTATTTCTACGGCCCTGCGTAAACTTTCTTGGCCTTTTACTTCAGAAAAATCTAGGCAGTCTCCATTTTTTAGTAGGCTAAGAAAGTTCCTGTGTTCCAAGGGATCTAATTTTATTTGGCCGGTCAAAAATTTAACCGCTTCGGTTAGATTACTCACTGCGAAAATTTCCACACCGTCGACGAATGATGCTTCCTGGGCAGCCTCCACGGGCAATAGCAATTTTTTCTTCTCCTTTTTTGCTTTTATGGCGAAGGTGAGGCCGCCCTTGATTTCTCGAATTTTCCCAGACAGCCCCAGTTCTCCAGCGACTATGAACTCACTTAAATTATGGAGGTAGGACTGACCCGTGCTCTGGATTACTCCGAGTGCAATGGGCAGGTCATAGAAAGATCCTTCTTTTCTAATGTAGGAGGGTGCCAAGTTTACGGTCGTTCTGGTGTAGGGAATGGCATAACCGCTGTTAACAAGCGCAGAAAATATCCTGTCGCAGGATTCCTTTATGGCCGCATCGGGCAACCCAACGATTATAAATTTTAAATCTCCTCGTTCACAGGAATTGACCTCAACGGCGATATTAACGGCGTCAATACCTCGCAATGCACAGGACTGGACCGTGGATAGCATGGATGCATTAAATTCCATAATTACCACCCCAAGTCAAGCCTAATATTTTATTGGAGCAAAACTCTTAGGACGCACCGATGTCGAACTACTTGGAGGCTTTTCTCCGCCATTGCTTTTTAGGTAAAAAATCAATGGGATGGTGGATTCCTCCGATGGTACCATTCGGCAAAATATCACTTTAAACTTTGGGCTGGAACTATTTGGCTCGAGGATTGTTCCGCATTGGGCAGTAATTTTTTGTTTCCCAAAGGAGAGATGGTGTGGGCGGTGACAAAAATCAACAGGTTTCGTTTCTGGATGGTTTCACTTTTCGATCTAAACAATCTGCCGAGCAGAGGAATGTCTCCCAATATGGGGACTTTGTCGTTTACTTCTTTTACTTCTTCGCGGGTTAAACCGCCCATGACAACGGTTGCTCCGTCGAAAACATTAACCTCCGTGTGGATTTCCCGCGTTGAAAATATCGGCTGATAAAATCCGGATGGAATGGTAACCGTATTGCCCGATGTTACGGCAACATTTACTCCACCATATTCAACGAACCCTTCGAATTCGGTGACCTTTGGTTCAAGTTGCAAACTGATGCTTCCGTCCATTTCGACGATGGGAGTTACACTCATTTCCACACCAACGTTGCGGGTGGTAAAATTTTGCGGTGTGCCAGCCGTTATCGTCACTCCGGCGGAACTCGACGCGCCCAGCCCGGAATATCCCGTACCAACTTCGGAATGCGTGTCCCCATAGCTTTGCGGATAGCGTAATTCCATGGCTATGACGATTTTGGCCGTCTTTCCGGAAAGCACCGTCAGTTTTGGAGCACTCATAAGATCCGACCCGGCATGTTGTTCCAATGCCTGGACCATAACGTTGCACTGTAGACTATTTAACACGCCGGTAAAATTCGTCAGGGGTATGGCCGATGCCCCCAGGTTTATTTGCCCTGGAAGACCAGGTGGTTGGTTAGGCAGGGTAATGGGGCTGGCTTCTGGATTGGATCCAACTATTTTGCCATCCCCCCTTGAAAAATTTGTAGATGCAAATGTTTCTACTAGCGTGCGTAGGTTATCACGCTGTGAATTATCAACGGTTTTCCCGGTCTGAAAAGATATTTTATTGGCAGTGTTCTTACTTCCAAATTGCCAGCGAAAGCCCAATTCATCAAGCACACCCTGCTGGACTTCCAGAAATTTCGTCTCGATTTCAACCTGTTTAACTTCGGAGTATTTTCGAAGTATGTTGCTAATTTTTCTTAAATTCCTTCCCGTATTGGTGACTATTATTTGGGAACCATCGAACGCTAAATTGCTACCGGCAACATCCTTGAAATTTATTCCTGCCCGTTGAAAAAATTCTTTTATGGCATGTTCTTCGTCGGCGATATTTTCCGGGGAACCCGGGGCATTATATATGTGGTGATTTATGCCTTGAATACCCGTTAGTCGGACCAGAGTTGCGCGGGATATGGGAAAAAATTGCGTATCCAATACGCCCTCGGTTAGGTCACGCTTATAAATAATGATCGCATCATTGGTGATATCAAATTGATAGGAAACCGATTGGGCAATCAACTCAACCAAACGGTAGAAAGAAATATTTTTCAAGTTCAAATTCACCACCGGTTCATTTTCCACACTCTCCATGCCAAGCAGTACTATATTCATTCCTTTTCCATTATCATCGGTGGTGGGATCATTAACCTCCGCCAGGTTGGCCAAGGATTCAATTACCCGAGACAGAGGGGTGTTTATGAACCTTACCCGGGGAATGGTAATTCTGTTTGCCCTCTCAAAGAGCGTATTCTCATATAAATCGGTGGCTGAATGGTCGTCTAAAATCGGATCTTTTGGGGCAGACGTTTGCCAATTTGTCTCAACTTCTTCTAACAATTTTTTTCGAGTGTTTTGGCGAAGGGCATTTTCGTTGTTGAAAAATGTAACATTGGCCTTCCTTTTCGTTGATCTGACTATGGAGGATGTTCCATCGTCCGTTAGTTTTATTTCTGCCGTTATTTCTGGCATTGGATCGTCGGAATCAAATTGAGTGGGTTGGGCAAATATTTTTCGCTGCAATTCTCCGATGTTGTTCAGGGAAGATTCGGCGGGTAACGACAAAGTAGCCGCCAAGATCAACGTACAAAATCTAACCTTCTTCGACCCCATTCCTATCGAAGAAAATGATACGAAAAGTTTCCACATATGCAAAACAAATTGTTGTTTCCAAAAAATTCTTGTCTGATCGTTCGTTTAACCTAGGTATCCCACCAATGAACATTCTAGTTATTTCGCCTATTTTACTGCCGAATATTGATGGATCCATGGATCAAAATACAACCCTTGCCATCAATGAAATATACCTTATGGGGCAATTTGATGCCATATTTTTATTGATGGATGAAAAAACACCCTGCGAAGGAAACTTTTCCTTTGCCAAAGTCTATAAGTGGCATTTGCCAAATTTTACCAACCTAGATTTTGCCATCGACGCAATGCTAGACTCCTTGAAGCAAATGGATGCTGCCATTAACGGCGGCTGTTTATTTACAATAATGTACGAAGATGATTCTTTGGTTGAACGAATTGCAAAAAAAGCACAACCGAATAACAATATTTGTTTTATGCCTTCTTCAAATTGTCCGATTATGAATACTTTTACGGAACTTTCACTGGACATACAGGATAACCCATGGGGATACGATTATTTTATGGCAAAAATGGCAGAATATATGACAAAAACCAACGGCGTGACCAGGAACATTTCAATGGAAAAAGTAAACAAATTTAAGTGGATGCATATTCATTGGGTTGGGAAACCATCCTTTCAGGGATTTTCTTACCAAAAATGAGTGGGAATTAAAAAACAACGGAATGGCAGGCATTTCATCGATTAGGTACAACTCCACCTCCTTTGCTAACTTTCTCAGTTTTTTCTTGTTGGTAGTTTTCTCGATCCGTCTTAGCATCTCATCGTAGGCTGGGTCTGCCCATTTGCCATAGTTGTGGGGATCTTTGGACATAAAAATGTGCATGGTAAATGCAGGGTTGCAATGCAAACCTCCAAGTGAAACTTTGATTACATCGAAGTTTACTTTCTTTCTATGGGCGAAAAAGGAGTCAAAACCTCTATTATCTATGAAAACATTTACCCCTAGAACATTTCTCCAATCTTCCTTAATCTGTTCTAGGACTATGGCATATGATCCGGCATCCAAGGCGTTGCACAATATTTTTACGGGTGGAAATTTTATCGTAGAATTATAGCCCGCTTCTTCAAATAGCTTGCGTGCTAGCGGAATATCTTGCTTGAACAGAGGTGTATTATCGTACTTTTTATCATAGGGCGGGATAAAATTATAGGCTGCAAGCGTTTTGTTTTTCCCCATTTTGGCTAACAATTTTTCTCGGTCAATAGCCAGAGCCAAAGCAAGCCTAATATTTTTATTTTGGAAAACAGGGTTCGTAACATTAAATGCAATGCCAAAACATTCGAATGCCGGGGATAACATAAATTCTTTGTCTTGCAAACAATCCTCGATTGTATTTTCACCATCCCGTTGAAGCTCAACGATATCTACTCGCCTCTCTGAAAAATTTTTTATGGCTAGGGTTTGATTGTTGTTTGTAAAAAACGTTACCGATGACAGCAATACATTGTCGGCATCCCAATATTTAGGATTTTTTTTCAATAGCAAGCTTGTCCCTGGAGTCCTCTCCGCAAAAGTGAATGGGCCATTGGAAATGATTTTTAATTTAAAAACACTGGACAAGTCGTCCAAAGAACGGGTATACTCTTCTAACGACGCAACAACCTCATCTTTTAACGGAAACCAGCATGGGTGCATCAGAGTTACTAGAAAATATGGGTCGCTTTTCTCCAGTTCAATTATCAACGTTCGAGAATTTATCGCACGTATTCCAACCATGGAAAAATTTCGAATTTTCCTATTGAAAAATTCTTTGGCATTGAGGATGGGGAAAAACACATCCACTGCCGCACAGGCAAGCTTGGACGATAGTGCTCGTTTGACCGCATAGACAAAATCTCCTGCCGTAACAGGAGTTCCATCGGACCATGTGGCATTGTCCCTTAGGAAAAACTCGTACACTTTTTTGTCAGGCGATACCTTCCATCGTTCTGCCATTCCAGGCAGCGGTTTCATTGTTTCAGGATCTGGCACAACTAACCCTTCGAAAGCAGCCTGCATAATCTTACGGTCACTGCTACTGTATACCTGCTGTGGATCCGCATTTAACAATTCATTTGGGGAAGATATCCTCAAATCTTGCTGGACAACATTCACTTCCTTTTTTTTACATCCGGTGAGTATGCACAGGGAGATTATAAGAAATAGCCATGTGTTTTTCATATGCTATGCAATACGTTCCACGATTAATTCGTTTAATGTCGGCCTTTTTGGAGCAAGTCTATACGCATCCCTAAAGTACTCCAGTGCAGATTCAAGGTTTGTTTCATCATTATAGTGAATCATTATGAGCGGTTCTCCCTGTTTAATTTGCATGCCAACTTTCATTATGTCGGATACTCCAACCATGTGGTCTATCGTTCCATCGGGTTTTTTGGACAAAATCCTTACCCCTCGTGCAATCATACCAGCGTTTACCGTATGTATGTAGCCCCGTTTTTGCGCCGATAGTTTACGGGAATATTTAGCCTGTGGATACTTTTCCGGATTATCGATATATGACACATCTCCTCCTTGTTCTGCTATCAATTCTTTAAATTTATTTAGAGCTGATCCATCGGAAAGTTTTTTGATGATCAACTGTTTGGCTGACAGTGTTGATCCTGCGACTCCCGCTAATCTGATGAATTCCATACCAACTCGCAGGATTAAATCTTGCATTTCTGCATCACCTTGTCCCTGTAGTAACTCGATGGTTTCTTTGATTTCCAGCCAAGTCCCCACCGTTTTCCCAAGGGGTTGATTGGCATCCGTTACAATCGCAATGCACTTTTTATTCAAAGCTCGGGCGACCCGTGTTATCATTCTACCGAGCTGTTTGGCTTGTTCCATATCCTTCACGAAGGAACCGTTGCCCCACTTAACGTCGACAACGACACCATCTGCCCCGGAGGACAACTTGCTCCCTAAAATGCTTCCCGTCACAAGCGGAACACTGGAAATTGTGCCAATTAAACGCCTAACCTTGTCGAGAGTCACATCTATGGGTGCAATATTTTCCGGCTGTTTATAGTAGCAACATCCCATTTTTTTAAGTTGTTTTTGAAACTTTTTAGTGTCAAATTTATGGTCAAACCCGGGGATTGATGACATTTTGTCTAAATCAGAAATGACCAACCCGTCGTAGCTATCGACCAATGTGGGAACTGCTATTCCACAACAGGCAGCTATTGCCATCAATACAAAAGCCGACTTATCTCCCACTCCTCCCGTGGAGCACCTATCAACTTTGGGACCCGAAATCATCCCAATGTCGATGATATCGCCGGACAGCATCAACTCTTCCGTCCATGTCGAAGCTTCCTGGATACTCATACTTTGAAAGTACACTGCCATCAAAAAAGCCGATAACTGGAAGTCGGGAATTTTTTGGGTAATTATGGCATTTGTTATCTCTCGTATTTCATTATCGGTCAGTTCTTCCCCACAGACTTTTTTCTCTATCAACACCCCAAAGCGTTTTATTATCTCATGGCTTATCTCACTATTCATATTTTTTTCCACATATCTCCTTCCCAAACCGCAGACATGCGGTGTGTTTTTTTGCTCGAAAATGTCAATCATTTATGTCAAAAATTCGGGAAATTCCGTAGCAGAAATATGATACTGAGATTTTAATTCTTTACCTGATTTCCTACTTGGGGAGGTCTAGCAACATCTGTTCGAATTCTAGTGCGAAATCTTTTGCCGTTTCGAAATTTTTGTATACGCTGGCGAAGCGCAGATAGGCGACGGGTTCGCTGGTCCTCAGTTGGTCCATTATCATGTCTCCAATTTTCTCCGAAGGAACTTTTTCCGGGTATTTCGAAATAATTTCTGCCAGAACTCCATTGAGGATATTGTTAATTTTTTCCTTGATTCCGCTTTGTTTTTTAAATGCTTTCATTAGTCCGGCTTTGATTTTTTCTCCATCAAACTCTTCCTTTCGGCCATCCCGTTTAATAACCACTGGGTACTCGACGCACAGGGTTTCATTCGTAAAAAACCTATGGCCACACTTTAGGCATACGCGCCTGCGGCGGATGGAAGTCATATCCGCAGTAATGCGAGTATCGGTAACCTTTGAATATAAATGTCCGCACTTCGGGCATTTCATTGACAAGCAAGATACATATCCCAAACCTTTAATCAACGTTAAAATCTCACACACTTTTCGGGTCCTTCCTATGTCCATGTTTAGAAAGATAACAGCTTGAATAGTTCGTACATTTTATGTTGGCTATTGCCAATGGGCAAAAAATTTTAATCATCCAAGCCCATGAAACTTTCAGAGGCGGGAACTATTTTAGTCACGGGTGGTGCTGGATTCATTGGGAGTGCGTTGGTCGGTGAATTGAACAACAGGGGGTTTGAAAATATCATTATTTCAGATTTTTTAGGCAATGACGATAAATTTCTCAACCTTGTTCCTTTGCGGTTTAACGATTATGTCGAAGCGGATACCATGCTTGATATGATAGAAAAAAAAGATCCCAAACTGAATGGGGTTACTCATATTTTTCACCTGGGAGCATGTGCATCAACCACGGAAAAGAATGCGGCCCATTTGATTAAAAACAACTACGAATACACAAAGACATTGGCAAATTTTGCACACAGCGAACATATCCGTTTTGTCTATGCATCATCGGCAGCCACCTATGGGGATGGTTCTCGGGGAATGTCCGATGAAGTTTTTCCGAACACCGCCCTACGCCCATTGAACATGTACGGATATTCCAAGCATCTCTTTGATTTGTATGCCGCTAGGAACAATTTACGTATCCATGGCATGAAATATTTCAATGTTTTCGGCCCCAATGAATATCACAAGGGCAACATGCGTAGCATGGTATTAAAGGCCTACGAATCAATTCTCGCAAGTGGCAAGGTGTACCTGTTCAAAAGTGGCAGACAGGAGTTCAAGGATGGGGAACAGAGGCGGGATTTTTTGTATGTAAAAGATACCGTTGCCATGACAATATTTTTGGCAGAAGTTCCAGAAGTGGTCAATGGGAATCCCACCTATGGTACTTATAATCTTGGTTCTGGAGTAGCATCCACATGGAAAGAATTAGCACTGTCCATTTTTGAAGCCATGGGCAGGGAAGCCTGCATAGAATTTATCGATATGCCGGGTGAGTTAAAAGATAAATACCAATACCATACGTGTGCAGATATTTCGAAACTGTACAGCCTAGGATATGACCAGCAAATTACACCTCTAAAAACCGCCGTAAAAGATTATGTACAAAACTATATCATGCAGGGCATGAAAATTTTAAACTATTAGCACTTTTAGTGCCCCTTCCCGCAGTTTATGTTCAAACCCATGAAAATTGCTTAAACACTTGCAATTATTGGATTACTGAGTTTTTTGTTAGCCATGCAAAACATTACCGAGATTAGGCATGCATTGCCAGTAGTCACATGGGCGGAGACGATGGGTTTTTTGGCAAAAAATGTCGCACCAATCATTACCATGGGGGAGAATAGGTGACCGAGACAGAAGAGTCGAAACCAACCATAGCAGGCGTACTCGAAAGGATTATTTTTCGAAACGATGCCAATTTCTATAGCATCATAGAGGTTAAGGAATCGGAATCGGGAACTAAAATAACGGCGTGTGGAATTTTACCGGGCGTTCAGCCTGGTGAAATCTTGGAAATGACAGGAAATTGGACGGTCCACGAGAGGCATGGGAAGCAGTTTAATGTGGAACACTTTGAGTCCAAATTGCCTTCCGATATTAGGGGTATTCGGCGCTATTTGGGCAGCGGATTGATCGAAGGAATTGGGAAAATCTATGCAAAGAAAATAGTAGATTATTTCGGATCGGATACGTTTAATATTCTGTCGACCGAATCTGCTCGGTTGTTGGAGGTTGATGGAATTGGGAAACAGCGTGCGGCAAAAATAAAAGATGCCTGGGATTCCCAATTTGCCATACGGGACATCATGATTTTTTTGCAGACCTATGATGTGACCAACGCACTGTGCATCAAACTATATGAAAAATATGGTGTTGGAGCACGGACAATTTTAGAAACCGATCCCTATCGCGTTGCCCAGGAAGTGCAAGGGGTGGGATTTAAAACGGCCGATAAAATTGCGAAAAATCTTGGCATTCCTTCCACGCATTCATCCCGTATCGACGCTGGGATCATGCACATTTTATCGCTGGCCGAAGATGATGGCCACACATGTATCCATCGCCAACAGTTACTAAAATCAGCACAGATCTTGTTGGAATTGTCCCCCGACAGGATAAACGAACGCGTTGAAAAGTTAATCACCTTCGGGAGGTTGTACATGATTTCCGATGAAATCGTACAAAAGTCATCGCTAAAAAATATGGAAGATACCATAGCCAGGTGTTTACAAAATATTCTCTTCGATAAAAGTTCAACGTTGCCCGATATTTGGACAGAAAAAGCGATTGACTGGGTACAAAAGCGTGAGAGTTTGGCATTTGCACCGGCACAAATTGCAGCCATCGAAGCCGCGTTGACAAACAAAGTATCGATCTTGACCGGTGGTCCTGGGACTGGGAAAACGACCATCCTTCGTTCGCTTGTGACAATTCTTTCTGCCAAAAAAGCAAACATCGTCCTGTGTGCTCCCACGGGGCGTGCTGCCCAAAAAATTTCCGAAACCACAGGGAAACCTGCCCAAACCATTCACAGGTTACTGCAATATAAGCCCGGGGAACGCACATTTTTGCACGATGAATCTACGCCTCTCAAATTGGATTTTATCGTAGTAGACGAAGCAAGCATGGTTGATGTTTTCTTGGCTGCTTCATTGTTTAGGGCGCTTCCAACCACCGCCCACGTGCTGCTTGTCGGTGATATCGACCAATTGCCTTCCGTGGGACCAGGAAATGTATTGGGAGACATTATAAAATCTGGGAAATTTCATGTCACGCGGTTGGATAGAATTTTTCGCCAGGAAGCTTGCAGCGAAATCGTTTCCGTCGCTCACAACATCATCCATGCGGTGGAATATTGCCCAGAAATAATGCATTCCTTCGGTGACATCAATCCATCCCGCGATTTTCACCTCATAGAGGCTGAAACCCCTGAAATTTGTCTGGAAAAGATAACTCTCCTGTGTCAAAAGTATCTTCCGATGTGGTACAATGTTGATCCGATCAACGATGTGCAAGTTTTGGTCCCCGTACACCAGGGAATAATTGGAACGGAAAATTTAAACACCACTTTTCAAAATATCTTCATTCCAAAGGAATATGGTGTTCCTTGGACACAATTTAGAATCGCGGATAAAATTATCCAAATAAGAAACAATTATGAAAAGAATATCTTTAATGGAGATCTTGGCAATATAACCTATTTGAACGACGATGATCATATGGCAACGGCCAAATTCGGAAATGAGACCATATGCCTAAACAAAGGGAATTTGTCGGATATCCATTTGGCCTATGCCATAAGCATACACAAATCCCAGGGTAGTGAATTTCCCATCGTAATAATTGCACTGTTGAAACAGCATTACATAATGTTGCAGCGCAACCTTCTGTATACTGCCATCACGCGTGGAAAAAATAAAGTGTTTATCGTTGGAGACCCCAGGGCATATTCCATTGCAGCTCAAAATAAGGAAAGGACAAAACGATTGACGGGGCTGTACCTACCAACCTAGGGTCAGGTTCATAGCATCTCTTTTATGAGCCCTGCCCCTAGGGATTATGCGTTTACCTATTACAATTGCCGTAATTTTAGTTACGCATGGTTAGACTAGTTTGTTTTGGAAATTTTTCCTGGGGAAGTCGATTTGCAACTTTATTAGCCGAATGGTTTAGAGCATAAAAATTGACATCCATTTTTGACACTTTTACCGTATTGTGTACACCTGCAACCACAAGGCCATTTACTTCGATGAATTCATGTAAGGATTGGGTAGAGCTAAGTTTTAAAATTTCCCTATCCAGTTCTGTGTTTTTTGTGATATATAGGGATAAAACCCGCTCATGTTCTGATATTTTTCGCCCCCATGATATTATGTTTTGCCTCGCTTTAACCAAAGACAAAGACAGAAAAAATGATATAAAAACACCGCCTATGCACAACAATGTACAAATTTGAAAAAATCTGTCTGACTTATTTTCCATATTCAATCTAGTATGTTGCGTGTTTTTTCTAAAATGCGTAGTTTGGCAGATCGGCTGCGCGGATTATAATCAACTTCGGTTTCATCGGAAATAATCGGTTTTTTTGTCAAAATATTGCCATAGGAAATTCGCTCTTGCTGAGGTTGACTATCGAATTTATCGATCGCTTTCCCTGCCATTTGGTTGAAAAACTTTTTGACGATTTTGTCCTCCAGCGAATGAAAACTGATTACGGCTAGTCGACCACCCATCGCTAATTTGTCGAACAAAATGGGCAATGCTGCTTCTAGGGAACCCAATTCATCGTTGATGAAAATTCTTATCCCTTGAAATGTTTTGGTAGCTGGATGAATTTTTTGTCCCTTTTTTTTGGGAATACAGCCGGAGATGATTTTGGCAAAACTATCAGCATATTTCATATCCGGATTTTTTCTGTTGTCCAAGATACTAGAGATGATTTTTTTCCAATATTCCTCCTCTCCATAGTCCCGAATGGCTGTTATCAATTCCCGTTCACTAGCTTTGCATAGAAAGTCCGCCGCCGTGATCCCACGACTATTGTCCATGCGCATGTCCAGTGGGCTGTGATACTTAAAAGAAAACCCTCTGTTTTCATCGTCGAGTTGGAAGGATGAAACTCCTAAATCCATTACAATGCCGTCCAATGGAGGCACACGCAGGCAGCCAATCTCGGAAAAATTGACCTGATAAAACCTAAAGTTACTGTGGGTCAACGAAAGCTTTTGGGCCCGTTGCTTAGCACTTGGATCACGGTCAATGGCATAGACAAAGTTCTTTTCATTGGCCTGCAACAAGGCTTCACTGTGTCCTCCACCCCCAAATGTACAGTCCAGAAATTGTCCACCCTTGGATGGGTTTAACCATTTTGCGACATCATTCAGAAGAACCGAACAGTGGGATAGTGATAACTGTGCCTTTTCTATCATAGTCCAAGCTGTGTTAAAATTACGCTGATTTCATCTTCTTCTTCCTCATCCTTACTCAAATATTTTTCGTACCTTACCGGATCCCAGATGCTAAACGTTATGAAATTACCCACCATCAGGATTTCCCTGTTTAATCCTCCATGGGCACAGAGCATTTGATTGAGCAAAATCCTCCCCTGGCTATCACAGGTAAGCTGGTCAGCCTTCGAAAAAAGTTTCGTGAGGGTTTTTTGACCCTTTTTATCTCCTAGGCTTACATTGGAAGCCTTTTCTCTCAATTTTTCTACCATTTTGGGAGGGTAAACGATTATGCATCCGGATGGATTAGGGATGGCAATGTATACCTCATGTTGTTCGGACCCGAACCTCCATTTTGCCGGCAATAATACCCTACCCTTCTCGTCCGGGTTGCGACGATGCTCACCTACATAAATATTATTCGAATTTTGCAACATTTTGACCTTTGCCCAAATTCACCACTTTCAAACAGTATCTCCCATTTTTCCCCACAGTCAATAAATATTATGGAAAATTTGGTTAGGAAAAATGCAAAATATGTGCTGAGCACCGTTCCCACGAAAGGCGGAGCGGATAAAAATTTTTTATATAAATTTTAATTCACCCATCCCATTTCCAATGGATGTTCATAAAATTTCGTTCCAAATTAGGGGCATTGTGGCGGACATCATGCTTGCAATCGGGCCCGTGGATTTGGCCATGGGTTTTCACAAAAATTTTCCCCGTAGAGCGTTTTGATATCACTTTACTTTGGGGAGATAACTTGCAGGATCTGCACATCATAGGATTCTATGCAGAAAAGTTTTGTGGAAGGAAATTTGGATAAAAGTCAGAACCAATACAGGGTAATTGCTCTTCGCTGGCGCCCAAAAACTTTTAAAGAGATCATTGGGCAGGATCACATCGTTAGGACATTAACCAATGCCATAAATATGGATCGTGTTGCCCATGCTTACCTATTCGTTGGGCCTCGGGGAACAGGGAAAACTACCACCGCCCGTCTATTGGCCATGGCTCTGAATGCTAGCGGTGGGCCCTCCGTAGATTTCGACCCCGACGATGAAATTTCACATTCCATAGCATCGGGTAACTGCCTGGACGTCATAGAAATCGATGGAGCATCAAATAATTCCGTCGAGCAAATTCGAGATCTTCGCGAGGAATGCCGATATGCTCCCATTGCATGCAAATATAAAATATATATCATCGACGAAGTGCATATGCTATCAAATGCCGCCTTTAATGCGTTACTCAAGACCCTCGAAGAGCCACCGGCCCACGTAAAATTTATCTTTGCCACCACCGAGGCGCACAAAGTTTTGCCAACCATAACATCCCGATGCCAACGGTTTTCTTTCCGGCCCGTACCGATTTCCACCTTGGCCGAAAAATTATCTGCAATCGTCAGGAGCGAAGGAATGAAAATCTCCGAAGGAGCACTCCTCACAATCGCCCGCCTTGCCAACGGAGGTGTTAGGGATGCGGAATCGATCCTTGACCGAATGGCAACCTTCTGTGGAAACGAAATAACCCCAGAAGCAATAAACCTTGCCTATGGGTTAGCCGACGACAATACCATTGATGGCATAATTAGCAGCATTTACTACGGCGATTATAAAAAGCTCATAAAAATTTCCCATGAAGTTTCATCGCAAAACTGTGACATGTATAGGGTTCTGTGCGATGTAGAAGCGAGGATTTACGAGCAATTGGAAAGTATTTTGGATGGGGATGGCAATTACCCTGACCGCATGGTTCGGATATTGGAAGAAATTCACCGGTCAAAAGAATCCGTCAAAACCGGAATTTCCGAAACCATAAACTTTGAAACCACCCTATTGAAAGCTGCTGAACGGGGGCAATCCCGTGCCATCGATGCCATCCTACAAGACATTCGGGCATTAAAATCCGAAGACACGAAAAATCAGCCCATTTCCACTTCCGACGATGACTCTGAAAAAAAGAAGTCACGGCTACCATCCGAGGTACAGTCGATATTGAAAGAAGGTTTTCGTGCCAAGCTAAGCATTTTAAAGTCCGATGGATGAAACGGCATCAGTTTTGAAAGGAGACATCGATGCCTTCCTCGTACACCTGGAATTGGAAAGGGGAAGTAGCAAAAACACCGTAGCCAGCTATGAAAATGATCTATTAACCCTCCTAGACTTTTTTTCGAAGCACGCCCTAAACCTAAAAAGTTGGTCAGAGGTTTCGTTGGAAATGCTGCGCCAATGGTTAATGTTTCTGGACAAATCTGGGTGTTCGTCGGCCACGGTGGCAAGGAAATTGTCCGCCTTGCGGTCGTTTTCTAAATTTGCCAAATCCCGAAACATGGCAAATTTGGACGTTGCCAAGCAATTGAAACGTCCCCGCTGTATGCGAAAACTACCGGACACATTGACATCGGAGGAAGTGGCAAAAATCTTGGAATTGGATGGAGAAAAATCTCCACTGGCTATGCGGGACAGTGCAATGTTCGAACTGATTTACAGCAGCGGACTGAGAGTGTCCGAATTGTGTGATATCAAAATACAGGCCATCGATTTTGAAAACTGCTTTTTGAGGGTGTATGGCAAGGGAGCAAAGGAAAGAAGTGTCCCCTTTGGATCCATTGCCAAATCAAAACTGGAACGGTATCTGACCGTCACACGTCCAAAATTCGTAAAATCTAAAACGGATAGCACATTTTTCATAGGGATAACGGGCCGCAAATTATCCAGAAAAACCGTATGGGTGCATTTAAAAAAATACATAAAACTGGCGGGGATAGAAAAATCCGTAACTCCTCACACCCTACGCCATTCCTTTGCCACACACCTACTAGAAAATGGAGCAGATTTGCGTTCCATACAGGAGATGCTTGGCCATGCGGATATTTCCACTACCCAAATTTATACGACCGTCGACAGGAAGCGCCTCATATCTGACTATAGAAAGTTTCACCAGCGGGATAAATTTTAGCAAGGAAGCTGATTCGTCGATGTTAGAGGCAGCTAACTTTAATAAACATCCTTTTGATAATGTCGATTGTCCTTTAGCAGTTTGAAAAAACCGTTGGTCTCATCTTCGGTGAAGTTTCCGAGTTCCATGGCTATTTTCTTTAGGGTATTTTCGACGTCTACGGCCATTTTAGATGCATTGCCGCAAATATAAACATGGGCTCCATTGGAAATCCACGACCAGAGTTCTTTGCGATGTTCCCAAATTCTATCCTGAACGTATATTTTATTTTCCTGGTCCCTCGAAAATGCCAAATCCAGATTTGTCAAAATGCCAGAATCTTTAAAAGTTTGTAACTCTTCCTCAAATAAAAAAGTTGTCCCGTGATTTCTGTCACCGAAAAACAGCCAGCTTTTCCCGACTTTACCACCTTTGTCCGCCACGCATTGTCTTTCTTGTAAAAAACCCCTAAACGGTGCAATTCCAGTTCCCGGTCCAACCATTATGATGTTCGACTCAGCATTTGTCGGCAATGCGAACATGGATTTTACCACAAAAACCCTAACACCTTCCCCAATATTTGCATCGTTGGCCAAATAATTTGATGCAATGCCATTTCTTTTATTTCCGGTGGCATTTGTATAACTAACAACCCCAACGACAATGTGTATTTCATTCGGGTTAGCGAGGGGAGATGAGGCGATGGAATATAGCCGTGGCATCAAACGGCGTAACTTGGATACCAATTCGTCCGGTTCTACTTTGCAGTGGCCATCGAATTTTTTTAAAATCTCCAACAGTGAATATGATTTTGCCAAAACCTGACATTCCGGATCGGGACGGAGTATTTTATCACCGATGAATGAGCCCATGTCGGAATTTGTTTCGATTTCCCCAAGCCACTTCCAAAATTGGTCGGACAAATTAGTTATGCAAAGGTATTCCCCTAGGGCAGAAAAAATCGGTATTTTCCCCCCCAGGAAAGGGAGCTTAACCTGTGTTTCAGGGGCTATTTTTAACAAATGCAAAATTTCGGCTACGTCACTTTCATTGTTTTTGGGGAGTACGGCAATCGAATCGCCACACTTATAGGATATGCCACCATTGCTCACATCGAAAATTAGATGTTGGACGTTTTTATCGCTCGCCTGGCCATTCAACCTTCTCCGAAATTTTAAAGGTGCTAAAAATGGATTATCTCTGTTATAGGTCATTTCGTAGCTGAAAAAATGTGAATATACTAAAAATTCAAGACAATTCGAATCCTGGCAAATGACACAATTCTTCCATTAAATTTTCCGATTGGTCGCTATGACAAATCAACCTTTTGGCCACTATCATCCTCGTTATCGATGGTATTTCCCCCCGCACCCACTAAAAATCCTAATTTTTTGTTGACAATGCAAAAGCTTTCAGATTGAAATGTATCATTTACAAAATTTTGAATTTAAAGGAAATTAATAAAAAGATGGCTTTAACTTTCAAAATCATAAACAGGAAAAAAATATGGTTATGTGTAGCACGGACAACACTAGTGTGGTAGAAATTTTCTCAAAGGGGACAACGACATGCGTTGCTCCAAAGAATGTCGCAAGTAAGTTTTACGATGTACTTACAGACTTTGAGCGTACAAAGATAATTGAAGGTTTTATAAAGGATCGGTCTGATTTTGATATTGATACTTACTGCAAATACACGTTCGATGGAGTGGATAAGGAAATTACAGTGGAATATTTTCGCGAAGTAACGGGTAAAGCAAAAGGAAACTTCGTCCAATTTAAAATTATAGAGCTCGAAATTGCCAAGAACCAATCGCCCAAGTGATCAGCGTATAGCATTTGGGCAGAAATAACGATCTTCCAAAAAGTCTACTCCATCGGTTTCCCAAAAAATCTGTTCTCTAGCAATGAAGTCATTCGGAAGACAAGAGGGTTTTACCTCCAAAGATTTCAAATATAAAAGATTGTTTATCCTAAAATTTTTGCTTAAATAGCCTGACTTTAGTATAAACTTATGCACGAGTCGTTTATTTTGAGTGTAACATCTAAGGCGATGATTTTAGTGTTGGTTCTATCGATGCCGCCAATCTTGATAGCTACGACAGTAGGACTGTTCATCAGCCTATTGCAAGCGTTGACCCAGGTTCAGGAACAAACATTGGGGTTTGCGGTAAAATTGATCTTTGTAATCGTAGTATTGGCCCTAACCTGTCATTGGATAGGTGGTGAAATTTTGGAATTCACTAGCTTTCTATTCGATGAATTTCCGGTGTTAACCAAGTAACGGGTGGATTATGGATACGCCACTAAAGGAAATATCAAGTACATGCGTGTTGATAATTATAGCAATGGCACGATTGGGGGCATCATTGGCCGTAGCTCCATTTTTTTCGCGCCAATTTGTAGTAGGAACCGGACGAAATGTCACCATACTGTCACTGTCTTTGCCATTGTTCTGTTTAGTATTTCCAACACTTCCCCAGGGACAATTTGCCGTTCTAGCCATGGGTGGACTGCTGATAAAAGAGGTTATCATAGGGATTGTTTTGGGGTTTGTCGCCAGTTTTATTTTCTATACGGCGGAAGGGGTTGGTTTTGTGGTCGATGTTCAACGTGGGGCATCGATGGCAACCATATTTGATCCGATGGCGGGTTCCCAAACATCGCTTATGGGAAGTTTCTTGATACAAATGATGTCGGTGGCGTTTTTTTCCACCGGTGGATTTTTGTTTTTTTTAGATCTCATATACAAGACCTATCAAGTGTGGCCAGTATTTTCATATTTCCCTAAGTTTGAGGTGGGGTTTGCGGTATTTTTTATGGATTTGATAAAGGATTTGATGGCCGTAATGTTTTCCTTGGCAGCTCCCATATTGATAGTTTTGTTCCTGGCAGAATTTGGGCTTGGCATGGTCAACAGATTTGCTCCCCAACTTAATGTTTTCTTCCTAGCAATGCCGGTAAAAAGTTGGCTGTCCATGATGTTTTTGTTTATGTATTTGTCCCTATTGAATTACTTCTTTGAATTGTATTTTACGTCCAGAAGTAAACTTGCGGAATTTGTTAAGATTTTTGTTAGATAGATGAGTGGTGAAAAAACAGAAATGCCCACACCGAAAAAGCTGCGGGATGCTAGAAAAAAAGGCCAGGTGTGTAAAAGTACGGATGTGATTTCCACATCTCTGCTAATAGGCTTGTATGCATATGTGGGCCTTGGATGGTCCAGTCACGTGAAAGCCATAGGAGATATGCTTGTGTTTCCCATAGGTTACCTATCGGAAGATTTTAAAATGGCCTATTCCAACGTTATTGTTGGGATTTTTAAACAAATGATTGGCATCATACTGCCTGCCCTTGGAATTTGCATGGTTATGGCTGTGGTTGCAAATTGTGCTCAAATTGGTTTTCTACTCACCTTCGAAACCGTAAAGCCAGATATAAAAAAACTTAATCCTGCGGAAAAAATTAAACAAATTTTTTCCAAAAAAAACCTTTTCGAATTTTTGAAATCATCCCTAAAAATAATATTTTTGGGCATATTGATTTACATGGTCATAAAAAATCTAATTCGAGATTTGCTTCTGTTACCATTCTATGGCCTTACGGGAGTGATCAACATTCTGGGCCCAATAATGAAACGATTCGCATACAATGTGATCTTTGCATACATCGTAGTTGCGTGTATCGATTTTGTCTTCCAAAAGCGAAATTTTATGGGTAAAATGAAAATGTCCAAGGATGAGGTAAAACGGGAGTATAAGGAAATGGAAGGAGATCCACAAATTAAGGGAAAACGAAAACAGATACACCGTGAAATGGTCGAACAGGATGCTCCACGCAGGACAAAACAATCCAGCGTGCTGATAACAAACCCTGAACACATCGCCGTAGCCGTATACTATAACATGAAAGGCAGAGGATCTTCTTTGCCCATCATTTTGGCGACTGGGCAGGGAGCCATCGCAGAGGAAATGATGCGGGTGGCACGGGAGAATAATATTCCAATCATGCGTAACGTACCACTGGCACACTCTCTCATGGATGTTGGGGAAGTGATGACTTTCATTCCTACGGAATTAATTGAGCCGGTGGCTGAAGTGCTACGTTGGGTATATGAAATGAAGGAACAGCATGAGCAGGGCATGGGGCTTGAAGGTGAAGCCTGGTGATTTTCCGGCATTGGGAATTGTGGTTCCCGAGGTATTTTTCAAAGAAATTAATAGATCATCAACCAATTCAATGTCGTTATTAAAGCAAACGCTGCTTGATTTAAAAAGCCTCAAAATAATTCCCTCCAAAAAGCTTGGTCAAAACTTTTTAATCGATGGCAATGTGGTTGATAAAGTTATGGCAATTTCGGACGTAAGAGATGGTGATGCGATCGTTGAGATTGGTCCAGGGCTTGGAGCACTGTCAGAAAAAATTTTAAAGGTCGGAGCCAAATTGTTCGCCATTGAATTGGACAGACGCCTTTTCAATTTTTTAAAATCCAAATTTGTAAATTATAGTAATTTACAGCTGATGCAGGGCGATGCGGTGGATTTTCCGATTGCCGGATTGCCACAAAATATGGGTGCTTTCAAGGTGGTTTCCAACCTGCCCTATTCAATTTCATCCACTTGGATAAATGCTCTTTTGGAATGTTACCATTTACCACAGAGCATAAATTTAATCACCCAATCCGAAACGGCACAGAGGTTTTTTTCCTCCATCAGTACTTCGGAAATCTGTCCCATTTCAATTTTCATCCAATCGGCATATGATAGGGTTTGCATGCATAGGGTGGCTGCGGGCTCATTCTATCCAGAGCCAATGGTGTCATCGGTCATGGTGTCAATGGTAAAAAAACAAAACCCGTTCCTTTTTAAACCAAGGACGAAACAGACCATTAGGTGGATTTTTACAAAAAGAAGAAAACAAATGGGTGGAATCGGCAAGGACGGATGTGTTGAATTGCAAAATTGGCTGTCGGAATATAAAATTGCCGCACCCCTACGGCCCGAAGAAATTTCCATGCAACGATGGAAAGTGCTCGATGAATTTTTCTGAGAAATTGTCTGTAAGGTCCGGAAGAAGTAATTACTTGTAATTCATGGCAGATGAAAGTTTAATCGCAAAAATTTTCCCTCGGCTGGAAGAAAGCCAGCTACATCGGCTGGTAGAATATTCCAAATTACTGGGCGAGTGGAATGAAAAAATTAACCTTATTTCAAGGAAAGATATTCAAAATGTTATCGACCGTCACATCATTCCCAGCTTGTCAATTTCCGCAGTTGAAAGTTTTACCAGAGGTGAAGATGTTTTGGACATCGGGACCGGAGGTGGTCTTCCTGGGATTCCATTGGCCATTGTTTGCCGTGAAACCAGGTTTACACTGATGGATTCTGTCGGGAAAAAGATCATAGCGGTGAACGATATGGTAAAAAGACTCAACCTGCAGAATGTGAAAACGATAAACATTCGGGCCGAAGACTTTTTTGATAGATTTGACAAAATTGTCGGCCGGGCGGTAACAAATTTAGCCGATTTTTTGAAATATTCGAAAAAACTTTTGAAGCCAAATGGCAAAATTTTTTACCTGAAGGGTGGAGATTATACCAATGATTTAGGATTGCCCAATGTGTGGAATTCCTACAATGTTGCTGAAATCACCGGTATTAGAGAATTGGAAGATAAGGTGATCTTGGAAATTTTTCAAAATGCATAGGTCAAAATTTTTAGTCGCGTCCAATGAAGAAGTGCAAATCTTCGTTGCAAAATGTGGTCCTATCGGAAACAATGTCGGATTTATTGAGAATGCCAAGTGCCACGAAGCTGTGCTAGTCGATGCCCCATTTGGAACATTCGAAGCGAGTAAAAGCATGCTCCTTCCGGGCACAAAAGTAGTCGCCATCTTATTTACCCATGGGCACTGGGACCATGTGGGCGACGGCCATGTGTTTAAAAATTTAGGAGTACAAACCTATGCCCATGGGCTGGACAAACTATTAATTGAGCACCCGGAATTGGTTACAATGGTTGTTGGGTCGGACATGAGCCTTATCCCCTGCAAAATCGATGTCGAGGTAAAAGATAACGATATAATCAACATCAACGGCTGGTTGGAAATTTTCTGCCGCTGGGTCCCAGGTCATGCCGCCGGGGATTTGGCATTTTATATCAAGTCACTGGGATGTGTATTTACGGGCGACACACTGTTCAATGGCAACATTGGAAGATCTGATTTTCCGGGAGGCAATGAATTGTTACTGATTTCCGGAATAAGGAAAAAACTTTTGACATTGCCCCAGGATACGACGGTTATCCCCGGCCATGGAAAATTTACAACCATTTTGAAAGAAAAAAACAACCCATACCTCAACGGAGGGCCTCCAGCCTAACAAAGTTAGGGAGGGGCCACATTTCCCAGGATACCCTTTGACGTTGGCTTATGGCTTGTTGTGGATACGATCAGCACAATTAGAAACTGCTATCGACAAACTTTTCCCCTACGCCTTTGCATATATCATACCTGATATTCTCCTCTCAATGCAGGATCAGGCCTTTTGATTCTGTCTATAAAAATGTTTTCTATGGCCGATGCAATCAAGGCCAATGCAACCCCGTAGGCGGCTGCGTCATACTCATTACCTTGTAATTGCAATACTATTCCCGTTATTATTCCAATAGTACCAAAGACAATTTTCACCAACTTGGATCCCTGCACAGCCGTTGCTTGTAGATGATTTAAACGGTTTCGTGCTTCTACTTCATCAACAACGAATCGGCCATCCAGCAGTTGGCCTCTAACAAGAAGGGTGACTTCTCTTTCTGCCAATGGTCTTTCGGCAATTTCAGCTTCATATTCATGGGCAATTGCTCGTAGACCCTGCATTTGTCGCATAGCTCTCGATGTCCAAACTACTCCGTCCATTGCCGAACCCGGTTCTCCCGGTTCCACAAATTGACCAGGTACCTCATAGAGAGCCCCATGTAGTTGGGTAACATCAGTGTAAACATCCATTTATTCCTCCTTTTTTGAAAAAATTTTACCGATGGTACCCCTATTATTTATAATGTCAAATTTTTAACAAAAAAATAATTCGAAGGACAAATAAAACAATGAATTTACTTCCAGATCGCAATAAATCCATTGCCTTTTTTACAAAAGTTCTAAAAATAGTAGCAATATTAAGGAATATCTATGAACAAACATGTCGAAGAATTTAAAAAAAATGATAGGTTGGGCTTGCTTCAGCATAGGTGCAAAACGATAGACAAGTCCAAATTACACTTGCCGGGGCCAGATTTTATCAACGAAGTATTTTTACAGTCGGATAGGTCGGTTGCCGTTCTCAATAGCCTATCGCGAATTCGTAACACGGGACGCCTTGGGGGAACAGGCTATATTTCGATTCTTCCCGTAGACCAAGGTATCGAACATTCGGCAGCTGCCAGTTTTGCCCCAAATCCGGAATATTTTGACCCTGAAAATATTGTAAAATTAGCCATCGAGGGCGGTTGTAGTGCCGTAGCATCCACATTGGGGGTACTCGGGATTGTTTCTAGAAAATATGCTCACATGATACCTTTTGTTGTAAAATTGAACCACAATGAATTATTGACATATCCCAATAAATTTGACCAAATTTACTTCGGCCATGTTCAACAGGCGTACGATATGGGAGCTGCGGCCGTTGGATCCACAATTTATTTCGGGTCCGACGAATCCACACGCCAGATACAGGAGACGACGGAAGCATTTCAACTAGCCCACGAACTCGGTATGGCAACAATTCTTTGGTGCTATCTAAGAAACAATGCATTTAATGCCGACAAAGACTACCACACAAGCGCTGACCTGACAGGTCAAGCAAATCACCTGGGTGTAACAATTGAAGCCGACATAATTAAACAAAAGTTACCGACAAACAATGGAGGTTTCAAGGCATTGAAATTTGGGAAAACCCACGACAAGGTTTATTCGGAATTAACGAGCGATAACCCAATAGATTTAACCCGCTACCAATTAGCAAATTGCTACATGGGCCGGGCTGGGCTAATAAATTCGGGAGGAGCCTCGGGGGCTAATGACTTTCATGAGGCGGTCGAAACGGCTGTTATCAATAAGCGGGCTGGGGGATCTGGGTTAATTTGTGGACGAAAGGCTTTCCAACGTTCCATGAAAGATGGTGTGGCCCTATTGAATGCCATCCAAGATGTTTACTTAGACAAATCGGTAACCATTGCATGACCATTGATCGTACCACAAAAGTTTTTTATCGCTGTTTGTGTGGATTAAAACGACCATAAAGGTCTCTATGGGGGATTAATTTTGTTGAGATCCGGAGAAAATTATTGACATTTCCATGGTTTATATTTTTTTGGTGGGGAAAAGGTGAATTTGTGAAAAGATTGTCGGCGGTTGCAGTTTTATTGATATTAGCTTCAACTTTCAGTGTGGCTGCCGACGAACCGAAGGAGCCGGTGAATTGGTGTAATGAAAAGACAGAATGGGAAATGAGCGTCAAATTCGCAACGGAGCGTGTATCCAATGGTTGCAAATCTTGCGGTAAGGCTGTTTTCCCGCACCTAGGGCTGGGCTACAAAATTTTGGAAGATGTGAAACTTTCCGTTGCCCTGGATGCCATTGCCGCACTGGAGGAAAACTATGGCAGGATGGCGCCGTGCCTAGGAATTTTATACGCCATGGCGGAGGTGTACACCATTGACGCTGGCTACACTCACTACTTCTACACATCCGCCTCCGGCGACAGACAGAAACACTCCAATGAAATCTATGGTGGCATTGGCATAGATATTTACCTGTCTCCGTCCCTCTATGCATTCTACGACTTCAACAACGAAGACTTTTCCCTGGAAGCCAAAGTTGTGTATGAAATTGACCTTGGAGAGCGCCTTGGTCAAGGCCTGGGTATGGAAATCGACGGTAAGATTGGCTACGAGACGGCGAAAAAGTGCAGTGGTCAATGTATCGAAGGCGAGAAGCGGAATTTCTTCTTCTATGGTGCGGGAGTAGATTTAGTGTACACCATCAACGATAAGGCAAAGGCGAAGGCCGGTGTGGCCTGGGAAGGAAATTCGGCGGAAACGCACTCCTGGGTAAATAACGCCCACAGAAATTTCATTTGGGTGAGTGCATCCGTCGAGTGTTTATTTTAGGATAAGCAGAACGGTTACCTTTGGATAGCAGGGGTTTATAGTCTTTTCAATCAACGAGGCATGGTATGGGAAATGAAACGAAGACAATGAGCCGAAAAGGTTTTTCATCGCTATCCTTCTAGTTTAAACGACTATGCTATGATAGTAAAAAATATCATGGAGAAAACATAGCTTTACGCGGAAGCCGCATTTCCAGCATATGCCATCCAGAAAATTCGTGCCCATTGAATTTTCAGCATGCTGAGCATGGGGAAAGGCTTCCGACTCAGGTATTCAATTCCAGCCATTGGGTTTCCAATTTTGCCAGCTCATCGCAGCATTTTGTGTACAGCCCATAGACCTCCTTGTCTTGAAATTTTGATAATTTTTCTTCGAGGGCCTCTTTTTCAGTTTCTAGAATTTTGATGTCTTTTTCCAAGAGCGACAACTTTTTTTTCAACTTCGAATCATTGCCAGGTCGTTTTGAGGTTTCAATTTTGCCCGAATTATTGGCGGAAGAATTTTGATTGATCCCCTTGGAGAGTAACATTTCTCGATAGGAATCTAGGGACCCATTGAAGGGAGTACACTTCCCTCCCTCGATGATAAAAAGTTTATGGCATGTTTTGGACAATGTAAAAAAGTCGTGGGTAATCAGGATTACCGCTCCTTGGTATTTGTTTATTGCATCGACTAGTGCCTCCCGGGTCTCGATATCCAGATGGTTTGTTGGCTCATCCAGAATCATAGCATGGGGATTGAAGAACGAATTTATCGCAAGTAAAACACGGGATTTTTCACCGCCGGACAGATTTTTTATCAGTGTCTCGCTGCGAGATTGCGTTATTCCAAACCTTGCCAGATGAGAGCGGGTCTGCGTCTCTGAAAAATCACGGGCGAGCCGGCGTAGGGTTTCGACGGGAGAGGATTCCACATTTAGTTCATCGGCTTGCTGCTGGGAAAAATATGATATTTTTAAATTCCTTGTGTAGGAGATATTGCCCGAAAGGGGGACCAATCGATTGGCCAGCAATTTGGCAAGCGTAGATTTCCCATTGCCATTCGCCCCCAGTAGGGCGATTCTATCACTTGAATTTACACAAAATTCTATGTCCCTCAGCACCGTTTTATCCCCATATCCTGTGGTGACATTTTCTAAAACTATCAATCTACGATCAACCTGAGGGCGTGGTTCAGGAAATGATAGGGTTACTCTGTATTCTTCGTTGGGCATTTTTGGAACTTCCATTTTTTCCAACATCTTAATTCTGCTCTGTGCCTGTTTGGCCTTTGTTGCTTTTGCCCTGAACCTGTCGATAAAGCTCTGTATATGTTCTCGCTTTTTTTGCTGCACCTCGATGTTTTTTACCAATGCAACCTCTTGTTTCCTGCGCGTATCAATGTAGGTATCGTAATTTCCCCTGAAGAGGTGTAGTTTCCTGTTGAAAATGCTGACGATGTAATTGCAAATGGAATTTAAAAACTGTCTCTCGTGGGAAACCATAATTATCATTTTATTGGTTTTTTCCAAAAAATTTTCCAGCCACATGGCCGTTTCCAAATCCAGATGATTGGAAGGTTCATCCAGCAATAGGCAGTCGGATGGAGCAAATAGTGCCGCTGCGAGGGATGCCCTTACCTGCCATCCTCCCGAAAACTCTTTCAATTTTTTATGGAGATCATCCTGTTTGAATCCAAGCCCGTCCAATATGCTAGATGCCCGTGCCTCCGCCGAGTAGCCATCGATGGCGGCATAGGCATCATAGGCATTGGCGAGGTCCTCATCGGATATTTGCTTGTCTTCCAAAATTGTTCGCAGCCGTATCAATTCTTTATCGGTACCGATGATAAAATCCAGCAGAGGAATTTCATCATTTTCAATTTCCTGTTTTACACAGACGAGCCTCGCTTTACTCTTTATGAAAATTTCTCCGGCATCAATGTCTTCTTGGCCAAGGATTATCCTAAATAGCGTCGTTTTCCCACATCCATTGGGGCCAACTATCCCGACCTTCCCATTCGAAGGTAAGTGCAGCGTTGCATCTTCAAATAATATTCGACCACCAATTCGATGGGTTAAATTTTCAATATCTATCATCTCCTTCTTTCCCCAAAACAACACAAGTTCGACCGCATTACAATCCAAATATCATATTGACTATTTTGTCTGTCGTCCTAGGTTTCTGCTTTCAAAATTCAAAAACGTAAAAAGGCCATGGGACTTATACCAAGTCGGATTAAATGTCATATCGCCGCTAGGGCATTTACTTTACTGGAACTGATGTTGTCATTGTTTATAGTTACCATCATGATTTTCCTCGGGAAAAAATTAATATCCATGGCGGAGGATAGTAATCGATCCGTCGAAGAGACAAGAATTATTTGTAAGGAATTAAGTGACATATTGGCGTGTATCAGTGATGATCTAAAATCGATGGTTCTCCTTGATAAGGGACAGCCTATCTTTGAAATTTGCAAGCACGAAGGTGAAAATGGATTTAGACTATTTTTTTTCACCACGAATAACGAACAACATATCACCGCAGCGGTGAAATATGATATTGTGGAGTTGGAATTTGGAAAGCTTGAAGTTTCCCGTACCATACTGGGAAGCGCAGCCACCCTATCCCTGCAAAAGTTGTTAGGACAAAACTATTCCATGGAAAAATTCTTTGAAGATGTGGATGCGGAGAGTAAACATACACGTAAATTCAGCATACCATTGGCGGACTTTAAAATTCGTGTGGCAATAAAAAAACATGGGGAGAACACAGTTTTCCTAGCTCCGAACACGGGAATGATATATTCTGGGAATATGGTATCATACGATAAAAATGGCAAAAATGTTATTGCCAAGGGAAATTTGTCGTTCTTTGATGTTACGCTTAGGGCTTTAGGCAAAACCAATGCCATCAAATTACATGCGTTGGCAGCAAAGGATATGGCAAAAGCAAGGGATTTCCTGATTTCCTATGCGAGGAGTAGTTTTGCCAGAATTGTCCCAAATTCGGTACCATTTCCATAGGTGCTATTGTTGGTATTTCATGTAATTGTCGTAGATAAACATGAGTTTTTTATGGCAAATAGCCATTCTGTCCGATAGCAAAAATATGCAGATTTGAGAAACACTTGCCGTTGACAGAAATTGAAATATGCCGAATGATGTATTTCGAAAAATAAATAAAAAAAGGATATATGAAATGTTAGCCAGTTGCTCAATGCCGATTCGATGGGAGGATAGCATGGGATATCCCGGACTAAACATGGCTCTCTGCGTGCAGTAAAAAAATATGCAAAAGACCATACTAAACCCAAATGGTAAAAAAGGAAATATTACATCAAGAATGGAACCAATAACTCCGTATAAAATTGTAGCCTGAATGGAATTTAAGTATGTTGCGGGACCATGAATAAATAATCCAATGGGAACAATTAGAACACCAGGAAACAGTGTGGAACCGTTGAAAAGTTGACATAGAAATAGTATACCGTAGTAGACAATGACAAGTAGGAAAGATATCATTTTTAATCTCCTAAATTTACCAGGATCGCAACCTGGTACAGTTTTGACAGTAGATCATTATTTAGGGTAACGTCCGAGGAAAAGAAACTGTTCCCATGTTCTCCCGGAGATTTTATCAACCCCACCGAAATATTTTTTGGAAATACTCCGGATAGTTCTGATGTGACAAGGTTCAACGGTTCTCCATCTGCTACGATTGCCATTGGAATGTTCGTTGCAATTCCAGTAGCCTGACTAAAAAAATTATGCCCATTTCCTGAAAACACTATGGGAGACCTGGTAACATCTCCTCTTGCATGGACCACTATCCTGAATTGTGGAGATGAAACCAGCTCAACGACGGAGGTTTTTGCATGTGCTGATTTTATGCGCCCTACCACATAATTTTGAGAAATTACTCCCATTCCTTCAACAACTCCATGATTTGTTCCAACATCGACGATTAATTCGTTGGTCCAGGAAGCAATATCCCTGCGAATTACTCTGGCTGGCTTCGCCATAAAATTTCCCATGTGATACTCCTGTTTGGATTTGGAAATATCGAAAACATTCTCTGCCAACGTGGCGATTTTCAATTGTAAAGCTACGTTTTCCCGAATCAGGTTTTCACAAAAGGTTACCAGGTTCCCCTTCGAAAGAGTCCCTTTGAAAAAAGCACTGCGCAGATTTTCTAACTGAACAGAGGCTGCATAGATTGGGACCTGGACATTGGTAAAAGCAGATTTGATATTATTTCGAAATGATGCGGGGATAAGCCATACCAGTGCAATGATGAAAACTAACGGTAGGTAATGGCTAGAAATATTGCGTCGTTTATCTGCAACGGGCAAACAATTTTCTGAAAATTTTTTTGAATCTTTCACGGTGTGTTACTATTTTGAATTACTTCCCGTAGGTACGCAATCCCCGAAGTGTGGTCAAAAAACTCACAATTTAACTGGGCAGCAAAACATCGGTCTAATATTTCGGAAAATTGGTCCGATGGAGACAGTCCGCACCGGATCAAGTCGCGGCCTTGAATAATCGGCATGGGTTGGCTTGCCAATACCCCAAATTTTCTGGCCGTTTCCGCCAACCAGTCTATCAACCCACTATTGTGTTTGTCGTTACTTATCCGTCCCATGTTATCGATGTAACATAACCTTATCAACCTGTCCATGCGTCCCACGTCATTCGCCAAGTGTAAAATGGCAGAATCGGTCCTATTATCCCTGTATAAAAATCGCGGGACCATATGCCATCTTACCAGAGGTAATACCGCTTCGATTAAATAATTGGGAGCATTGATAGATTTTAAAAATTCTTCCGCATATGGTATGCCGACTTTATCGTGTCCATAGTGGTGAATTCCTTTTGCATCCTGTGTCATCACATAGGGCTTTCCGAAATCATGGCATAGGGCAGCGAACCCAAGGATAAGATCTTCCTGCCGGTCCCCGATTTTGTTCTCAGCAAACACGTCGAGGGCCATGCACGTATGTTCGAAGACCGACCCTTCTCCATGTTGGTCGGCATCCTGGGGGCATCTATCAAGAGCTTCAATTTGAGGGAAAAACTTTAACCAACCAGCATCCTTGAGAAACCGTAGGCCCAGGGATGGTGTTTCGGAGTATAATACTAATTTTTCCCACTCCGAAAAAATTCGTTCCCTGGAAAGACCTTCCGGGGATAAATTTTTACACAGGCAAAGAGTTCCCTCAGCGGCCTTTAGGTTGAACCTGCCTGCAAATTGCATACCTCTCAGCACCCTCAAAGGGTCCTCAGAAAATTTTTCTCCAACGTGGCGTAGTATGCCCAAATCCAGATCTTTTGATCCGCCAAATTCGTCGATGATTTTTTCATCCACGACGTCGAAGTATATGGCATTTATGGTAAAATCTCGACGGCTAGCGGCGGTTTTGACATCGCATTTTCCTAGAAAATTAATGGAAAAATCCCCATGTTTGTTCCCGATTTTCGTTTCGGCACGCGGAACGGAAACATCTATGGGGAGGCCGTGAATTTTAAGAACACAAAAGGCCTTTCCGGTTTTTTCAATTGCAAACCTTGACGCCAGGATATTTTCAATATCAACCAACGACATACCAAAAACTTCTATGTCGAAGTCTGAAAATTTCTTTCTTCGAATGGTATCTCTGACACATCCGCCCACAAAATATGGTCTGGCACCGGCATGAATAAGTTCGCTACAAATGTCTAATGCCTTCGCACATACTTTAACATTTGATAATTTCTGAAATGTTTTACTGGTCAAATCTATGTATGCCATTGCATCGTGCGAGTATAGAATTGTTCAATTTCTTGCAAGAAAATTAGTCTTTGTTGATCCCCTATTCCTCATGACAAAAGGGAATACTATTATCCGAACGGATAAAAAGGTCCTATGTATTTGAATATTACCGCTGGCCATGATATTTTTGTCTTTCAATTTTTTAATATTTTTTTACCGTGATAGCACTTTGTAGCAATGAAAGCTAGCCGAAAAGTTGTTCTCATATTTATTCTTGGGATTTTGTCTTTTATCAATATCAAGTTGATAATGTCGCTAATCGACACAAGACGTGAAGAAATTCGACTTTCGAAAAAATTAAATGGTTTATTTGAAAAGAGACAAACTGCGGAAAATCAATTTATTCTAAAGCAAGATCATATGCGGAAAATGCTGACAGATAAAGATTTTATGGAACAGATAACTCATCAGAAGACAGGTTACATAAAGGATAAAGAAACAGTTTTTAAATTTGAGGATTAGAACGGTATGACCGATAAACAAGCCAAAGAGTTAAGATTGCAGTTTTGTGAATATGGGCAGGAACATGTTTTCAAATTTTGGGAAATTCTTTCCAGCGAAGAACAGTTACAGTTGTTGCAGCAGGCCAAAAGCCTAAATTTGGACTACCTATCCCAAATCATAGAAAATGTACTCCATAAAAATTCTCAACCGGACAAGCATATCCCAAGCATATCCCCTGCTAAGTTCATAAAATTCCCGAATTCCGAAGTCGATTGGCAAAAGTGCAAAGAGACCATAGCCATCGGAGAACAGGCCATAAGGGCCGGCAAAGTTGCTGCATTTACGGTGGCAGGAGGCGAAGGGACACGCCTAGGTTGTGTAGTTCCCAAAGGCATACTACAAACAACGCCGTTGAAAAAGAAATCGCTCTTTCAAATCTTTGCCGAAAAGATAAAAGCCGCTGAGCGAAAATACGAAACTCCAATCCATTGGATAATAATGACAAGTGAACGAACTCACAATGAGACAATGGAATTTTTCGGAAAGAATGATTCCTTTGGGGTTGGGAATATACATTTTGTCAAGCAAGGACAGATGCCGGCGATCACCAATGATGGAAAATTCATCATGGAAACAAGGAGTAAAATCGCCATGCATCCAGACGGACACGGTGGAGCTCTAAAAGCTCTTGGGCGATCGGGTTTACTCGCAATGTTAGAAAACTTGGGTATTGAAATCATAAGCTATTTTCAGGTCGACAACCCACTCGCCAGGAGCATCGATCCATACCTCGTCGGGTCCCATGTAAAGAATCAATCCCAAGTGTCTTCTCGGATGATTCGTAAATTATATCCGGAAGAAAAAGTTGGAATCTTCTGTGAAAGGAAGGGCAAAAGCTGTGTTGTCGAATATTCCGATTTGCCAAAGGAGCAAGCCATGCTGCGAGATGCGGCGGGGAATCTTATATTTTGTGCAGGTAACACGGGCATACACCTATTGGATGTTCAATTTATAAAACAATTTAATGGTAAGGACATTCATTCTGAAATTCCATATCACATTGCCCAAAAGATTATTCCGACCATAAATTCGCTTGGTGAACCCATTACTCCCCAAGTAGCCAATGGATTAAAACTAGAAATGTTTATATTTGATGTTTTACCCTTCACCGAAAGGACCATTGTCTTGGAAAGCGACAGGTTGTCCAATTTTAGTCCCATAAAAAACATGGATGGGCTGGATTCGTTGAAAACTTGTTTGCAGGACCAGTTGAAGCTTTTTACCAGCTGGTTGTTGGCAGCAGGAACGGATATTCCGACGGATGTCAATGGATTGCCTCCTTTCGACATCGAAATAAGTCCGATGTTTGCGGACAACAAGTATGATTTTCTGGCAAAATGGGAACAATTGGCCAATAAGCCAGCGATTATGGCCAATCAATACATTGAATAACCCTCTCCATCACATTCGCCAGGGCTCACACCTTCCCAGGCGATGCCATTATCTTCTTTGCCCATAGTACTCGACCCATGATTGTCAAGCGTAGAAACCATAACAAATCAGCATGGTTAGTCCCGCTATGTGGTCGCTGCAATCGCTCGCAGAGTATCCATGTTGTCATTTCTCAAATCATGTTGGTTAGCATACATTACGATCCAACCTGCAATCTTTCTTAGATCGTCTTTTATCGTATTAAAATGCAGTTCATTGCCATTGCCATGTTGGTTAGCGTATGTTATACCGCATGATGATCTATGTGATCCATGACCACCTCCCGTATACCACCCCACTTGAAAAATTCATCGAAAAAAATATTTGCAGTATGATTATTGAGTGTGTGATCTGTTCCATCTCCCCATAACACCAACAGGTCATTTACAAGTTCATTGGATGGAGTAAATTTTGACGGTAATTGAGACGAGCTAGTGTCAAGCGATGGAGACTGTGGGGTAGTCATCCGATGTGCCACCGCAAAATACAGTTGCCCTACAACATAGATCTGTATAAGCGACGCCACAAAATCGAAAATATGTTCGGCAGATTGAAGGATTGGCCCCGTATCGCCACCCGCTACGATCGCTCTGCTCACACCTTCTTCTCTTCCATCTGCATCGCTTGTTCTTTCCTCTTTTATTTGAGCTTATGAGTCCTGACACTAGGGTTATGATTGACGGAAGAACCATGTGGGACAAGAAATAGTAGAAGCTTTCCCTTGTGTCGCAACTAGATTATTAGACATAATATATATTATGCGAAAATGACGATGCTGTGTTAGGATTTGCTTTGTGACTATCCCCGGAGAATTTATATCATCCGAATTGTCTACTAAGATCTAGGAAGATATTGATCTCTTTTAAGGCTTTAACTTGGGAGACAATATTTTTTAGAAGCTGCTTTTCTTCGTTGGAAATAAGATCGTATCTTCTTTGTCCAGGGCATGTTAATCAAAAATAAATTCACCGCAAGAAATACGACCATCATTTTTGCCCGGCCATAGTGTATCCACTTTCCGACATAATACTACTTCTTGCACATTTTGCGGACCAAGCCCATTTTGTCCTTGCAAGGTAATATTCCTATCTTCCGCAGTAGTTGGGATTTCATCTGTAGCTTTTTGCCATTTCGTTCCCCCTGATTATCTTCAAAAAAGGCATCTCCAAGCAAAAACGGATTCCCCTTTTCCAACAATTCGGCATTGAGATGGCTGCGATTCGATAGATTGTCCTTCAACTTCGGGATTGTTGGACTTCCCTACCCTTTGAGGATTTCCCAAAACCTCCTGGGAACTTTCCGATATTGCTGTTTCTTCGGCAGGTTGTCCTTCAACTTCGGGATTGTTGGACCCCCTACCCTTTGAGGATTTCCTGTGACAATGGGACATCAATCCCTCCATTTGCTAAACATGTTTTCGATTTTGTAATTCCATACAATGGGTTGTAAAGTACAGATAAACGCATTATGCCAATGGAAATGTTAGGGAGAAGTTTTCTTTTTGTCGACATCTTTCGTCGTGGGTATTTGAAGACTTTATTTTCTCTTCCGAAGCCTCATTTGCCCATTATATCACGAAGTTTACGTTTGAGATGAGCCCAGAATTTTTTAACGGGATTGAGGTCTAGGAATATGGAGGAAGAAAAATTAGGGAGCAGTCGGCAAGGATGATTTCCATTGTCTTCCGCTACTTGTGGAATGGGGAGAAGAATCAAAGTTTCTTTTCCCTTAGCAGTTTTTCCTACTTGAATAGCGTACGCCAAGAACCGTCCATGGGCCAACTCCAAATATTTCGCTCGTTCCCCTCATGCTGTGGCTCTTTGCATAGCCTATTATTCTTTTTCTGAGATCTCCCAATAATTCATATCCTTTCTGCCTGCATTGCTCAATATGTGATTGTTAGGCGTGGCACCTATGGCATACCGTATTGGTAGATGGCTTAAAGGGAGGATTTTTGCTTTGACATAGTAAAGGCAGATGGCTTTATATAACACCGTTGAGGGGTAGTAGCTCAGTGGACAGAGCAGCGGCCTTCTAAGCCGAAGGTCGAGGGTTCGACTCCCTCCTGCCTCGCCATCTTCAAAAGCCTCACAAATGCAGCCTTTGTGGGAGATGGGGGAAGTGTAAAAGGGGGCATCAGGGAAAAGCCATTGCCGCAATATAGCCGCAAAAAGCACGTCTTCAGAAAAAAGGGAATCTGTTTTTGAGGAATGAAACGGAAGTTTTTTTGGACCATTAGATAGTGTCATTGAAGGAATAAAGCATTGGAAAAGTAGGAGAAAGTAGTATACTGGGTGTTAGGAGGAAGCCCCGTGGAAAGAAGGAAGAGCAGAGAACAGAGAAAAGTGGTATTGGTAAGTATTTTGTTTATGGCAAGCATGCTATGGATGGTGGTGTGCGGAGGATGTAAAACGATGGGTAGAGGATTGCCGATGCCTGGAAGGCTCAGTGGACAGGGAGAGGAACTGAAGAACATAAACGGCAAACTGTACGACTATTTGCAAATTCTGCTGTGGGTAGGGATGAATAACTATGATAGCTGTGAAGATGACCAGTTTGAGGACTACGGTTTGGAGAATCGTAAACCCGGCATGGGAACTGGAAATCCCGGAAGCGGTAGACCAGGGAACAAGGAGGTAGGTAAGCTAGCCCTTGGGGGATGTCTGGAAATAGTAGGACTGCCCGACGACAACGAGAGGATACTTGCGAACAATATGGACGGGGAAGGGGTAACCCGACTAGTGAAGGATGCGAAAGCATTGAAGACCAGGAAGGAACGGCTGGTTGGGCGAATAGGGAAAGACACAGCACTGTTTGAGAGGAGGTACGCCCGCTACGAATCCTCCCACCGTACGCTTAGGACCTTGCAAGTGTTTGGTGGACTGGCATGTTTGTTTGCCCTTGGAGTAGGCTTGATATTTTTTCGCCCGAGGTAGGAGGGAACAATGAAGACAACAGGAAT
>JAIRXJ010000041.1 GCA_031268375.1 Puniceicoccales bacterium | reverse complement strand
ATTTAAAAATTTCTTCGGTGCTTCCTTGTCTCGCTTTCGCTCTCCAAGATCCGCTTTCTCTGCCATTTGTGCTGCCGTTTTAGCTGTCAATTTCCCTTTTTAATTTCGCCATTCGCGTTTTTTACTTTGTATTTCCCTTATTTTACGGATTACGAATGAATTCTTTTTTTTAGAAAAGTTTTACATTTTCATAGTGTGATATCCTAGGAAAATTTCCCGTTCGATTTACCTCAATTGCGACCACGTCAAACCTATGGCAAATATTTGAAGAACCAAATCGTCTTAAATATGCTTTACATGTTTTTCGCAAAATGTCCTTCTTTTTTCCATTCACCGCAAAATATCCCGGGACAAACGCATTCGCCGATCTCAGTTTAACTTCGACAAAAATTAAAGTATTATGGCATTTGTCAAATGCCACAAGGTCTATTTCTCCTTTTCCATGGGTCCAATTTCTCGTTAAAATTTTTAAACCTTTTCGCTTCAAAAACCTGGCTGCCAGGTCTTCTCCTTGTTTTCCTAAATCTATGTTCCTGGCACTTTTTACACACACAAATGAACGAACTCTTTCCCATTGCTTCGAAAGAGTTTCGACGATTTGTTTCCAGATCCCCATTACCCACCTTTGCAAAAAAAATAACACCGACCACTTGAACGTAGCCGGCATTTGTTTTTCGGTAAAATCGAGAAAAAATTATTAGGCAACTAATTCTTTAAATTTGCTTCCCACCTTAAATCTAACCGTTTTAGAAGCTGGAATTTGAATCTTAGCATGGGTTTTGGGGTTAACTCCCGTACGAGGGGCACGCTTGGCAACTGAAAAAGACCCAAATCCTATCAATTGGACACTTTTTTGTGTTTTGATTCCATTCATTATAGCCTGCAAAACATTGTTCAATGCACGTTCCGCACAAGCTTTTGAACAGTCATCACCGCTTAATCTTTTTATCTCTTCTACAAGTTCAGCTTTATTCATTGTTTTACTCCTTTGCAAATTTAGTTATTTTTTAATCCAACCACCAATCTGAGGAAAGATAATAGAAGAAAAAATAGCCCATTACAAGCATTTTGTTGATCAAAAACGTTTTTTCATGCAGAAAAAAGGGTAATTTTTTCAAAAAAATCAAAATTTATGAAAAATTTGACCCCAAAACATTTTTCTACTATAAAAAGCATGGGCCGGCACAACCACCGATTGGAAATATTGTTGCATCTTGATACGTTAACAATTAAAGATTGAGCATGATGATCGAGTGTCCATTTCCCAAAAAACATCCATCGCTGTTGCATAGGGACGATGAATATTTTATGTCGATGGCTTATAATCAGGCCATTGAGGCATGGAAGCACGATGAGACTCCCGTTGGGGCAATTGCCGTTTTGGGCGACGAAATTATTGCTTCCGCATACAATTCGGTAATAACCCTAAACGATCCGACGGCCCACGCAGAAATGCAGGTTATAACACAGGCTGCAAAGATTATCGGTGATTGGCGATTGAACGATGTGGCAATTTACATAACCAAGGAGCCCTGTCCCATGTGTTCCGGGGCAATGATTATGAGTCGAGTCGGAGTTATTGTTTTTGGAACATCGGACAGAAAAATGGGCCTACTTGGTGGATGTTTTCGATTGCAGGATTTAAAAACCCTCAACCATCGCCCCATGATCAGGTCTGGAATCCTCGCAGAAGATTGTTCCCTACTGATGCAAGCATTTTTCACCATGAAGCGAAAAGAATCATGGCAGGGAAGTTTTAAATAAAGAGTGCGATGCATTTCTACATCGCACAATACCATACATAATTAGATGAAGGAAAAAATAAGCTCGAACAAATATTGTTCTCATCTGAGCTTATGATGAGTAATCATGTAAAATTTATACGCTTGTAAAGCAAAAAAGTAAAAAATATTAAAATTTTTATCTTTCAGGCGTTGCCATGTTCGATAAATTTTACCACACCCGTTTAAAACCAAACAATTATACGCCAGCAGGTAGAATCTAAGGTTATGTTGGCAAATAGTCGATTATCTCTCCCCATGCCTCCCAATTTTTCCCTTTCCCTAGGATGTAGATCTGTATGAGCGACACCACAAAATCGAAAATATATTTGGTAGATTGAAGGATTGGCGTCCCATCGCCACCCGCTACGATCGCTGTGTCCATTCCTTCTTCTCTTCCGTCCCCATCGCTTGTGTTTTTCTCTTTTATTTGAATCTATGAGTCCTGGCCTAAGCCAACAATGGCTCGAATCATTCTCACATTCCATGCCTTTTTTCATTTCTATCTCATACTTGATGATAGCCTTGGAGGGGCTTACGCAGAAAATTTTCCACGAATATTATCCTCTCCCGCCCTATGTTTTTTGTCTCAACCGTCGATTTTCCACATTTACACCTACCTTTCCCAATTTTTCTTTGGCTTGAACCAATCTTTGTCTTTATATGTGTTTTTAATCCCTACGAACGTTGTAATCAAATATGCTCCGAACAAAAATGCTTGGGAATACTCCTCGATGATAAAGTTGTGGATACAGAGGTAAACATTGCTGGTCAACCAAAGCGTGTAGCTCAATTTCATACGGAATGTGGCGTTATAAAAAGACCCCATGAGGGCTATTGCGACAAAAAGGCTTGTAAATGTCATGTTTTCTTTTTAAACAGTCAAAAGGAATATGTCAGTAAAATTTTTGATTTTTGGATCATGATGGTCAGGACCATTTATGGTTGTCTTATTTGCCAAGAACATGCAAAAATGCAAAAGACAAAGGGAAATGTACTACCTACCAAATGCCATTTTCAAGCATAATAACTATATTTTTCTACTCCTTCAATTTTGTTTTGCATGATGCACTTCCTGGCAAAAATAAGTGCATTATTTCTTCGATTTTTCTACTTTCTAAAACTCTTTTTTGAAAACATTTTTTTGCGGCTATATTGCGGCAATGGCTTCTATTTCCATCTCGATTTGCATTTCCCGTATCCACCGCTAGGCCTGTATTTATACAATCTTCGCAGCTGGCGCCCCCACCCAGACTCGAACTGAGATTAACGGTTTAGGAAACCGCGGTTCTATCCTTTGAACTATGAGGACAAAATATTTAAAAATACGATTTAGGGTGCCACCATTACAATATCGGCGAATTTGTAAAGCTTCAAGTGTAATATTCTCTGTAAATAAAAGTACACACTTTGGTTTGCTACGGACAAATCTATGTGTGGTTTATTGTGCTAAATTAGCATAGAATTTATAACTAAAAGAATGAAAAACACAATATAAGCGCAGCACGTAATATAAAGCAACCACACCGATTACGGTGCTTTATATGGTGTATTATATGTGAATAAAGAAATCTGCTAAAAGATCTTTTCACTCATAGCTTCAAAAAAAATTTCCCTTCATCTTTCCCCGCCATTCTTTTTACCAAAATATACCACTCCAATGCTTCATTTTTTTCTTTAGACCTTTCCGGTTATTGCTTGTCTTGCCCTAGCTTTTCCCAATTCGAAATGACCACTGAGCTATTTTCGTTCGGGCGAAAGCCATCTCCTTCTGCCAAAGATTCAACGAATATTATAATGAGGTTTCTTGGGATAGAAGCTTCGGATGCCATCGAATAACACGAACTGTCCCCCTTTTTATCAAATCTTTTAGCTCTTTCATCGCATGGGCTGCATCCGTATACACCACACCGTAATTACATCCCTTAGCTTCGATAAAACCACCATGTAAAAAAATAATTACATGGGCGCTCGGACATACAACAAAATCCGTATCTCTCATGGATTTTAATGCCATACGCAGTTCATCGTCCGATGTTTTTTCATCCAGTTCATAGAGACATTTCCCCTGGGGGAAATTATATAACTGTCCCGTACTATGTGGCAATGTCCATGATGAAATTCTATGCAAGATACCAGAACAATCCAGTCCGACACACCTATATGGGGTATTTCCCTGATCATTACTGTTTTTATTTTTACACACAAAAGCGTACAGACCGTCCAGGTTTACTTCTCCTAGGTTGTTACAACCCCACGCATATGGAATTTTTGTTTCCCTGTAGGAATTCAACATTTCGCACGTTTCTTGCAAATTCGGAATATCACGGGGTGGTGCCATTGAATCAAATATCGAGCTGTCCAGGTTTCCCATTGAATGCTCAAAAAATTTCGCATGAATAAACCCATTAAACGAACAGCTTTTGCTTACTTTACAAAAAACATACACGGTACTGTTTTTTTCTTCATTGAGTACTTTCACAAACGTTCCAGGTGGTAACACGGTATCCAAATCATAACAATTGGTTCCATGGGAACCAACTTCATATTCAAATTTTGTCCCTTCATTTATAAATAAAGGAATATATTTGTCCGCGAAAATAACAAAAGTTTCGCCTATACTTAGAGCGAAACAGGAAAACCTAAAGCAGACAATAAGGAACACTATCCCCCCTAGACATAAATGATTTTTCTTGTTCATGGTACGTGACGTTGCATGTGGCTACCACAAATAAGAAATTTTGCAATAGAAATAAAAAATATTTCACTCAAAAGATGACCAGGCCCTTTCTTGAATTTTGCCGTATTCCGCAAGAGGCAGTGTCTATTTGTTTGTCCCCTAAAACTTTGGTAGCCTATGACAGAATCGCCCACACAGCTCCGACGACATTCGTTTAGTCGCAAAAAAATATACCTTCTATCATTTTCGTAGATTGAGCCAAGCCGTCGCTTTTTTTAAATCTTCTGGGGTATCTATTCCTATGGTTGGACTTTTGGTAACTACGGTATCTATGGTATATCCATTGTCCAGGAATTTCAATTGCTCCAGCGATTCGGTACTTTCGAGGGTGCTGGCGTGTAAATTTTTATAGTTTTCCAGTACTGCACGCCTATACCCATATACCCCAATATGCCCCCAAAATTGGTGATGGGTCAACCACTCGGATTTTTCGACGCCCCGGACAAACGGAATGGGGCTGCGTGAAAAGTATAAAGCCTTTCCACTTTGACAAACCGCAACTTTCACGCGAGATGGGTCGTCGATGTCTGCAAAATCAGTAATTTTAAAAATGGGGGTAATGATATCTGCTCGGCTAGTCTTTGCTCGTTCGCATATGGCGATCAACGATTGGGGGTCTAGGAGTGGTTCGTCACCTTGGACATTCATTATGAAATCGGCTTGTATTTGGCCCAAAACAGAAACGATCCTATCCGTACCACAATGACATTCCGGCGACGTCATTATCGATTTACCCCCGAATGAATGTACAACATTTTCCACCGCAACGGAATCAACCAGCACGTAGATTTCATCCGTAATATTTGCCTGCTTCGCTTTTTCATAGACATGCTGGATCATCGGCTTCCCACCCAGGTCGGCTAATACTTTTCTTGGAAATCTTGTAGCCCCCAATCTGGCCGGTATGGCAACTATGGTTTTCATTAGAAAAAATTTATAATGTTAAGCTTGTATAAAATTTGGTGGAGTCGATCGGGATCGAACCGACGACCTCGTCATTGCGAATTACTTATCCAGGGGTTCGTTATTTTTCTACATGACCGCATATTATATGATATAACCACACTTCCAGCTTGACTTTGCTTTTTGATTATGCTTAAAAGTTCGTAAAAATACGACATAATATGCCGTATGATGGGTGAATAAAAAGAGATAACACAGGGCAAAATAGGACATGAAAATGTAAACGGAAATAAACTTTACGAAGGCAGCACTGTTAAAACTAAAACCGCCAAAACGGATCATGAAAGCTTTCATATAAAGAAACGAATAAAAAGTCAATCAAAAGAAATTATCCTGGGCCATTTTCCCGATATGACAGTAGAACTAGCGAGGAAAGCAGCTCAAAAGATAAAAGGCCAACTGGCGGAAGGAAAGAACCCCTGTGAAGAGAAAGAAAAACTAGCCATCGAGAAGACATTTGGAGAAGCCTATGAGCTATTTATGGAAAAGTATGCAAAGATAGAAAATAAACTTCACACGCAGAAAGATATAAAAAGCCGTCTAAAAAAGGTTTTATCCCACTGGTTTCACAGGCCCCTTTAGTCCATAAGCAGGCATGAAATAGATGATAGATGGGGATGGGAAGGGACCAACCTTGCCGCCAAAATACATAAGTTCAATGAGCAAAAGAGGGATAGGTTCATATTGCATGACGAACTGCCGAAATGCATGGAAGCCCTGGAGATGGAACCGAACAGGGCCATGAGAGATTTCTTTTTGGTGCGTTTGTATACGGGTGCTCGTAAATTAAACGCACTAAAAAAGGTAGAAGTCCAGAGGAAACGTGCTACCCACCAAATGCTATTTTCAAGTACAATAATCGTATTGCAGCCGAATGGTTATGAAATTGTTGACACAGATGTGATTTTATGTACAATACCTTTTCCTTATGAGCATGAGAATAGCAGGTGGGCCAATGACAACGTTCGATGTCCATATCCCAGCAAACATATCCTTGGGCGAAGTTCATAAGAATTCCGGGTTAGAGGGAGCCGATCAGAAATTAATGGACGAGCAAGTTAAAGAGTGGCTCACAAACGATGATTTTGAAAGTTTCGCTACGAATATGGGATATCCTGATCTGTCTAGAATTTCTCAACAGGTGGGAAGTTTGCGGGAGCTTAAATGCTTAGCCGATGATACTGTATGGAGCTCTGCCTCTAGTAGTTCTATTTCAAAACTCCAACAACTGATCAACGACAAACCTCCCATGAGCTTATTCTATTGTTCATGGTCCCCAAGTGATGGCGATAGTGGTCATGCAACCAATGTATCTGTCGCACATAACAAAGATACGAATACGTGGGAGGTTACATTTCATAATACTGGCCTTGGATTAGATTCAAGTAGTCTGCAGGGAAGCGAAGATGAAAAACGAATGTGCCCATGTGCCTATGTTTTTTCCGATCTGGACGATGAAGGGGTCGAAAAATTGCTAAAAGGGATCCTATACATTCAAAAAGCCGGAAAGCAGGATGACTATCAACAAATGTGCCGTGACCTGTACCGAGGGAAAATTACCTATGAGACTGAATCAGGCAACGAAACTAAAACGATTAATCTCAAAAAGCCAGAAGACCCCATTCACAATTATACTTTTGTGCGTGCACAGGTCGGAGGGAACTGTACCTATGCTTCGCTCAATGCCATGATGCGCTATTTGGTTCTAAAACAAGGTGATGCACTCCATGAAACAGCTAGAACTTCAAATGGCAAAAAGGCTTCTAATGCAGCCCGTGTCCTGGACTTTTACTGCCGGCTGAAGAGTATGGAACTGGCTTTTGCGAATATTAAAATGGATAGCAACCCCCAAGGGGTAAGATTTTTAGAACGCATACTAGAAGCCAATGTTTGCTATTTTAAAAAATATATCGAAACCCGGTGTAGTGCAGAAACGAACGGCGAATTGGAAAAAATTCGTAGCAAATTTATAGAATATCGAAACGAGATTCACCAAGCAAAAATTGGGAGCGGAATTAGTACGGATGACAGTCCACCTATTCCGGGAAAAGACTTACGGAATGCCGATGAGATAGTAGGAGCCCTTCCCTCCCCCGCCATGGAGAGAGGAAGAGGGGTTCGTAATACGCAGATAAGAACAAACCCCGTATTACAACAAATAAACAAGTCACTAAGTGAAATTAGTACCTTGATTGCACAAAATACACCACAAGCAACACGGCAAGCCGTCAAACAACTTTCCCAACTTTGTTCGCAGCAAATTAGGAATGATGAATATATAAATTACATCGGCAACGCGGTTCGTTCCTTAATTTTGAATAAAAATTTTCGAGTTGACATAGGTGAGGCTTTACGATCCGATAGGCAGCATAGTCTCACATCGCTGCAGGACTATCATATAATTGCGAAATTTCTTTATATTTTGAAGGAAAAAAACGGCAAACCTAGCACTTATGGCCAGGGTTTTGAGGCTAATAAAGAAGAACAAAATTCCATTGACGAACAAAATGTAATCTATACGCTGCAAGCCCACTCCTTGCAGATTTACCGCGAAGAGGTAAAGCGTCGCAACGACGCGTTACGTATCAAACATCCGCATGCAGGAACATTTAACCCTACTGAAATAGTAATCGATGTTCCGGAGATAAGGCCCAATGATCATTGCTATGACAAGCAATCGATGGATCGCAGGGAAGAACTTCGTAAATTTTCATACAGTGAGAAACCGGACGGTAAGTTTGTTGTTGGAAGTCTCAATCCTAATGTTCCCCAAACAGCACGAACAATTTTTAACAACCTCCTTTCGGGGCAAGACCATGGGGACCTTTTAAAAAGTTTTCGGGAATTACGGGAAAACATTGGCAAAATATTTGATGCTGTGACCAAAAGTTTTGAGGACCTAAAAGATATTAAAGTAGAAATCACAAAGGCTCAGAAAAAAGGAAAAGTCCTGGCAGACCTTCACACAGCCCTACAAGCATTAAGGAAACAGAAAGAAACAATTTCTGACTCAGCACAAAAAGCACGAATAAGCACATTGGAGGCTGAGGTTAAAAGCCTAGAGGATGCGGTTGGATCCCTGAAAGAGAAATGCAAAGAAACAAGTCTGGCGAAGGAGTGTTTTAAGTGCAATACATCGCCATTGATGGGGTTTGTTTACAATACTGCGTACAGAACCCTTGCTACCAAATTGGAAGAGCAACTTGTGTTGAAAACACCAGATGATGCAAGCAAAAAAGCTTTAATGGCAACTGCCATTAAAGACTTTATCGGTGAAGGCTGCCTAACGGATGACGAGATTAATACCATCCTAGCAACTGCTATTTGGAATGCAGAGGACGAGGATGCTGATATAGAGGAGATTATTGGGGAACTCCTTGCGGATCTTAGCTCAAAGTATGGAGAGAAAAGAAAAGCAGCGGAGAAAACTTATGGAGAGACACAACTGGAATTTCATGCCAAACATTCGGAATTGTCCCGCAAACGCGAAGAGCTAGGGGCTGCCAAAGTGCCAAAAGAAAAAGAAGTCGAGCAAGCTATTAGACAAATTGAAGCCAAAATTGCTGAAGTCCGGGAATGGCCTGATGCAAGCAAAACAGAAGAACTGACAAAAAAACGTAACTCAATAGAAGCAAACATCAACAACTTAGGGAAGTTAAGAGCCTTGCAGCTAACAGCAGAGGAGGAATTTTTTGCCTTTGAAAGTTCCCATAGGGTGAAGCAAATGTCTTCAATCATAGCAGAAGACTTTAATAGTGATAAAATGGGGGGTCTGCGCGACTGTACCGTGACACGCCTGGAGGCCAACGAGAGGAGAGCCAATGGTGAGCATGTCATTGCCAAACTAAATGGAGAATTTAAGTCAAAAACCGACGAATTATGCAACCATAATCCCCTTGTGCAAGAATTTGGTGTCATTTATAAGATGGTTGAAAGCGCCCTGGGGGAAGTTCCCATGGGTGCGAATGACACACCAATCTTTCAAAATCACCAAACAGAACTAGGTTCAAATTATATGCCTCTCTTCAATGCGAGAGGTCTAGAAACGAGTGGTGAAGCAAAAATTAATGACCTGACGACATCCTCCGACCAAGTTTTGGATGCCAGCTGGGGACAAGAGATTATAATTGATAGGGAAGTTTTGGATTTGGACCCCGAAGTATACCTAAAAACCTTAAGGAAAATACCACAACATGGAAATCGCTATGCAAAAACTGTGGCTGGCATTGTTGGTTATCAGCGAGGACAATCAGGGATTCGGAAAATTTTTGATGGCTGTCCCGATTTCGCCAACACTAGTCATTATCTAAATGTCCCAACCCCATATGCCGTTTGCGGATTGGGAGATCTTGCCCAGTTTGTATCATTCGATAAAATATTTCGGTCCTTTCAAAATAGGCACTTAGTGGGATCGAACTTCTTAGAATCCCCCAGTTTTTCCGGTTTGGTTTCTAATTCTGGAGAGCAATTTGCCCCTGGGAGTTTTGAAATACGCACATCTACCGGGGGCCCAATTTCTCCCAGGGATTTTCCGTATGGAACTAATACATCTATTTATTTGCCACCTGGGGCACTTAAGAGCGTATCCGAAAGCGTTGAAGAGGAAGGTCGCAATAAGCTAATTGTCGATCAAAATTCAACGAGCCTCATGGCCAATCTAAAAAAATGCAACGTGGTGGATGCAGAAAATCCTTTGGATTTTGTACTTTCGGTGCTAGCTGCCATAGGAAATCGTCCATCCGAATTGGTCGATCAATTAAATACAGGAGAAGGAGAAATAAATCTTTTAGTAATGGGGTTGCTAACCTCCCCCCAATCAAGAAAAGTTATTTCCGAAGGTATTAAAACCCAGGAAGATGCACAAAAATTGGCAGAAGGGTGCATAAATTTTTTAAACCAAACATGGCTTCAATCATCCAGGCAGCTATTCACCACGGGGATAGGAGATCAAAAGCATATCCTGGAATATAATCTAGACCGTATAAAAGCAATGGCTATGTGTGTTACCGCGATAACGGAGGTACTTGCCATGCTTGGGCAAGGAGATAGAATTGATCCTGATACCAAAGTAAAAATCAACCAAGTGGCCCAGCAAACATTGGAAAATATCCTAGATAGCCTCAATGAAAAAGTCCTTTTTCAAAATGTGAAAAATGAGAAAGATGCTGAGGTGGCTCGTCAACAGATCGCACAATTGAAACTTTACCTGGCGAGCCAGCAGAGTAAACTCGTCGGAGGTTCAGAAAATTTATCAGCCAAATGGTGTGCCAATGTAATCGCTAGCTTGGTAGAATGTAAAGGTACGGCATCGGGAAAATGGACATTTTCAAATGATTTAACCGGTGCAGAATTAAGACGTTTTTGTTCCGACTTTGCCGTTGGATTTTCTAAGCATGCTCAGGCTAGCGAAGATCCCCTTTTCATCAATTATGTTGGCTTTGCCGCCAAGGACATAATAGAACATTCACACCAACTACCAGAAACAACATTTGATGCCCTTACTTTAAACCAAGAAAAACGTACCAAAATAAATTATGCAAATGGTAATACATATTCTTTCATTGAGTGGGACGCAGAAAGCATGTGTCTCCGTGATGCCAATGGTGTTGTCTGCGACATTATCAAAGGGACGAATGACATCGTTAGAAAGAGTCCATCCAATAGAAGTGTCGAAAGCTTAATTACAGATAAGAGGCTTTGCGGTGAAGTTTGTAAATTTTTTGGTATCAAAGATAGTGAAACCGTAAAGAGCGAGGAAATGGCAGACGGAACCATAAAAATGGAGCCAACTTCCGGAATTCACAAAGGAGAAATATTTTTTATCAAAAACGGCAATCCTCCCGTATTTAAGAATAATGACGGTGCGCAATTGCTGATGGTTGATCCAGAAAATGCGAATCACCATCTTTTTAGAAACTACTTCTGTTGGGGAACAGAGCGAAATGGAAAGGTTCACTACGAATTTTTCGAACGTACGGGAAGACAGGAAGTTACTTACTGTGCGATAAAAAATGGTGGTCAAACCAAATTTGCCAAGGGAAGACTAGCTGACTACTCGGCAGACAACCTAGCCGAAGCAATGATCCGCGAAACCGAAGAAATAATGTTCCTGAATCTCAATGATATTCCTGGGTTATCACATCTCTGTCAAGGTAGCCTAAAACTGGATGGTATTTTCAATAAAGCAGCTAATACTATAGAATTAATTGCGTTCCAACACCATGGTAAATCGATAAAATTGCAAAAAAAGGGTGAGGATTGGGTCCTTGCCAGCAACCCCAACATGAAGCTTATTTCCCATAAAAATTTCACGGATCTCTTGCAAGGAGACAGAGGTGAAGGGCTGGGTAATACTTCTATTTCAGGCACCGAAAACCCGATGGGCTTTGGGGAAAAATACCTTGTTTTTCAGGAAACCACCAGCAGTTTGACTGCCCGAAATTTTATGTTCTTGATTCCAGAAGAAGTACAGGACGAAAAGGAAGCAAACAAGTTCTTTGGGTCCGAACATAAAGCAAAAAAGGCAGATAAAGACAGCCCATACGGGCTACTTGGCCGTGCCGAACCAAGTAAGTTGTCTTTCAATGAAGATACCATAACCGTGCGATCGCATTTTCTTCGCTGGTCAATGAATAAAGTTGGGCGCTACGGTGAGTTTACTATCCCGGAATCCGACCATAAAGCGATCACCTACTCAGCTATAACGCTGATTTCTCGTGCCATGCGTGAAAAAAATTATACACAGGCCCTTGGACTTCTTAATACCATACCAAATGGGTTGATGTTGGGCAAAAGTGAAGAAGAAGATGCCATTAGAAGGATGTTTTTGGATGTTATCAGGGATGATTTTGATAATACCCCTTTGGCTGCCGCCATGCAAATGCGGCTCTTTTTGAAATGGCTCCAAATGGATACGGGTGTTAGGTCCTTTGTTAGTGATTTTGTTAATAATATGAGGGGACGTGGGGGGGATTCAAGGTCTCTGGACCGTGATCTTACCGAATCGATCAAAAAGAAATTTATTAGAATGTGGAGAGAGGAAGCACATTATCCCCCAAGTTTCGCCCTCACACCTTTAGAAAAAAAAGCATTATTAGAAAAATTACCCTATGGAATTTTCATTAATTTTGATAAGAGTCAACGCGAGATAGAAGTACACGAACTCTGGAAAAAACAACAGCGGGAGATGGTTGACCATCTTGAAAGAAAACATTCAATCGGCATACAGGATAACACACAGGCAGCGTCCGTTGTAACACACAGTGCAGGCGAAAATATGGACAATGTAAGCGATGGGGAACAAAGAGCTTTTTCCGTCCTGCGGAGAAATTTTTCTTCACTCAACCCGAAACCAAATCCAACGGCAACCGAAGGTTTGCTGGAAGGAGAAGAAGAGAACTCCCGGTTTACATTTCTTGGTACGGAACGAACTCCTGAAGGTGGAAGCTCTGTCTTAAAAGAAGAATTTGACCGCTATACAGCTGAGATCACGGCTGGAAGAGAAAAAATGCTGGAAAATATGGCGTTTATTCCACCGGATACAGACTTAACAAAAACGGATGCCCTAGAGAAGGTCAAAAAAGCATTGGAAGACTGTAAGACAATTTTAACAGAACAGCAACATTTGGAACATGAAAAACTTCAAAAACTTTATAGAGAAATTTTCTCAACCCACATAGCTGCGGGGACAATTCCATCGGAAAACATGATGCCGATCTTGATCGGACTTATGCTTAATAGGAAAAAACCTCCCATGGGTGAAAGTGGAGGACCTGTCACCCTTAATTTTCTTGCACAAAAAATACAGGTCACCATTTCCCGCGACCAATATAAAGAATTCCTCGCAACGACGCGGAGTTACTTCCTAACGACAAACATCCTTCAAAAAAATGAACTAATTGGTGCCAAATTAGAAGAGCTTCAACGTCTACAAAAATTACTTGTTGATAACCCGGATGACAGCAGCCTGATCGTGCAAACACGTGCTGCATACCTGGCCTTAAACCGTGAAATTGCAGCACAACAAGAATTGTACACTTCCGATGAATCAGACCAGGATTATTATGGGAAAGTGGCGAAGGTTATTGGTTCCGGAATAACCCGCGATGAATTAATGGTTTACGAATCTCTTTCCGGCATTCGCCCCTATGCCACGCAGGCAGAGCTGTTAGCGGGTCTTTTTGCGGGAGAAACGAAAGCTTTTCAGCTGATCATGGGGGGAGGTAAAACGGCGGTGCTTCTCTCTCTTCTGTGTTTCTATATATCGTGCCAGAAACAAATGTCCGTGCCGATGATACTCTCCCATCCATCTCAGCTTGAATCGGTTATCGGTAACGTTGGAGAATATCAGCGTTCCAGATTTGGTCAGGATATTATGGTCCTCGACGTTACTCGTAGTCAACTTAAAGACATCGAACCATTGAAACAGATACTAGAAAACCTCGAAGCGGCCAAGAAAAATCGTCAAGTAATTATTGCTAAAACAAGTTTACTCAATGTTTTTCAGCTTACCTTTCAAGAAACCTGTGCTCGCTCGGAGCATAGAAATATGCTGGAAACACGGATGAAGGATTTAAAAAGCCGTGTACAAGTGTTAGATGTTGAGCTATCTCAGTTCCCCCGTTCAAAGCGAACCCCCGAGCAGAATAAAAAATATAATGAAGTATCCCTCCAGAGGCGCGCTCTTCATCACCAACAGTACAAAACATTTGCGGAGCTGGAGACATACGAAAGTGATCCAGAAAAATTTGACATACTACGCAATATTCTCGAGTTTTTAAAAACAGAAACAACGGGCATATGCGATGAAGGGGATACGAATCTCAATGTGACGGAGGAAGTCAATTTCCCTAGTGGCCATGAAAAACCAATACCACAAACCCAGCGGGCCGCTGGTGCTACTTTCTTTCGCTACATAGCTGCACTAAACAGAGCGCAAGGCAATGGTTTTGACCTTTTCGGACTTTCAAAAAACGAACAGGCAATGCTTAGCGATGCTCAATTTAAAGAACATCAGGACATTCTTGCCGAACATATTTGGACTCAAAGGATATCATCGGATGGAACCATGACATGGAAAGATTTCATGGAGAGGCGAGGATATAGTCAAGATGACTTTAAAAAGATTTTGCAGGGCGAATCCTCGGGTTTAAAAAATCCATTCCAGTTTACTACCCCTCTTCCGAGACCAGGAGAAATTGAGTCCTTGGAACATACCAAAGAGAAGGAAACACTCGAACGGTTGGCAATGTTCCGTGGCCTAATGGCGGAGTTGCTTCAACAGACTAGAAACAAGTCAGCAAACCGCAACTATGGATTTGCAATCCATGAAGTTTCCATACCATCCAAAGATGGTGGTGCTCCCAAAACGGAACGGAGACCAGTTTTTGTTCCCTACGTTTCCGTTGGACAACCATCTCAAAACGCATTTGGTAATCCATATGAAAAAATGGCCTGTTTTTTCATGCATGCCATGCACAATGAGAGCTCGGTTGATGGAAGTGACACCTCATTGGTTTTTTCCAGTGCTACCGGTGGTGCTCAAATCCTCGATCTATTTTTTAAAAAAATACATGGAAAAATTGAGCTAGAAAAATCGATCGTCGCCGAAGGGGCACAACAAAAAGTCACATTAGAATCCCTCTTTGAGACAACCACAGGAGTGCAATATACCGACTTTAAAGAGGCAATTGAAAAGCGTGCACTTGGACAACCGGAAGCATATAACGCCCTGCTTAGTAAAGCTCAAAAGCACCTTGCAAATAATCCCAATGCTAGACTATTACTCTTTGAATACGTCAGCGATGAATTCCTCAGATTCCACCCGGCGATGACCACCAGTGGTTCCATGCAAATCCCAGGACTTATTGGAAATTGCATGGCCTGTTCGGGAACGGTTTGGAACCATAAAACCTGGCCTACGGACTTAAATAAAGGTTTGAAGGAAGATGTGGGTACGGAAGGGCAAATTCTAATTAAGCAAAAACAGGATTTTAAAGCGGGAAGAGCCAAAACATTTGTAGCTAAAAGTGCAGAGGTTGAGAGCGTTCTTGATGCCATCAGCGGCCAGTCAGATCTTCAAAATTTTCGAGCCCTCATCGATACGGGTGGTATTTTTAAAACAAGCAATGCGGAAACCGTTGCACGGAAGATGCTGGCGTGGATCAAGGGAAAAAACAGGGATCGCACGGATGACAAAATCGACGTTCAAGGAGTACTGTTTTTCAGACCATACGAAGATCGTGCCGGGGGTGTATATTGCATAATGTCCGCCGATGAAACGATCCACGTTTTGTCAGGGACAACCAAAGATGATATACAAAAAGCAGGGTTTCTCCCGGACAAAATTGCCGTCTACTATGATGAAGCACGGACGGTGGGTACCGACGTAAAGTTCCGGCCGACGGCATTTGCCCTTCAAACATATGACCCTTCTTCTACTTCTCTGCGTGATTTGTCGCAGGGATCAATGCGCATGCGCCAGCTATTGGAAGGACAGCATGTGCATATTGCCATTCCCGAATCGTATATGACAGCTAAAAGAAAAGCAGAAGGGGGAGACGGCAAAAAAACAGATTCCTTTACCTTTGAAGAGACTCTGAAGTGGGGAGCTGAAAATCAGGCAAAAAAGCTTAAAAAGCAACTGATGAAAGCACATAAGGCAAAGATAGACGGAATCTATAAAGATATTATCCTTGAAGCTATGCAGGACAAGCAGATCTCACATGGAGATGCCTGTCAAATTTATAATGCATTCGTTTCTTTTTTCCAAAAAGAAATGCAAACCGATCCCATTGAAATGTTTGCGGCGAATAAGACCATACGGGATGGTGCGGATGAAATTGGGGTTTACTATGAGAGACAGTGGAAAAAATTTTTAAGTATAGTGGAAAGTCACTCGGACTTGCCACTAGTTGAAACGATTACGGAGCACATAACGGGAGCAATAGATAGTAATGGAAAACTTGCCAATGCCTTACAAGATGCTCAAGCAGACCTCCGTGAAGAAAACTTTGAAACCAATGAAAATACTTACGATGCCGACGTGGATCAGGATGTCGATCAGGAACAGGAAGTTGACCAGGAACAGGAGCAGGAAGTTGACCAGGAACAGGAACAGGAAGTCGACCAGGAACAGGATGTTGATTTGAATTATCGAAAAAATGTCGCCCATAAAAGAGTTCGAAAAGAAGGAGACATAGATGTTAGCATTGATCCAGGGAGTCCCTCTTTTGCCCATTTTAAAAGTTTTGAGTCTGTTTCAGCCAGGGAAGATTTGCAGAGCATACAAACGAACAGAAGGTTTGCCAGTGGGACTGCCATTCAAAACTATGGCGAACTCTTGCCGGATAATTTTCATGTTAGTAGAAATTTCAGGGAAGTGGCGGAAGGAGAAGTACACCCGCTCTCTCCATTCCGAAAAGAACCGACCTATGTTGTGTTACACGTCACACCCGATGGCAAACATGAATTTTGTGTTGTGTCCAATAGGGAAGTAAAAAATTTGAAGCAAAACTTAAAAGGTGAAAATATTTTCCTTTACGACATTCATGGAACATTAATAGCAGGAGACCCAACGAAGGCTAGAAACTTTAATGACCAAAAGGAAGATGCCCTCAATTGGATTCATTTTTGGCATGGAGATGTCGAAGCACTCCGATCGGCATCGAGTGTGTGGATTGACAGAAACCTTAAACAGCGAGACCCGGCAAAACCGATGGAACGTAGTAACCATGAAATTTGTTGCTTCCGTTGGTTGCTTGCCCGTTCCAGCCATGGGAATGCTGAAAAGTTTGACAATACGGCGAAAGAAGTACACAGCATCTTTCAAAATGCCGGGGTAGGAAGCGAACTCCAGACGGAGGCAGAAAATTTGTTCGCAGAACTTGGCGTTTCCTCTTCAGCACCAGTCGTAACTCCACCGCCGCCAGCTCCAGTACCAGTTCCAGTCATAACTTCAAAACCTGTCATTGCCTCTGGTCCCGTGTCTGTTTCTAAAGTTCCTCTAGTTCCTAATGTGGCAGAAGCAAAACAAACCATAGGAAAAGGAATTAATAAACTTATAGAAGCAATTGAAACTGTATATGGTTCTAGTGGGAAGGCAGGAATATTAGGAGCTTTAACACGCCAATTAGATGAACTCCTTGCTAAAGAAATAACCCTTGAAGATGGTAACTTGCCGGCAAGTATTAAAGAAGCTGTTGTGTTTGCGAACAAACTTTCAGCGAAGCCGGACAATGAACTAAAAAGACTAATAGAGGATTATGCAATGAAGGAGGTGTCTGTCTGGGCTAAAAGAAAGCAAAATATCTTCGCGGCTCTTCATAGAGAATTCCATGTTCCAACATGCTTTCATCCATCCAACTTTAACCCAAACCTTCTACCACAAAAATCAGCTCCAGCGGCAGTCGTACCTACACCGCCGCCAGCTCCAGCTCCAAAACCGCCAGCTCCGGTACCAGCTCCAAAACCGCCAGCTCCAGCTCCAGCTCCAACGCCAGTACTTCCGCCACCACCACCTACACCACCAGTTCCGGTACCAGTTCCAGCTCCAGTACCAGCTCCAACGCCAGCTCCAGCTTCAGTACCGCCAGCTCCAGCACCAAAACCAGCTCCAGCGCCATTACCGCCAGCTCCAGTACAAGTACAAGTATCTGTGGGAAATCAGGACCAAATAAATGCGTTTAAGGTAATAATTGACGAAATTCCACAGAGGAGGAATGCTCCCTGGTATAGTAGATTTTTCGCTGCCATTCTTGCCTTCGTTTATGGAACATGCACCGATGTTGAACTTGCAAAAATGGAATTGAAAGTTAAAGATTCTTCTCGAAGGAGTGAAGAAACAGCTACAACAATTGGTGGAGCATTCTTTAAGGATATACGAGACAAGCAAGGTTTTTTACAAGGTGCATTTACCTATGTCCGCAGTCTCTGCGATGGAAACAGAAACCCTGAAGAGGCTATAAGAAATACAGAATTCTTGCTATATTTTTGTAAAGAATATCTCTCTTCTTCAAAAGAAGATGTGAACAGCCTAAAGACAATAATTTCTGATTCCTTTAATACTACCGAACCACCTTTTAACGATACTAAACTGAGAGAAATCTTTGTGAAGATACGTGGTTCCCGTAGTTGACAATCGCATACCTCACCTCGTATACCAGCCTATGCCTTATGTTGATTCGCCGACTATATGTGTTTTTTGCCCCCAGAAGTTTTTCGTAGGGTGGTGGTGTTTGAAAAGGATTGCGGACAATGAGGGCTATCAAATCCCTGGCTTTAGAATCCAGCCCACATGCTTTTATTTTGACGGCATCTTTTTGTGCTCGTTTAGAATATAGGATTTTCCAGGTTACCATGGTAGGGAGTCGGAACATTCTTCGACGGTGATCTGTTCAGTGATGGCATCCCAATCTTTTTTGGAACTCATCAAGTAGATTGTTTCCTGTATAGACTTCCAGTCATCCTCTGAAATCACTACGGAATTTCCTCCCCTGCGCCGTTCAATGACTATTGGCTCGTGGGAAGAACAAACGTGTGCTAAAACATCACTCAGATGGTTCCTGACCTCCGTATATGACATATGTCTACTCATGTATGTACATATGTCATGTCTGTATATTTTGTCAACGAAGAATATTTAAAAATGCCAATTGGTATGTCCCTACCGGGAAAGGTAAGGGGGAGGTATGTAAAAAAAGACAAAAACTTTCTCGCAAAAGACTATGGAAATAGTACAATATGTGGAAAGCGGAGAGAAATCCCCGGAACTGCCCTGATGCTTGAGCTATGCCATTTTCGAGAAAGAAGATGGACCCTCCGAAAGGCAAGCGCAGAGAGGAGACTGATTTACGCGATGAAATTAACAACAAAAGTAAATGACAACAACAACAACCAATAGGAGGGAAATAATA
>JAIRXJ010000031.1 GCA_031268375.1 Puniceicoccales bacterium | reverse complement strand
CTCTTGTTGTTGCAATCATGCTTCACCGTCAGTGATGTCAATAATTGTTTGCTCTGTATCTCCGCGAGCAACTTGTCAGAGTAGCCCGTTATGTCCAATCCATCCAGTCCGTGGTACATTTCTTTTCCCTCCCTTAAAAATTTCTTTTCTGTATACGGTTTTCCCGCACACTTCTAGGGAAAGCTCCAACTGGGTAGATGGGTAACTTAGTGTCAAAGTCCTCTAAAGACACTGGTTGCCATCCAGTTGAAGACTTTCACTGCCCCATACTATTTTATCTTTTTTACATACTGCAAGCCTTTTTCTTTTCTTTTTTATTGTAAGTTTGAAAAGTTTTTACATATCTCTTTCCCATGCCGGCCGGTGCCATTTCCCAACTCATGGGCTTCATCTATAACCCAGATTTTAAAAATCTTGGAAACTCACCTCTCCTCAAGTTCCGCATCGGGGTGTCACGCTATGACTTTTCCCAAAAAAAGACGGTTATGGACTTCTTCACAATCACAGCATTCGGCAAGTCAGCTCAGTCTATTCACTCGTCAATATCCAACGGGGCGAACTATATCTGCTGTTTCTGCGATGTTAAGGTATCCAAGTACCTCTCAAAGTCAGGCACCCCGGTCGAACATGTCGAGTTCATCATCCACGACTTTAGGACTTTCTCAGTACAGAAATCCTCAAACCAAGAACTGGCCACCCCACAGGAATATTCCCCAGCCCAGGATCAACCTACCTCCCAGGAACTGTCACCAGCCATGAATCAACCCCTACCACAGGACATTCCCACGGAAAATAACCTTCGGGACCATCACCCCATTCCTCCTCCGGATGACCAAAATGGAGGTTCCCCTCGAAATTCCCTGTTCCCTAACTCCTTCTCTTCCCAACAGGACCCCTTCTGATAGGGGCTCCAATCTTCATTTCTTCTCACCCATACCTACTACCAGCACACCTTTTCTCCAACCACGGCTTTTCGACACTCCCCATTCTAACATCAAGTGGCTGCCTGTGGCAATCTCTTCTCATATATCCCACATCTCCCACAGGATATGATGTAATTGCTTTAGCTTACTAGGTTCTCCTTCTCCCATGGTTCTTTTCTCCGTCATATGCTTACCTTCTCTTTGTCTGTTTTCGGTTTTTATCTAAAAAAATTAGCGGCATCATAGTCGACACCTTTTTTCGGTAAAAAATTCGAAGATAGGATTTTTGCTTAGCCTTTTTGAGGGGATATTGAGGGAATGGTCTTTTTCTGGTGCCTTACTTTACATTTCCTCCATCCCCGCAAGGTTTGTATTTATAAGGCTTTTGCGATTGGCTGCCTGACCAGGGCTCGAACCTAGACAAACTGGACCAAAACCAGTTGTGCTACCATTACACCATCAGGCAATCAAGGTTTTTATGTAACGTTACCGCTATGGCTCAATTTTTTAAAACATTCTACTTGGCAAAGTCAAGTAGAAGCAATATTTATCCTAGCAATCGGGATGCATTGCCTAGAAAAAACATCAATCACGACGAATAAATTGGGGTTATATTGCCATGTGCCATTTTGTGCCTACAGGTGTTCCTATTGTGCCTTTTATCAAGAACCACCAACCCGTCAATTGATTGAGCAATATTTGTTTGGCATAGAAAAGGAATTTTCTCTGTTGGGAATTGCACAACCTTTTGACACAATTTACATCGGGGGAGGGACACCTGGCCTATTGACCCCAAAAAACCTCGAATGGTTGTGTAAAATCTTGACAAAAAATAACCATAAGGTCCGTCCCGTCGAGTTTTCGATAGAATTTTCTCCGGCTACAGTAAAAAAAGACAAATTGGACATTTTGGCAAATTACCACTGTAATCGCATAACCATGGGAGTACAAAGCTTTAGCCCCAAAACCATACAAATTCTCGGAAGGAGGCAGACCCATCGACAGATTTTGGAAGCCTGGGAAATAATTTCATCCTGTGAAATTGGCAATGGCGGAATTGACTTGATCTTTGGAATTCCGGGACAAACGCTCGACGAATGGATGCAAGATTTACAACGGGTAGTCGACCTAAAACCACGGCATATCTCAACCTATAACCTGACATTTGAAAACGATACTCCTCTTGGAGATAAATTACTCGCAAAACTTCTTGATCAAAAATCAAATGATGATGAAGCAGACTTTTATTTGCAAACCTGGGATTTTCTCAGAAAGAACGGCTATGAACACTATGAGATTTCCAATTTTTGTTTGCCCTCTTTCGAAAGTGTCCACAACTCAAATACGTGGGAAATGCAAGATTGGATCGGGATTGGTCCGTCCGCCTGTTCCCAATATAAAAACCGAAGGTTCGCTAACCCACCATCCATTGCCCAGTGGCTACAATCTCTCGAACGGGGGCATTTGGCACACATATCCAATGAAGTTATTAGCGAACAAGTGCTTGGAGAGGATTCTATAATTTTTGGCCTGCGAATGAATAGGGGGATTAGCATTTTAAACCTACAAAATAGGTATCCCACCATTGATTTTTCACGGCTGAATGACTTGTTTTCCCAGCTGGCAGCAGAAGGCTTTCTGCAGATGGCAAATCATATGGTTCGATTGACGGATGCGGGCCGTCTCATTGCAGACACCATTGCGGTAAAAATTTTAGAAAATACTCCACTGCCTACTTTGGCTCCCTAAAATCTGGACTAGGATAAAAAAACGGCATGTTGTCGGTATAAGCCATCAAAGATTTCCCTAGGCTCAGGACGCATAAAGGAGAGATTGACAAAGAGAAGGGAAAAAGCAGGGTTAAAGAACAAGAAATGGAATTGATAAATGAAAAAGCCTTTGAACAAAAATGCAGATGGCGACGGCTGACCGGGAAGGTTGCTTTTGACAGCTGGAAACGTTAGCGGCATAGTTGGAGCCCGGGAACTGCTGAATTTTTTTAAAATTTTACTTTTTCAACGGAAAAGCAGGGCTTACCGTTTAGGAGCTTAATTTTCGGCAAGAACTTCACATCATGTGGCGATTTCCATATTTTTTTATAAAAAAATTTTTGCACATATCCGTTAGATCTTGTGGCGTCGTCGCCCGACGAATACAGTGGGGAAAACCTCCCAAAGGATCCACGAAATCGGCAATTGGAATGGCATATTTTTTTAGGGATGAGGTTTTTTGAAAATCCGTAAGAGCAAACTTGGTGGGAAAGTTTTGTAACTTTTCTATGAGATTAAGATAGTCTTCGCCGGTTGGGACAAAAATTTTAGTTTTGCTGGTTAATTCGTTAATCTGGCGAAATATCCATGGGTTAGCTATGGCTGCTCGTCCAATCATTATGCCATCGGCATTGGTTTTTTTGACGACATTTACGGCTTCCTGGGCTGTTTTTATGTCACCGTTAGCGATTACGGGGCAATTTAGGGCAGCCTTGGCAATATTTATGTATTCGAAGTCAACGGGTTCACCATACATTCCCTTTACGGTTCGCGCATGCACATATACCGCAGACAGCCTATGCTGTGCTAGATGGCTTAAAATAATGTCAAATTCCTGGGGGCTCTTGTATCCAATGCGAGTTTTTACGGAAATTGGAATGTTGATATTAGCAGATATTATTGAAATGATATCATCGATGGTATTTAATTCTGTTAGTAGAGTTCCCCCCACGCCCTTTCTCCCAATTTTGGGCATGGGGCATCCACAATTTAAGTTGATGGATTTAATTTTATAGTTTTGTAATATTTTTGCTATTCTTAGAAAATGCTCCGGTTCTTTTCCCAGCAATTGTATGCTCAAATCTGCCATACTTTTTCTGTTTTTTATCAAATCTATTACGTCGTTCGTGACAGTTGCCGTTGGGTGTACCCGTAAAAATTCCGAAATATATTCATCGGGATCCCCACAGTCGCACACTATGTCCATAAAATGGCGTGTGGTCAGACCTCGCATCGGTGCTAAACTTGTAAAAATTTTCCCCTGCGTTTGACCGGTAACATACATAATAATCTTGAAATGCCGTTGATTCAAAGTGATATATTCAGCATGTCAATCGTTAGAACCTTCGTCCTATCCATGTGTTTACTTTTAATTGCAACGGATATCCATTGCGGTCCTATTAGTCAAGATGCCAAGAAACGCAATGTGATGATTCAACGGGTTTCAATTTATCAATTCGGCGATGATTCGTTTAAAACGATTGGGGAATATTTCGGCCACAAAAAGGAACATACATATTTTCGGTGCATAGCTCGTGATAACGAAAATATTCGGGCAGGTACCTATTTTGTAGTTGGGTTTAATAGATCAATTACCCTATTACCCAGGGAAATATTTGTTAAAATTTATGTCCTAACATCCCTGCGGGATGGTGTGCTCTCGTTCAAATGTAGGGTGCCCGACAACAGACATGCCCTCGTCGCGGAAATATACTGCGGCATAACATCCATGCCCATAGATATTAAAAACCTCAAGGCATGGAAAGTGGA
>JAIRXJ010000025.1 GCA_031268375.1 Puniceicoccales bacterium | reverse complement strand
GATGCATCCGTCGATGCATCTCGTGCTTGGCGTGGATTTTGGCGTCACATTTCGCAAGTTCCCCTATGTGGCATGAGCGTCTCTCTACCTTCACAAAGAAACAACTGTCCCACTTTGAATTGCGTAATTTTTGAAAATTTTACAAAATTAGACCAATAGTTCGGGGGTTTGCTATGCATCGTTTGCAATTAAAAAGGCCCACAGGTAATGAGAATACCAATTTTCGCGTTTATTTTCAGCAGGCGGATGTACTATGGTGTTGATGGGAACGAAGGATTTGTCAGTGGCGACACTCCCATAGAAGTACCAGCTTCAATGACCCTCGACCAGGCGAATCAATTCGTAGAAAATCTCAAGAATGCAACGCAGCAACACCGAGATAAGGGACTGCGCCGCGCGACATTCTTCTCACAAAAGAAACCAACAGAAAATCCCGAGATTTACAAAAAAATAAACAACCTCAACCCCATGGGGCACATAGAGAATTTGCTGGATGTGTGGGCAATTAGTGATTTGAGTCTGAGCACAATGCCCAACAAGACATTTCGCATAATCGGCGAGCGAACCTGGGTGGATCAAAATGGAAAAGTGACGTATTTGGCCATAGCGAAAACGGATAGCGATAAATTTGAGCTTGTTAGCCGTTTGCTTCCATGCGCTAATACGCAAGCGGGATCTGTCCCGGTGAATTTTAATGAAATAAGGATATATTTGCCACGATAAATTCTTGACATTTTTTTAGTTTAAGGTAGGGATAACTTATGTATGAGGTAGATATTTTTGGTCGAAAATGGTTTACTGATGAAGAATTTTTTAGGCTTTCCGCGGCCGGTGAGTTCGAAAAAGAGGAAGTTGTTGGACATCCCGACAACTGCATACCCTATATCGATTTTGGGAAGTGGGCCAGAGATGACGCTGCTTTCAATGAATTCGCACTCCCGAGAATGGTCACCTGGGTGAAGGAGGTAAGTCAAAAGCCTCGTGCAACGCCACTCCACTGGAGGGATGTCAGTGCGGCTGCGGTGCGTGAGCAGAAAGAATTTTTAAAAAAATACGATGGATGCGATGACAAGCCAGTTCCTGGTCCCATCGATAGAAAGCTTCTGCTAAAAGAGATAATGGCTGGGAAGTGTGGCCCGGTGAAATCCGTTCGCCTCGATTTGATAGGGATACTGTATGTTGATACTCCATTCTGGGATACGTGCAGCGTGGTGTGTGCCAATTTGGACGATGAAGCAGGCAATAATCTGTTTTTTCAATACAAGCATGACGACACCGGAAATGTGCTTTCCTACCGCATAAGAAATTTCAAACAGCCGCACATCGCGCACGTGGAGTTCATTAGCCAGTCGCTGCAATAGCTGCGTCGGAATAATGCGAAATTACCACCCAATGGCCAATGCCCATCGATCAAATCCTTTGATCAGATTTTACAGTATTTCAAGTTTATAGGCATCAAATATTTGATCCCGGATGACACCGGAGTTTTCGACGCCCTTGAAAAAAATTAGGTGATTTTGAGGATAAATTTTTGCCATATTTAAGCATGGCCAATAAAAAATGGCAGGCTGATGCGGAGCGCGCAAATTTGGAGCACATCGCCGACTGTGGCAGGCACATGCTGGACGACATGCATTTCAAGCGGGAATTTGTTGCAAAAATCATGCTCGAACGGCTGAACATCGCCATGTTTGGCTACGGAGACAAGCAAATTTCAATCGCCGAAGGACAGTATCAACCGTCCTCCATGTGGGATTTTTGGGAAGACAGGACGGCCATTCGAATGGAAGTAATTGGGAAAGATAAATTGAGCGGCGAGTTTAGAACACCGACAAAAACCAGGAAAAAGTTTCATAATAAGACAAGTGTACTGGAATATAGCGAAGTATCAAATGGTGAAACGGAACAGTACAAAATGCCTGATGGCCTAATGACACCTGGCATTCGTGACAGATTTAGGCAATATCTTGCCAGTAACGCGAAGAAGAGTTCTGGAAAGATTGTGCGAAAAAAAACGATTGACGAAGTGACGTCATGTGCTGCAGGTGTGTACAGCGATATTATTGAAGTACTTGAAACAACAAATGTCTCGAATGATCAAAAAATAAAATGTGAAGAAATTCTTAGGAATGCTTTTGCAAAAGCCGTAGGATCAGCCGATGAAAAGTTAGACCAAAATACACCCCCTGAAAAAATACCAGCTGGTATCATGTTTCTCGTTGGGATGCAATTTGGGCAAATTAACAAAGGCTCATGGAATCCATTCGCGGTCGCCGCTAAGAAATATTTAGCTTTGTAATGCGACACTGATATGGATCAATATTATTGGCACGAAAGTTCACAGCCGAAAAGTGAAAACGATTTATTAAATAAGTCTTTCGGTGTGTTAATCTCATCAAAACAAAAATTTGGCAAAAAAAATTATAAACCCTGGAAGTTCTCACGCCAAAGTCGATAAGGATTTGGAACAGCGAAAGAAAATATACATAGACTTCTGCGAAAAAAAGGAAGTTATTGGCAATGTTTTGAAAATTGTTGGCTCAAACGACCAAGACAAAGATAGCAGAAGGACGACGTTGGAAGATTTGCAGAAGCAAATTTTCGCAATTAAATCAAATTTCGTATTCAATAAACTGGTAACATCAACAAAGCAAAGAACGGAAAATGAGCAGAAAAGCAAATTTGAAATTAGCCTAAGAAGAAAAAATAAAAATACCAATCGAATTGATCCATCGTACCGATACGCCATATCGGACACTCGTGGTGAAACTGAAAAATTTTGACCTGGAAATCTATGGCGGAACGGATTATAGGCGAGAGGAACTATTGGATGGCAAGTGTAATGTTTCGCTACCATCCTGTGCCTTTGATGTGTTTTTCAAATATCATTTGTCTCGTCTTACAAACAAAGATAATCCAGAGATATTTGAAGTGTTGCGCCAAGTTTTTGTACGTGGGGATGAGACCGGATTTAAAAAGAAAAAACTAGACTTGAGGAATATGGGCAAACTATATAATTCCGACGCCATAAAAGAAATAGAAAGGATAAAGGAAAAGAAAATTGAGATCAAAAAGGACAAAAATGTCAAGAGCTTGCTCATGGACCCGGAGTTCATCAGGTTGAACAAGGTTGCCAAGGCGTAATGTATGGCCCGCGGTGGCGAAGCGATGTGTCACTCACGATTGTGCGTCCAGCAGCCAATCGACAGCATTGATTTGGTGGAACCGTCGTAGGATGTTGTCGGATCGTCATCGAGAATTCGTGACATGGTTTGCAATGGTACGGAGCGGCGTAAGTTCCCTGCGCAGCGTTTTCGGTGATCACAGGATTCGCGAAAATTGGTATTCTCATTACCTGTGGGCCTTTTTAATTGCAAACGATGCATAGCAAACCCCCGAACTATTGGTCTAATTTTGTAAAATTTTCAAAAATTACGCAGTTCAAAGTGGGACAGTTGTTTCTTTGTGAAGGTAGAGAGACGCTCATGCCACATAGGGGAACTTGCGAAATGTGACGCCAAAATCCACGCCAAGCACGAGATGCATCGACGGATGCATC
>JAIRXJ010000008.1 GCA_031268375.1 Puniceicoccales bacterium | reverse complement strand
TAAAACAGATGTAATGTCCAAGTTGGCCCATGCTAGGGCTGAAAATCACGAATTTTTAAAATCAACGACGGGAATTGCAGCTTGGTTGAGGAATGCATTCATGTCGTTTGCCATGCATGTATGTTCATGGTTTAATTCCGAAAAATTGTTCGAACAAAATGCAACGACGACCACCTCAGCGAAAGAGGCATTGTCTCACATATCGATTGCGACTTCAGAAAGTCAAGCACCAGCGCCGGCATCTCAAGGAGGTGATGATGATGATTTTGATGTTGTCGTGAGTCCAACAGCACAAACGACACTCGAAATAGGTCAAGACATTATAAGTCGGATGGAAGTTATGGATACTCCAAGGGACGGTAGCTGCATGTTGTGGTCGGTACTAGCAGGGCTATCATCTGAATCATCACCAGCCGAAGCCTCCTCTGGAACTTCAGCTAATATTTCCCAGCAAATGGCAATCACTGACGACCAGGGCAAAATTTCCGATGACAAAGTCCTTCTCGCTCGAGATGTAACTATCCCGGAACTGAGACAGGTAATTTCCATGGGAATGATAGCGGAAAATAGCCAAGATGTTGCCGCAGCTAGGGAAATCGAAGCGGGAGGATTGGGAGCGAAACACATTGAACCAGGGCAAATGAAACATATTGCAAAACATCTGCAAAGAGATATCGCGATAATAACTAAGCAAGGAAATCAATTCGTTGCTTACTTGTACACCAAGGAAGGCGATTGTATGACATCTCAAACTGCTACTTTTTCCAAAGAACGATTTGTAGCTGCCCTCCAAAATGGCCCAGCAATTTTTGCCCAAGACAATCATGCAAGATGCTTGAAATATAACGCTAGTGCTCAAGTTGGTGAACAAACTGCTTAGACAAAAGGATAGCAGTACTTTGCGTAAGGCAAAATCATCGATTTGCGTTCCGATGAAAATGATTTTGTCCCTTAGGGATATACTGTAAATGTCCTGGAGCTCACCGTGGCTACTTTCCTTCTTTTTCTTCTAAAATAATTTGATTTCTCAAATCTTCACAAAATTTTGCCCGTTCGGCGATTTGTTTTTCGCCTCCCGAATCTTTGGGATACCAAAACTTTTCCAGCCGTTCCATGTAATGTTGCCCAGAAACATTGTATTCATAGTCGTGGCTATATCTATAATCTTTCTGGTTGCCTGCCCGTTTATTGGCTTTGCCATGGCCATCACGCAACCATAGTGGAACATTTTGTAACCCATTCTGGGCCACATGAGATCGGCATTTTGACAGAGCTAAATATGTTGAGTTACTCTTCGGTGCGGTAGCAAGAAATACGGTAACGTGGGCAAGATTGAGTGCACATTCCGGCATTCCAATTTTTTCACAGGCCTCGAAACATGCAACCGCCAATGGCAATGCCCTGGAATCCGCAAGCCCCACGTCTTCAGATGCAAAAATCACCATCCGACGTGCAATAAACCTTGGATCCTCCCCACTATCTAACATTTTGGTAAGCCAAAATATTGCAGCATCGGGATCACACCCACGCATACTTTTTATGTAGGCAGAAATGGTATCGTAGTGTTCATCCTCGTCGGCATCGTACCTCAGTGCTCGCTCGACGGAAAAATTTTCAATATCATCGACTGTTACCTCCGATCCAATCGGCAAGCTGGCCACGATGGTTTCCAGTGCATTCAGAGCCCACCTCATGTCACCATTTGCAAGCACCGCTATGCTGGTTATGACATCATCCTTGCCGTGGCACTTCATCGACCCAATCCCCCGTTCTTCATCGGATAGTGCTTGTTGTAAAACTTTTGAAATCGCTGCAACGTTTACGGGGTTTAACTTGAACAGATGGCTTCTGCTTAGAAGGGGGGAAATTACATAGAATCCGGGATTGTGGGTGGTGGCTCCAATCAGCCGAATATTTGCATTTTCCACATCCGGCAACAACAGATCCTGCTGGGATTTGTTAAAACGATGAATTTCATCGATGAAAAGTAAAATATTCTGTTCCGAATATCGCCGGGCCATCACAAGAATTTCTCGCAATTCGGCCACATTTGATAACACCGCATTAACTTTGACAAATTTTGATTTCGTTTCATTTGCGATGACTTCGGCAAGTGTAGTTTTTCCACAACCGGGCGTTCCACAAAGAATTATGCTGGAAAAAGTTCCAGATTTTATAAGCTTCGGAAGCAAACATTTCGGACCGAGTATGTGTTCTTGACCCACTATTTCAGGTAAAGTCCTTGGCCGCATTTTAGTGGCCAATGGCACATAGCGTGGTATAGTTTGGGAAGTTTTTTCTTCAAACAAATCATCGAACTCAAATTCGTTCTGTTTATGCAGTGCCATAGGATACTATTTTGTGACGTTTGGGCGCAATTCCTCTTTTAGATTCCCTTAGGAAGAAGTTTAAGAAATTTGACGTTTCTTGTGTCGCCTCAAACCCACTTTCTATCATAATCTTTGCCCGTTCCATATAATTTCCATTTCTTTTGTAAAATTCACGAAAACATTCCTTGAGAGCAACGATGTTTTCATTGTCCACTTTCTCCCGCCGCAGGCGAACCAAATTTAATCCCACAATGGTGGAAGGACTTACTGCTATGACATAGGGAGGAAGGTTAAGAGCTGTTGCACAAGTTCCAGCCAAAATAACGTAATCTCCCACGATAACATCTGGATGGATAGCAGCCCCACCTCCGATGAAACATTTTTGGCCCAGTTTGACTTTACCCCCCAACATGGAACCGTTCACCAGTACGCTATGATCTCCGACTTCACAGTCATGGGCAACGTGTGATCCAGACTGTAACAGACAGGAGTTCCCCACTTTTGTAATCCCTGTTTCAGTTGTTGCACGATGAATAGTTACATGTTCCCGAATGGTGGTATCGTTGCCAACGATTACCCTGCTAGGGACGGTTACATCAAAAGAATCATCCTGAGGCAATCCTCCAATGACGGCGAAACTATCAATCAAACATCTATCCCCTATGGCCGTACCACTTCTCACAATGGCATTACTCGCGATAATTGTTCCCCTGCCGATTTTGACATTGTCTTCGATGATGGTATAGGGCCCCACATGGACATCGTTACCAAGGGAAACATTTTCGCCAATCATCGCCAAATTATGCACATCCGACATGATGTGTGTATCCTCTTAAAAACGTTTACCAAGTCAAGGTATTATGGTTTTCACTGTCCAACTTGCATGTTAAACTGAGATGCAAATGCTTGCATCTTTTTGATGCCCTTTTCTCCCTTGAACGACTTCATCATTTTTTGCATGTGATAGAATTGTTTTAGCAGTGCATTGACATCCCTAAGCTCTACGCCTGCACCTTTGGCTATTCTCATGCGACGCCAGGAATTAATAATTGATGGTTTTACACGTTCTTGGATCGTCATGGACTGAATTATTGCTTCCGTCACTTTCATTTTTTTGCTATCGGAATCCGACGTTGGCATCTTGGGTATTCCAGGAAGCATTCCCACTAGCGTAGACATCGGTCCCATTTTTTTGATCTGTTGAATGCTTGCCAGAAAATCATTCAAGTCGAATTCTGCTTTTTTTATCTTTTTCGACAATTTCTCCTGCTCCTGCTTGTCGACATGTTGCTGTGCTTTTTCCACGAGGGATACCACATCTCCCATCCCCAAAATACGATTGGCCATTCGTTTTGGGTGAAATGCGGAAAAGTCTGCTGATTTTTCGCCCGTTCCGGCGAATTTTATCGGTACCCCTGTGACATATTTCATTGATAGTGCTGCTCCACCACGTGCATCGCCATCGAGTTTCGTCAAAATTATACCCGATAGGGATATGGCATCGTTGAACATTTTAGCGATGTTGACGGATTCTTGCCCCAGAGCTCCATCGGCAACTAAAAATACTTCGTCGGGGGAGACAATTTTTTTGATATCTTTAATTTCTTCAATTAGCTGCTTGTCCACGTGTAATCTGCCTGCGGTATCAAAAATTATCGCATCAAAACTATTATTTTCGGCATGTTTCAAGCCATGTTTTGCAATTTTACATACATTTTTTGAATCCGGTTCGGCATAGTATGCTACGGAAATATTGTCAGCCACCACTTTTAATTGGTCGATTGCGGCAGGCCGGTAGATATCACAGGCGACCAATAGAGGATTATACCCATCATCCTTTAGTAAAAGTGCTAATTTGCCAGCGGTCGTCGTCTTTCCGGAACCATGCAAACCCGCTAGGAGAATCTTTAACGGCTTGACCGTATATTTTTCCACCTCTTGGCTGCCCCCAAGAAGTTCGACAAGCTCGTCATAAACTATTTTAACAATCTGTTGCTCCGGCAAAATTTTGTCCAAAACCTTTTGGCCGATGGCAGACCTGTGAATTTTGCCTATAAATTCGTCGGCAGCCTCCCGATTAACATCCGCACTCAGCAGGGAAGTTCGAATTTCTTCCAAGGCATCCGCAATATTTTTTTCTGAAATTTTCCCGAGACCGCGTAGGTTCTTTAAAACATTTGAAATTTTATCAGTTATCGACGCAAACATGGAGTCATTTAATAAGCATAACCACAGCTTGGGCAAGCGTTTTAGTGTGTGAAATTGAAACTTTCATGGAGGAAATTCCCAGAGCTTTTATTTTACCTTTACCCTTTTCCGATAGAATAATATATGGTTCTCCGGAAGATTTTTTCCCGACGGAAATATCCTTCCATCCAACATTTTTTCCAATTCCCGTGCCGAGTGCCTTTGAAAAGGCTTCCTTCGTGGCAAATCTGGCAGCGAAACTATTTGCCGGCCTAGCAGTCTGTTGGCAGTACGCAATTTCAAGATCATTGAAAATTTTAAAAAGGAAAGTATTTCCATACTTTTGAATTAATCTATCAATTCTTTCTACTTCGACGATGTCCGTCCCGAGGGATATGTTACCAACTACCATATTTGTAGAATAAATAATATTCATCCTTGCCATTGCAAACAAACGTTCCACATGCTTCAGACATTTTTCGAAAATTCCAGGCAAATTGGGCAATTTTCAATCAGGTGTTTTTTGGCTGGGCAAAATTGCCGTCCATAGAGGATCAATTGTATGTGCAACGTTTTCCATGTGTTTACGGGGAAAAGTTTTTTTAGCGAATCTTCAATTTTTTTCACATCGTGGGATTTTTCAAGGCCCCAACGATTTGTTAGCCGTGCGATGTGAGTATCGACGGGAAATGCAGGTTCATCGAAGCATTGGCCCATGATAACCGAAGCGGTCTTATGGCCAACACCGGGCAGTGCTTCGAGCTCCACAAACGTATGCGGAACATGACCGTTATGTCTTTCCAGAATCGCTTCAGCGGTACCAATGATATGTTTCGACTTTGCGTTGAAGAGTCCACATGGCCTAACGATTGATTTTAACCGTCCCTCCCCCAAATCTATTATTTCTTGGGGAGTTTTTGCGATGTTAAACAGCCTGCCCGTTACAATGTTTACGACGGCATCCGTACATTGGGCAGATAGCATAACGGCAATTAGGTAGGTAAATGGATCGGAAAAATGGAGTTGAATTTGTGGACTCGGGAATAGTTCATTTAGCTTGGCCAAAATAAACTTTGATTTTTCGGAATGGTTCATAGTTTTTGGAACAAATATATGGATGTTGGCGGACAATTTGCGAAAAAAATTTTTTCCGAAAGGATAGGCGGTAAAAATTTCGGAGAAGGCAATCAAATCTACAAATTTGAAAAAATTAAACGGGCAAAACGGGAAGCTCTTGCAAAATTTCCCGGTCGAATTTTGATAGACATGGGTGTGGGTGAGCCCGATGACATGGCCGCCAACCCGTTGATTGAAGCCCTAGCCTGTGAGGCTGGAAAATATGAAAATCGTGGCTATGCTGACAATGGATGCCGGGACTTCAAAGAGGCAGTGGCCAGTTACATGAAATCCCAGTTCAATGTTTCATTGGATCCGCAAACGGAGATTATTCATTCCATAGGTTCAAAGGCTGCCCTGTCCATTTTACCGCTATGTTTCATAAACCCAGGGGACGTCGTCCTGATGACAACGCCGGGATATCCCATTTTCGGCACCCACGCCCGCTACCTTTTGGCAGATGTCATATATCTTCCGCTCCGCGCAAAGGATAATTATTTACCCCCATTGGATGACATTCCCAGGCATATTTTGCAAAAAACGAAAGCGATCGTTGTAAATTATCCCAATAACCCAACGGGGGCATGTGCCACGAAGGAATTTTTTAAAAAATTGGTCCATCTAGCTCATAAGTATTCTTTTTTAATAATAAACGATGCGGCGTACGCCTCCCTAACATTTCATGGAGAAGACAGACTTTCCATTTTTAATATGGATGGGGCGAAGGAAGTATCATTGGAACTACATTCCATGTCGAAGGGATTTAATATGACGGGTTGGCGACTTGGCTGGGTTTGCGGGAATGCCGAATTGATGGCTGCCTATGCCTATATCAAAGATCTAACGGATTCCGGTCAATTTTTAGCGATACAAAAGGCAGCAGCCCAGGCACTGCAGAACAATATGGCCATTCCGGTCGGAAATGCACAAAAATACGAACGGCGAATGAATCAAATAGCTCCAATTCTAAAAGATAGCGGTTTCAACGTTGATAGCGTACGCGCCGGATTTTTCCTGTACACTCAAATTCCAAATTCCGCAGAATATAACGGCCAGAAAATTGATTTTCCTTCGGCGGAAAAATTTGCCGAATGGATGATAACAGACCTTGGAATAGTCGTTGTTCCGTGGGATGACGTTGAGCCATCCCTACGATTTTCAATGACATTTGGGAGCAAAGACATGGACGAAAACGAAACCATTGATTTATTCAGAAATCGAATGTCTAATGTCAGGCTCAATTTTGGCAATTCGAAGTAATTTCAAAAATGCAAACCCATGATCCCATCGCATATGCAAAGGCTCAAATTGCTGATTGCAAGGGCCTTGAAGCTGCCAATGAGATTTTGGAACTCTTGGGTAAAAAAGACAGTGCTGAAATTGTTTGTGTCGCATGTTCGGGGGGCAGTGATTCCGTATTTCTAGTAAAATATATTTTGGAAAAATTTCCTAATTTAAAAAGCCGTTTGGTCATTTTGCATTTCAACCATAATTTGCGCGGTCAGGATTCCGATGGCGATGAACAATTTGTAAAAGTGAGGGCAAAGGATTGGGGCGTGGCATTTTATTCGGAAAAATTAATGGACAAACCGGCAAATGTTAGCGAAGATCGTTTGCGTCGTTTACGGAATGAATTTTTTGAACGTGCACTGGAAAAATTTAATTCCAAAGTGCTAGTCCTCGGGCATCAAAAAAATGATGTCGCCGAAACTTTACTGATGCGAATGGTTCGTGGGAGTGATACGGCAGGGCTTTCTTCGCCCCGAGCCATAACAATTTTCCAAGAAAAGTATTTGAAATTACGGCCATTGCTGGATTTTACAAAGCAGGAAATGGAAATTTGCCTGAAAAGCTCAAAAATCGAATGGCGTACCGATAGGACGAACTTCGAAAATGACTTTTTCAGGAATAAAATTCGTAATATCATTTTGCCAAAGATTCAAGAAATAGCTGGCCATTTCGATGTCGTAAAAAGTCTAGCAAGCGTAAAACAAAACCTGGAGGAAGCTGACAACGCGATAGCTTTTTTTGCCCAAAAGTACCTCAATGGCAGAAACCGGAAAGAAAACCTTATAATTTCCGATTTGAAAAAGTTGCCAACTGCCCTATTGAAAAAGATTTTCGTAGAATTTTTGGCAGCCAATGCCCTTGATATTCGGCGGTCCTACATTCAAACATTTTTGGATAAAATGCACATGGGTAAAGCAACGGTTTTCAGCGTTGGAAGACGGAATTTCATCAAATTTGACGGCGACAGTTTTTGCGTAACTACGAGAGAAGAAGGTAAAGAAGATGACGGCTGGGTGGTCGAAGATTTGCAAATAGGGCAAAATCGCTTGCCAAGCGGAAAAATTTTGGATATTCAAAATGTAAAAATTTCCGAAAAATTCTGGGAAAATTTAAAAAATATGGACAGAGGGAAACAATGCTACGTGGCTGTCGAAAAAATATCAAAAATTTCGATAAAAAAATACAAACCATTGTTTAAATATTTACCTCTTGGGCATAATTCGGAAAGAAAACTGGGAGATATTTTGACTGCAAAAATTATCCCAAAGGAAGACAGACAGCTATTGCCTGTGGTGTTTGTTAATGGTAAAGTTTGTTGGGTCCCACACCTGCCGGTTTCAGATTATTTTAAAATAAAAACAAAGGATAGTGAGGCTCTTCTATTGACATATGCATGATGCATGTTAATTGGTATTGTAGTTGTGTTTGGGATTTGCCTCATATGCCGAAAAAAAATAATTCAAAATTTGTATTTCAACTAAAAGTTGTTGGGATTTGGGTAATTGTAATTTTAGCAATTTTTGCCCTATGGAGTATGTACAATCCTGTGGCTATGACCACCGTCCAGGGTAATAGGTGGAGCATTGAATCAGTCCTGGCAGCGGCGGAAAGGAATGACATCGTGTCCGGGGTCATACAGGGTGTTCCCTCGAAGGGATTCGAATGGTATAAGTTGTATGGGGAAGCTAAAAGTGATGGAGGGAAAGTTGCATCTGGAGAGAAAATTATATCAAATACCCAGGCAGACAAACAGGCTATTATCAGTGTCAACCTTTTGAAAAAACTTAATGATGCCATTGCCCGAGCCGATACAATTGTCCAAAACAATACAAATACGGATACGGAAACTTTTATTGCGGAAGGCCGTTTAACCTCTACCCGTTATAACCGCCTAATAAAATCATCGAAGGTATGGGTTGAAAAACCAAGTTCGGCTCTATGGAGTGACATTTTGGTTAATACGGTCCCCTATGTCATTTTCCTATTACTAATATTTTTTATTCTTGGAAGGCAACTGCATGGGACTGGTAAAAATACGATGATGTTTGGAAAAAGTCGAGCTAAGTTACAAACTCAGGGTAAGAAAAAAATTACATTCAGTGACGTTGCTGGATGCGATGAGGCGAAGGAAGAAGTGGCAGAAATCGTAGACTTTTTGAAAAATCCGAAGAAATTTTTGGACATCGGTGGGCGTATTCCCAAGGGATGTTTAATGTTCGGAGCTCCAGGGACGGGGAAAACCCTATTGGCAAAGGCAGTTGCGGGGGAAGCGAAGGTTCCATTTTTTAGTATGAGCGGGTCGGATTTCGTTGAAATGTTTGTAGGAGTGGGGGCATCCCGCGTCCGGGATTTGTTCGAACAGGGAAGAAAGAATGCTCCCTGCATATTGTTCATCGACGAAATAGATGCCGTTGGTCGCCAGCGAGGGGCTGGCCTCGGTGGAGGGAACGATGAGAGGGAGCAAACACTCAATTCTCTCCTCGTCGAAATGGATGGATTTGATAGCCGTGAAGGAGTAATCATTATGGCGGCGACAAACCGGCCAGATGTTTTGGATTCGGCACTTTTGAGGCCCGGGAGATTTGATCGACAGATAGTAATCGACCTGCCGGACCTAAACGGTCGAGAGGAAATTTTAAAGGTCCATGCAAAAAAGATTAAGCTGGATAAAAGTGTTAGCCTGAAGGATATAGCACGTAACACATCGGGTTTCTCGGGAGCGGATTTGGAAAATTTACTGAATGAATCAGCTCTGCTAGCTGCTCGTGAAAACAAAAAAGTTGTATCCAAAAATGATGTGGATGAAGCCCGCGATAAGATCGCATTCGGTCGGGAACGTAAAAAGTTGATGGATGACTCCGATAAAAAGATTACGGCCTACCATGAAGCTGGCCATGCCATAGTTCAAGCAATTGTCGACGATGGAAATCTTCCTGTGCACAAGGTGACAATTATTCCCCGCGGGCAGAGTTTGGGAAGTACGATGTTTATTCCCCAAAAGGACATTTTGAACCAATCGAAAAAGAATTTGGAGGCTCAAATTTGCTGTTCGATGGGTGGTCGCGTGGCCGAAGAAATTATGTTTTCTGAAATAACCAGCGGTGCCTCGGCTGACATAAAATCAGCAACGAAACTTGCAAGAAAGATGGTCTGCGATTGGGGGATGAGCCCGCTCGGTCCGATCGCTTACGGGGAAAATCAGGACCACATATTTCTGGGCCGCGAAATTTCTCGTTCGCAAAATTATAGCGAACTAACGGCCCAAAAGATTGATTCTGCGGTTATATCATTTGTTGAGGCTGGTTATCGGCGGGCCTTCGAAATTTTGCAAGAAAAACGGACAATTTTGGACAAGCTTGCTGAGGCATTGTTGAAGTATGAGACCGTCGATGGTGTTTATGTCTACGACCTTGTAAAAAATGGTGATTTCACCATGAATATAACCACACCAGGAAAGCGGATCAAACAAAGGAATGATGATGATGATGCGGGAACTCCTAGGAAACGCCAAAATGATAAAAATTCAAAGAATGATTCGGGAAGTATTTTGCTTCCGGTGGGTAAAATTGAACAACCTAAACCGACCGAGGTATAATGGAAATGTTTTTCGATTTTGACAGAAAACCCTCGGATAGTGAAGATAAGTGGAAATCTTCGTTCAGTTCATTCGAGGAATTAAAAAAACACCTCGGCGATGTATTCGGTTCCGCGGGGTCGAAACTGGGGTTTGTTTTCCCCGCTGGAAATGTGGAAGAAAAGGAAGCGGAAGGGGATAACGCAAAGGAAAAAGAATTCGCCGAATTTATTAAAAAAATCAAAGGTTTTAATATGAAACCCCGAGAAATTCGGGATTTCCTAGACCGTTTTGTAATAAAACAGTCGGAGGCTAAAAAGGTTTTATCGGTTGCAATTTGCGACCATTACAATCATGTGCGCAGGTGCCTATTGGATGAAGAATCTTCCCAGATCGAATATAACAAACAAAATGTCCTTCTCCTTGGCCCGACAGGCGTGGGGAAAACGTACCTGATAAAAAACATTGCCAAGCTTATCGGGGTACCATTTGTAAAAGTTGATGCAACAAAGTTTTCCGAAACAGGATATGTTGGCAACGATGTGGACGACATGATCCGTGATCTGATAAAGGCTGCCAATGGGAACGTAAAATTGGCACAGTATGGGATCGTCTTCATCGATGAAATTGATAAGATTGCCATGTCGTCCAGTTTTGAGGGGCGTGATATTTCCGGCCGTGGCGTACAAATAAATCTTTTAAAACTGATGGAGGAGAGCGAAGTCAATGCATATGCTCAATCGGATATGATATCGCAGTTGCGGGTTGCCATGAGCTTTGCAAGTGGAGGCATGGAACAGAAACAAAGTATCAACACAAAACACATTTTATTCATTGCCAGCGGTGCATTTGATAGGCTTGTCGACATTGTTAAAACGCGGGTAGGAAACAAAAGCATAGGGTTTAATTTCAAACTTTCTCCCAACGACAAGGACGAAGCATATGAATATTTGAAGAAAGTTTCTACGACAGACTTCATCAAATATGGGTTTGAGCCGGAATTCATTGGACGTTTGCCGGTGCGGGTTGCCTGTGAAGCATTGAATGCCGAAGATCTAAAAAATATATTAGTTTCGTCGGAAGGTTCAATTTTAAAGCAGTATGTGGAAGATTTTGCCGGTTACAAAATAAAATTTAATGCCGACGATGGTGCATTGACCGAAATTGCCAAACTGGCAGCCGATGAAAAGACGGGGGCTCGCGGCCTACTTACAATTTTAGAAAAATTATTGCGAGATTCCAAATTCGAATTGCCATCGACGAATATTAAATCCATAAGGGTTACAAAAAATTTTATGGCAGATCCGGCTAAGGCTCTGTCGAATTTGATGGGAAAAGAATCCAGGCCAAAAACAATGACCCCGGCGGCAAATGGGGTTAAAAAAACCACAAAGAAAACAAAAAAAACCTAACCAAAATGGATCTGATACCATCCAAATTGTTTAACTTTTCGAATGCCTGTACCATTTGTAAAAAGCTGCGAGGAGAAAATCAGAAAGTGGTACTGACCAACGGATGTTTCGACGTATTGCACGTGGGACACATATTTTCCCTTGAAAATGCAAAAAAACTTGGGGATTCTCTCTGGGTTGCCCTAAATTCTGACATGAGCGTAAAAGCATTAAAGGGAGACAAACGCCCTATTTTCACTGAAAGAATGCGGGCCTATGCACTATCCGCCCTGTCCGTCATTGATGGTATTTTTATTTTTAATGGGAGTAGGTTGAACGATGAAATATTACGCTTTCGTCCCGATATCTATGCAAAATCTGGGGACTATACCATTGGCACGCTAGACCTTTCCGAGCGAGAAGCTTTACAAACCATCGGAGCGGAAATCCATTTTCTTCCATTTATCCAAGGCTTTAGCACCACTTCCATTATCGGCAAATTTTCATAGCTTGCCCCCTAAACTTCATGGCATGGAAACCCTGCGAAAGGTTTACACTTCACCTGCAAGTTTTTTAAAACCCACAAAAAATTCCATCAGAACATTTGGGCTAAGTTGGTCCATCGCCAACGGAACGGCTTTATTTACAAAGCCTCAGCCTTTTTTACGGCGACCTTGCGGTGCTTGCCATCCCATTTGACAATTCCATCGACGAGAGCGAATAGGGTATGATCACGGCCACAGCCAACGTTATTTCCGGGGTGAATCTTCGTTCCCCGCTGCCGCATCAATATGGTCCCTGCACGAACGACTTCCTCGTCGTATTTCTTCACTCCGAGCCTTTTGCCCGCACTATCCCGTCCATTTCTAGATGTTCCTTGTCCCTTCTTGTGTGCCATGATAAACCTCGCTTAACTTTGGATTGATTCTATTTTAATTACCGATATTTCTTGGCGATGTCCACGTTTACGCTGATACCCTTTGCGGCGCTTTTTTTTGAAAATCATCACCTTTTTGGCACGCTTATTTTCTAAAATTTTCGCCCTAACACTGACTCCTGCAACCAGTGGAGTGCCTATTTTGGTATCATTACCTTCGCTCAGCAACAGGATATCCTTTATTACCACCTCATCTCCAGCAGAAGAATCAACGTACCTATCCACAAACAAAATATCGCCCTCTTGTACGGAAAATTGTTTGCCCTGTGTCCTAATAACTGCCTTCATATGAATTGACTGCAATAAACATATCACGGGCGAAAAAGCAAGGCTTTTTTGGCATGTTTATTCTGTCCATAGTCAAAGTTGGCTATAAGGCATGGGAAAGCCAAAAAGGCAATAAAATTTATGGTACGCGTGACGGGCATTTTTGCTTTTATTTTGCTTTAAAAAAAACGTTTTTGTCGTAGAATTTTTCCAAAAATGAATGAAGTTGAAAAAGTTGTGATAGTGGGGAGCGGATGTGCTGGTCTAACAGCCGCCATATACACATCTCGAGCAACATTATCACCCCTTGTCATTGGGGGGCCACAACCCGGTGGCCAGTTGACGATGACAAATGAAGTTGAAAATTTTCCTGGATTCCCAAATGGAATAAATGGATTTGAGCTGATGGCTAACATGAGATTACAAGCTGAACATTTTGGTACACGCTTTGTGGATGATGAAGTGAAAGACGTGTACTTCGGAGAGGATATGAAAAAAATTGTTTGTGAACGCAACACGTACCTGTCTCAAGCTGTAATAGTCGCTACTGGAGCATCACCCAAACTGTTAGGGGTAAAAGGAGAAAAAGAGTTTTTCGGAGGCAAAGGAGTAAGTGTTTGTGCAACCTGTGACGGTGCTTTCTACAGAGGGAAAGATGTGGCGGTGGTTGGAGGTGGAGATACGGCCTGCGAAGAGGCATTGTTTTTGACAAATTTTTGTACAAAAGTGTACCTAATCCATCGCCGCGATACGTTGAGGGCGTCCAAAGTGATGAGGGAACGTACCCTGGGTAATGGAAAAATTATTCCCGTGTGGAATAGTGTTGTCGATGAGATTATTGGACCCGAAAGGGTAAATGGCATCAGGGTGGAAAATGTCAAAAACAAATCAAAAACAGAGATAGCTTGCTCTGGCGTATTCATAGCCGTTGGCCACACTCCCAATACCCAACAATTTGCCAAATATTTACACCTTGACGATGATGGCTATTTTCACCGGAAGGAAAATTCATTCGTCGAAACAAACGTTGAGGGAATATTTGTTGCCGGGGACTGTGCCGATAAAACATACAGGCAGGCAATAACATCTGCCGGTACAGGGGCGATGGCTGCTATCCTGGCAGAAAAGTATATTTGTAGAAAGATTTGATGGAGGAGCCACGATGGAAAAATGTCAATTTTGTGGAAAACCTGCAACCGTTCACATGACACAGGTTATTAATAATAAGACGACAGTCATTCGAATGTGCAACGAGTGTGCGTCGAAGCATGGTCTTTTCGACAAGGAAGGGTTGCCATTTGCAATGTTATCTGGCCTAGGAGAAGCATTGTTTTCTGGGATGAAACAAAATTTATCCGCCAATGGGCTGATATGTTCAAAATGTGGGTGTACGCCGATGTCATTTAAAGAAACTGGCCGCTTGGGGTGTCCTCACTGCTACAAAGATTTGAAATTGTTGATAGATGGAATAATTGAATCCTCTCAAAAGGGTACGATCCATAAGGGAAAATATTCAAGGGAGGGGGCCATGGCGGCAACAATGAATGCTACCGGTAGCTTCACCGACACTTCCGCCAAAAAGTCCCCCAGGAGACTTTCCACGAAAGAAAGGTTGAATGAGTTACAAGAAATGTTAGATGCCGCGGTAAAGGCTGAACAGTATGAGGAAGCAGCCAGATTACGCGATGAAATAAAGAATTTAAAGGGATCCGAGGGAGTATCATGAACGATTTTGCAAAGAAGCTTTTTCAAGATTCGAAATTAGCAAAGGAAACGACACCGGTGGTTGTCAGTTCCAGGATAAGGTTGGCTCGCAATCTTGCTGATTTTAAATTTGTGAAATATGCCTGTAAAGGGGATTTACATGCCGTCGCAGAAAGGTGTGAAAAGATTCTATCCAGCTGTTCAATTTTTACGAATAATACGATCCTCAACATGGGCGATCTTTTGGACTATGAAAAATTAGCACTGGTTGAAAGGCACCTGTGCAGCCAAGAATTTATCATGGAAAACAATGAATCTAAACTATTTTTTACGGATGATCATTTGACTTCCATCATGATAAACGAGGAAGACCACCTGCGCATGCAAGTTTTTCGTCCCGATTTAAATTTTAAAACGATGTTCGATAAAATCAATGCCATCGATGATCATGTGTCTGAGAACCTGAACCTAGCCTTCGATAATCGCTATGGTTTTCTCACCGCTTGTCCAACGAATGTCGGCACTGGCATGCGAGCTTCTGTCATGCTACATTTGCCTGCCCTCGTCATCACCAAACAGATAGGCAATTTGATCCTGGCAGTACAGAAATTGGGCTTCGTTGTGCGGGGTTTGTTCGGGGAAGGTTCTGAGGCTCAGGGAAATTTCTTCCAAATATCTAACCAGCAGACTCTTGGTTTCGCCGAAGTTGATATTCTTTCGCGGCTGACACAGATAATAAGATCCATCATTGAATATGAGCTCAATGCTCGTGAGATTGTAAAGAAGGAAAGAATTATTTGGCTATACGATAATATTGGCAGAGCACTTGGCATTTTGCGAGGTTGCTATTGTTTGACATCCATCGACGCAATAAATTGCATATCGCTGATGATGTTAGCCGTTGATCTTGGATATTTGCCCAATACGCTGCGTGGGGACTTACACCAAATGATGATGAAAATTCAAAATTCCCACATGCAAGTGCTCGAAAATAGAGTATTGAATGGCGGTGAACGGGATATCAAACGTGCCGAACTTTTGAGGGAGTTTTTTGCGACCGTCCCGAATCTAAAATTCGACTAAAAGAGAGCTGCGTTTTCATCATACAAACTCGCTCTTTCCAGATAAGAAGAATTTACACTCTTTTAAGCGGGGGGAATCCTAAACCTTCGGCAGGAAATCAATGTTTCGGATGCCCTCGATGGTCAAAATTCTTCTGGCGAAAAGCTCCGCTATTTACACTTGCCCCAGCGATTGGTAAATGGATAAAAAATTACATATGGCCGACCACATATGCTTTTTTCAGGAACAAATCCCCAAAACCTACTATCGTAGCTATCTTGCGAATTATCTCCAAGGACAAAAAGATTTTTCTCGGGTACGGTAACGCTAAATCCTTCCACAAGCATTCCGGCGGGATAGTAACCATTTTCGTAACCTTTTGCCTTTAAATTTAGTTTTTCCAAGATTCCGTTGGTTGTCATCAATTTTCCATCCATGAACAGTTGATTGCTTTTAATATTTAAAGTATTCGTCGGCCTGCCGACTAGCCGTTTAATGAAAAATTTTGGAGTTTTGGAGAAATGCTCTATTGCATTGGTCGTAAATACAACGCTTTCCCCCACCTTTGGGAGGCGAAAACGACAGGAAATCTTATCAACAAAAAGCATATCTCCGGGAAGAATTTCAAACCTAATAATACTGTCGCCTGCAGCTATGGGATACTTCGTGTCCAGAATGTTAATTCTTTTGTCTTGGCCAAAATTTTGATTAAATTTGCCATCGGCAATTACTTCTTTCCATGATGAATAACCTTTGCAAAACCTTTCCAAAAGTATTTTACTCAATGAAAGATCGATCGGGCTTATAATTTGATACCTCCTGCCATCGACGAAAATCGTATACTTCCTCGCTTTGGTTCTCGTTAATCCCAGATATTTCCTTATAAATACCTCTTCGTAGGGGACCATATAAATCACTTCATTGTCATCCATTAATTTTACTTTGGTAATGGGAATCGACACAGTTCCATTGTTTGTAGCAACAACATTCACTTCGCGACTCCAAAATCTTATTTTATGCCATACTTTCGACCAAATGCTTGCTGCCGCTTCTTCCGAGCTTACCAATTTGCAAGTCATTCCATAGTATGTTGGGGCCATAGAATTGGTTGGTATTTGAAAAGACTGTATGAAAAATGTTCGAATGGCAATGGCCACAAGAAAAGCAACGAAAAAAGACTCTCCCTGTTCTCCCAGCGATTTTCCTGGAGCGATATCGCCACCATGTTGCTTTAACAATCTGCTAAGGTCATTTGATTGACCCTCAAGATTTGCAAAATCCTTTGCCCTAATGGAACTTTCCAGCATGGAGACCTGCAAATTAATGCTCGCTAAAACGCTATCATCCAAAAGGTGCTTGCGATATTTAACAACTTGCTTTGCGTTACCAATCAAAGCATGAGACGACTCCAATATCTTTTTCTGGGTTTTGTTTTTATTTACGAACGGAAAACTCATTTCCGAAACAATCTATCTAATACTTGTTCGATTGTAAAGTCATTCCCAAAATCAAGAACCTTATTTCGAGCTCGCATGCCGCTTACAATGCAGATTGTTTTAATTTTTAATTTTTTGGATAGGAACTTTACCAGGGCTTCATTGGCACGATTTCCTTCGGCGGGCTCCATAATTCTAATCTTCAGGATGCCGTCACACAAATCAACAATATGCGTGCGAGAAGAGTTGGGGATAATTCGCACAGACATTTTACACATTTACTCCAAAAGTTTTAGCCTGGATAATTGGGCAAGAAAACATGTTATGTTCCATAGGGAGCTTGTTCTAGCCCCACATCTTTGACATATTTTTCTATGTTGTCTTTTCCGACAATCTTGGTGGCAATTTCTGTACCATATGCCTCGCATAGTTTTTCATAGCGCAGAGCAACAGCTTTTTTAAAAGCCACCCCTGCCCCATACTTGGAAATAGAGAATGACGTACACTTTTGTTTGCCCCTTGCAGGACGCCATGTTACGGAGTAAAATCCTAATTGTTTATCTCCTTTTCCATTTTTTTCTAGTCTAGAAACGCCAAGAACACCCGTCTGATTTCGTTTGTCGCGTAAAACAATCTTCTGAGTTCTCGGTACAGTAGGCATTGCACTTATGCGGGCGCGAAGCTCATTGCGAAAAGTTTTTGCTTTTGCCAGAGCCTCTTCTTTTCCGCCCTGTTTTCTATCACTGAAAAGTTTTGAATAGCGACTACCATTCTTATAAGCTCTAACAAGCCATCCTCTGGTGGTTTTAGAATCAATTCTACTTATACCACCTTCTTGAATATTTATTTCATCTAGGTCCATAATCAATAAAGAATTAAGGTTTTATCACATGTTGATCACATAAACAACGCGCCAACCAGCGGAAATTTTTAAAAAAAAAATCAGAGCAATCCAGAAAAAATTTATTTTTTTGTGGAAATTTACCAAAAAAAACCCATTACCTGCCAATGATTTGGCTAGAATTGCAAAATTTTTCAAACAAACGTTTTCAAAAATAGTCGCAGGAAAGTACGAATATCGGGAATCTGTGCTATTTCTTCCCCTGCTATTTTTCATTGCCGGCATTAGAACCTCTAAATTTGCCCTTGGGATGGGTATCTCAGTCATTTTCATAATATTTCTTCTGTTACTGTGGTCTGCGATAGATGTTTTTCGTGGAAATATCAACTATTATTTTAACCCCCTTCGAAATGTTATGGTGCCGTTGGCGTTAAGCATGTGGTGTGGTATGATGTATGCCAAGTGCCGCTGTGAATCGGGGACATTTCCTCCCAAATATTGGCAAAGAAGTGTTTTTTTAACCCTAAGGGCAGATAGCATGGTAATTAAAAACAAACGGCAAGGTATTTTTTACGGATATGGGATAATCGGCGATGGCCCGAACGCTCACCAGCTGAAGGGAGAACGAATATTCTTTGCCGTAGAATGTACAAATGGAGTCTCCATTCCATTTCGAGGTCAAAAGTTTAAAATTTATGGAAAATTGAAATATGTGAGGGAAAACAGTAGCTGGTGGTTTTTTAAGCATCTAAAGAATATGCGTGTGCGTTGGATGATTTCCGATGGTTGTTTGCTATCGTTGGAGAGCAAAGCTTCTCCCTGGCAGGTACTTTTTAGAAAAATCTTCGATGGATTCCTACATACCATTACCATTGGTGTCGAGGATAGGGAAATTGAACACGGAATAATGTCCGGAATGCTAACCGGTCATAGGCAAGGAATAGATAAACCATCCCAAGCGCTGTTTCGCGGTTTAGGAATTTCACATCTATTTGCGGTCAGCGGGATTCACATGGGTATTCTTGCAGCGACCATTGATTTTTTCCTAAAAGTCATGTGCGTTTCTAAAAGGTTTAGGGCAATCCCCATTTTAATTTTATTAACCTTTTACGTCAACGCCATAGGATGTTCTCCTTCCTCCATACGTGCGTTGAGCATGGTAGCATTTTATTACACATCATCCCTACTGGGGAGAAGACCAATCGTGCTATCGGCACTGACAAATAGTGCATTGTTCCACGTATTATATGACCCATTTGTGGTTTTTAACATCAGTTTTTTGCTATCCTATGCGGTTGTGGCTGGAATAGTTCTCATAGGTGTGCCACTAAAAAATTTCCTATCGCACATTTTTTTGAATCTACACGGATTGAAATTTGAAAGTTACCCGCCGATTGATCGCATATTATTTCGCCTAAAAAAGCTACTAATAACATCTTTTTCCATATCACTTGCTGCGTGTTTTGTGAGCCTATCCATATCCATCGACCACTTTGGGGGCATACCACTGCTAACGATCCCCGCCAACATGATTATCGTTCCACTAGCGACAATGGCTATTATCATCGGAGCAGTAACATTATTTTTTGGACTATGGAAAGTGTGGGCACTGTGCCGCATATTAAATAATATTTCCTGCAGGCTGATTTACATTTTCCGCCTTTTAGCCCATGGCATATACAATGATTCTTGCTATCTTAGAAATATAACAATCCATTACGTCGGGGGGACCTCATTGACAATGCTAATTCTAGCAGGGGCATACATAATTTTCTCCATAAAAAATACCGCAAATTATCCATTGGAGTGAAGAAAAATCTTAGCTAGGACTTACAAAAACATTCTCCCAGGGCTTCTTTTTTTTATTAGTTTCACAGCCCACGAACTTTCCCTATTCTTTTCTCGGCACGTCAATCCATCTTTATAAAAGCTCCAAAGGGAAGCACATATTTACAGGGTAATTTTATCGACCGTTTGTTCGGCCCTACCCCTATCGAAGATAACGGTGATGGTTTTATCACCGGAAGATTTAT
>JAIRXJ010000052.1 GCA_031268375.1 Puniceicoccales bacterium | reverse complement strand
TCAAACCTGTGGATGCTTTCATGACCCCATATAGCTTCAATTTGAATCAAATGTTTCCGTGCGTGCCGTAGTGCCTCTGAAAAACATATCATGGCGTATGTTCGTTCATCCGAAGAGACGCAAACAGTTGTGTAGCACACTTCATTCCTGTTTTCAGAATTGAATATGGAATTGAGTCCATCAGCAATTAGGTTAATGCCGGAGCCCAGGAAAAGTATTAACAAAATTTCTATGTTCTCTCTGCGGGTGGCTACATTTTTCGACAATGCAATATAAATAGGGGCAACCCTTGGGAGGACATCCCTATTTTCAATTGTTTACAATTTTGCCAAAATTTCCATGTTCTTTTTGAGGGTGGATGCATTTTTTAGCAATGCAATATAATTATAGGCAACCCTTGGGAGGACATCCCCATTTTCAATTTTACTAAAAGCTTCTTTGGCAATTTCATACTCATAATTGCCGGAGAAAAGGGTTTTTACCCGAATAATAAATCTTCTAAAGAGACCAATCTTATATTCCCCCGCCAGGAGCTCAATGGTTAGAACTGCAAGTTCATCCGGCATAAAGGGCGGCACAGGAAAGTCATCGGGACGGCTTATAGCATACCCTCCTGTAATGTTTTGAAGGTTTTCTTGCTATTCGGGTTAGGGTCTTCTGTTAAAGACCTGAGAAGTGTTCGTTCTATGGAACGATAGATGGGAATCCTCCAATTCTGTTCTTGTACCGTATCTGCGTACATATATTTCCCGGTTTGTTGCATACACAACAGGCCTTTGTTTTTTTGGCAAGAATGTCAAAGAAAATTTTTTTAAAAATCTTTAAAGTTTTCACGCCATTTACTTTTCCACACAGCATCAGAGTAATGGGGCTATCCCGAAATCGATGCTGTCAATTTCTACGATTGTTTTTCTTTCCATCTCCGTGAAACTGCAAACATATATCTATAACTTGGCCCGTATAATCCTGGAGTAATGTGTGGAGAGATTTTTCTGCTACGACTTGCGGAGACAGCAGAGTTGTGGGAGGTTCCTCTCCAAAATTTGACAGGCGCATAGGCGTAGCCGCCCTTGCCGGATTCATCATGTTTACGCGAATGCCATCCGGAATCCACTCCTCCGATAGTGCTTGGCCTAGATTAACGATGGCAGCTTTCGTCGAAGAATAAATGGCATAGGAAGCTCGGCCTCGGGTATGGGAGCTGGACGTAAAAAATAGCAATGCCCCCTTGGATCGTTTAAGATAGTCATGGGACGCACGGGCAACATTTATGCACCCAAAGTAATTGGTCTCAACCTCATCACGAATCTCAGCCATGGGTTTGTCATTCAAATTTCCAAGTTTTAAAATTCCCGCACTGTTTATGACAAAATTTATACATTTTTCCCTGGAGTAAACTTCCCGCAATGCTCGTTGGATGGATGCCATGTCCCGCACATCAACCCCATTTCCCCTGGAAAATCCGTATGTTTTTGTCCCATATTGCTGTGCCAAATCGGCAATTGCTTTGCCAATGCCACTACTACTTCCAAAAATTACCAATACCTTATTTGCCAACTGCCTCAGGTCGGTGTCGGGCAAAGACAAGTGCTTTATTTGGAATAGCTTGTCGGCAATGAAAAGATCAATGGGGTGGGTAATTTTGATATTCCCTTCTTCACCTTGAACGACATGGATTTCGGCGAGATTGAACGTTTTCACTAATCCACAATCGTCGGTAAATTTCACAGTGGACGAGGCGGCTAGGAAATGGGCACGTTTTATTATGCCCAATTTGAATGCTTGGGGAGTTTGTCCTCTCATAAGCAACTGGCGGGGAGGGACGTCTTTGACCATCATGGCATCGCTAACCCCTATGATTGTATCAGCCGTTGGAATGGCGACATCTACGGCATCATATTTGTCAAGGGCAGCGATGCACTCATTGATTATTCGGTCAGAAATCAGGGGACGAACGGCATCGTGGATCAAAACTTTCGATTCTTCATCGGCAATGGAATTAACACCAATGGATGAACTCATTTGCCGTGTCTCTCCGCCAATCAAAATTTTACTGATTTTTTTAAAACCGTTTTGATCCAAGATTTTTTTGCAAAGATCGACGAACTGCCCATGCACGACTATAATTATTTCATCGATGAAGCCATTGCGCTCGAAAACCCCTATGGAATGTTCCAAAATTGTCCTGCCGGAAATCTTCAAAAATTGTTTGGGCAAATCACTTCCAATACGTTCACCTATGCCAGATGCTAGCAATATTGCATAGGTTTTCATGGAATTTTTAACTCTTTCTGTAAATGGTCAAATACGCGTTTACTGGCAGTTTCACCGGATATCAATTTCAATTTTGCCATCTGTTCTAGCCGCTGGGGAGCCATAAAATCATCGCCATCTATCATTACCCGTGAAAATAATTTTTCCAGCTCGGCATTGCTGTAAATTTGATAGTATGTGCCAACGATGTCTTTGCCGAAGTCGTTAAACTCTCTTGATTGGTCACTTCTCCTCAGATGGAATACGGGTTTCCCGTTCGGAAAATAGTCCGCCAAAAAAGAAATGCAGTCGGTTATTAGGCAATCCGAAGTCTTGAACAAATCGAAATAATCTCCTTCCTCGACGATCGTTCCATATTTTTCCCATGCGGCGTAGTATTCATCGAGCTCCTGTTGTGTCATAATGCCATTCATAACCACACTGTAATCAAATTTTGGATGTGGTTTTACCACCCACGTGGTTTGTGGATACATGCTGGCCAAATTTAAAATAAACTGCCCATTTTGCGGAAATGTTGCAACCTGATGTTGCGTTGTGAACGTAAAATGCGGTGCATAGATTATTCTTTTTTTAAAAGATACATCTTTCCAAAAGCCCATATTGGGTACTTTTTTCGAAAAATATTTATCCAAATGCAAGCTGCCGGAGCTTGCGCAATTGGCAGCTTTGAACCTGTCTTTATAGGACTCTAAATGCCGCGGTGATTCCACGAAATATTTCCACAAAAACCGATGGAATAATTCCAAATAGTCATATTCGCTCCGCAGCATGTGGAAACAATAGGGCGTGTAGCATGCTAGGGCAAAATTTGCAACCTCAGTTACGCTTTGGGTAGGATTGACATCCCACGGCTGTTCGTAGAAAACGACGTCGGGGTTGAAAATTTTTAAATCCAAGAATTTATTGCTCGTACTATCATAGGCACATTCCACACGCACATCGGCGTTTTTAAAAAATGAAAAGGTTGCATTAAATTCTTCGGTGGTGTCGTAGCATGTTATTCTTTTTGTTACCAATATCAATGGTTCAAAATGATTACTATTTTCAAATAAATTGTAGAGGGTATCACCGTGCCATTTCGACGCTTCATTGACTAAAAATGCAACGTGTATTTTCCGATGTTGTGCGGCTTTTTGCAAATTTTGTAGATGTTGCGCATAGAGATTATCTATTATTTTTCTAGCTTTGATGAGCCTGATACGCTTGGTCCACGGAATGTGGTTTATCTTTTCAAACATCCCAACTTTCTCCGCATTTTTTTTCCTTTGGATGAAAAATTGGCAGATATTTTTATAAAATTTTTGCAGAAAATTAGCACGTCTATCTGCTTTTTTTATGTCTTTTAGAATGTCATCAATCGTCCGCATTTCCATACAAAACAAAATAAAAGTAAAATGAAAAAACGATGCTTCTCAAATAATTATTTTGCCCAATATATTCTGCAGGAGAGAGGAGGTAAAATCAGCCTATTGTCCACAATTTTATCGAAAATCATCCGGTCATAGTGGAAAAATTGTTCCTCATCGGCCAAGATTGTACACTGTTGTAAATTCATTTCCCTAAGATCTATGGTAGTTTCGCTGGGGTGTGGGTTTACGGCGAAAATCAGTTGGCCATTTTCAAACGTATTATCCGCATTATACACAAGTGCACATGCGGAATTTGTGGTTGATGGCAAAAAACGAAAATATGTCTTATGGGGAACCTGGGAAAGGCGCAAAATCGCACCGCGCTTAGACAATCTAAGTTTTATTAGATTTTTAAAATAGTCGTGGGTGGAGCGATGGATGTCCAATAATTTATAGTCGAGGGCATTCAGATCTCCCCGATTATAGGTATTGCTCACACCATGTTTGGAAAACAAAAAATCTTGTCCCGCCGTTACCATGGGGATTCCAATTGACATCATAAGTATGGCGAAAGCCAATCGTGTGCGCCGCAGATCATTGTCTGTCGGCGCACTACCGTCATGGTGCGGGTTTTCTGTTATGTTATCCATCCAGCCCCAATCATCGTGTGAAGCCACATAATTTACACTTTGACTGGGAAATGTTGATCGAAAATCTAGGCCGCCACATAAAAAATATCTTAAACCATCCGAGTTCCCGTTTCCGCACACATAATTTTTCACGAAATCCCTATACTCATCATTCCAAACGGAATACGGAAGATGCTGCATAGAAACTCCGATGTTTCCGCGAAAACTCCATGGTTCTGCTATTAGAATAATTGATTTTTTTATGCATTTCAATCTTTTTTGTAAAATATTTAAAAATTCTATGCCCAATAGCTCGGCCAAATCAAACCTAAACCCATCGACGTTGTAGGTTCTGATCAGGTGCTCTAGGCTATCTATTATCAACCTACGCGCCATCGGGTTTTCCGTTCGAAAATCGTTACCGCAACCGCTAAAATTTAAAAATTCCCCATTTTTGCTATGCCTGAAGTAATATTCTCCATCGATATTTTGTAGATGGTTCGAATCCCCAAAGTGGTTATATACCACGTCCAAAATAACGGCGATGCCAGCCTCATGGAAATTGCGTACCATTCCTTTTAAATCTCGAATTTGTGTAGCATTGGCGGCATCAGTAGCATAGGCACTCGATGGGCAAAACCAATTGGCGGGCATATATCCCCAATGATATTCCTCCTTTGCCGCGTAATCAAATTCCTGTATGGGTTGCAATTCCACGCAATTTATCCCCAGTTCGCGCAAATAACAATTTTCATCGGCTAAATATTTTGTTAGCCCAGAGAAATTCAACCTTTCTTCGGCAGATAAATCCATGGGTGTTCGTGCGAGCAAATCTCGCAAATGGGCCTCTAAAATTACCAGATCCTTTGGATCAGGAATTACAAAACCATCTTCCGATGTTTCGGTAGGCCCATGGGATATAATGATGCCAGGCCCTTTGCTCGATAGGGCTGCTTTTGCATAGGGATCAAGAATCATTGGAGAATTTCCCCAGTTGTCGTTTTCCCTTGATAAAATCTGGTAGAAATAGTAGTAGCCATCTAAGCATTTGCGGATTTCGCCATGCCAAATGCCGATATTCGATTGTTGCAAAGAATAATATTCCGGCTGGGCGGCTTCCTTGTTGAAAATTGCAACCCTCACACTGGCAGCCCGTGGAGCAAAAATTCTAAAACTTGTGGTATTTTTGCCTACAATCGCACCAAGCGGGATGTCATCATACAGCGACGATATCCAAGAGGAAAAATCCACATCTAGGACACAGTCATTGGAGAGTTGAATAAGCAGGGAATCACCCAATGCAACGTTTGAAGCTAGGTGATATTGCAGAATATTATTGCCCGTTATGCGGGGATCAAAGATAAAATTTAGGGAACCTATTTCAGATGTTTGTACGTTGGGCGTATTGCCATCGGGACCATACCAATCCCCCGCAGAGGAAATGAATTGAAAAGGGAATGGGTTGTTCAGCAAAAACCTATTGATTCTTATCCCCAACAATCTTTTCCCGTATACATCCATCCCGTGGAGTTGCCATTGGCTTCCCTTATTTGCATTTCCCCACTTCGATATTTCACAGGCTAGGAAAATTTTATGGTGTACCGGTAAATAGCTAGCATGTCTTTCAGGAAAAACAAAGATAATATCACTTCCCTGCGAAAAATAGCAATGCCTATTGGCAAAGTTTGCATCGTCGAATGTTGTCTCTTGAAAACCTACAATGTTTTGTTCGTTTTGTAGAATTCTTTCTAGGCGCGGAACAACATCAATGGCTTTGTCCAGATCGATACCATGTTCAATCCGCAGGGTGTAATTATCTATCAAATAGGCTTGTGGTTTCAACGTCGATGAAATTTTTCCATATGGAAACGGATATGTTAACTTAAACAATGGGGTACATTACATAACATATACCCCGATTTAACCCTACGTAACAGCGCTTGTGGCTCCCATTATGGACTGTACCATTCCTAGGGCAAGCAATCCAACGAGGGCAAAGGCAAACATCATAGCTCCAGCCGAAACTGACACCGTTAATTTCTTCAGGGTAGACTGTAACTTTTCATCATACATTTTATGAATATCCTTAAATGATGATGAGAGGTCTCCTATCTTTTCTCCAATCGCTATGAGGTCGCATTGTTCACCGTCTATGATATTGTATTTTTCGAATGACGTGCAAACGTTGCAACCATCCAATATGTCTGTTTTGGCACGTATAAATTGTTCCAAAAGAATTTCATTACTAATAGAGGTTTGCGCTAAATTTAAGGCTTCGGACGTATTGACTCCATTTGATAAAAGTGTTGCCATTAGTTTTGACAGGTTTGTTTTCATGAACAATGGTATTGTTATGGAAAATGGTACCATTTTTAATATTAATTGATCAGTTTTATACCGTCCTGCCTTGGTTTGTCTTATTTTTGGTATGATTATAAGAGTCGCAATGATGCACCCTATTGCCGGTAGCAGCAAATAGGAAAACCATTGGGCTAGGGATTTTAAAAACTGTGCCATGGGAGGGAGAGTACCGCCGAGATCTTTTATAAAATCTTCCATTTTGGGCATCAGAACGAACACAAACAGCAACATTACAACAACGGTAAAAGTTACCATAAATGAAGGATATATAAGGGATGAAATCATCTTTTTTCTGAGTTCATTTTTGGACTTCAGTAAATCAACCACATCTTCTAGGACGGTTGCTAGATTTCCACTCGATTCTCCCACCAAAATGATGCTGTATACGCTGCTATCCATCTTTATGTTTAAGCTTTTTATAGCATCGGAAAAGGATTGTCCACCTGAAATATCCTGGGACAGTTTATCGGTTAAAAATTTTTCTGCTGGATTTACAGTTCTCTTGTTAATGATAGATATCGCGTCGGACAGTGTTATCTTCGCCGTAAGCATTTTGTATAATTTTTCAAAAAAGAACAACAGGACCTTACTAGTCACAGTCGCTGATGTCAGCTTCTTTTTAAATAGCTGGCGGGCAATGCTTCGATTGGCCATTTCTGCTGTGATGGAAATTAATTGTAAGTTCTGCAGTTTTAGCAGCTTGACAGCCTCTTGCTGATTCGCTGCTGTTATGGTAGAATTTACAACCTCCCCCGTACTCT
>JAIRXJ010000005.1 GCA_031268375.1 Puniceicoccales bacterium | reverse complement strand
GTAAAGTGACGACAGCTCTTAGATTTTTCGGCGTAGATATCCGATTTTTCCCAAAATTTGTTCACAATTTAAGAGGAGCTGTAAGGCCCGCCTGCATCGCGGCTGTGTCCTGTTTTGTGGTGCTTCATCTTTTCCCTACGATTGGAATATGTGCCGTTGGTGGCGTAGTTTTTTGTGTACATCTGTCCGTATCACGGGCCAGGCTAGAAATAATGAAAGAGAATTTGGAAGCGGCTAAACGAGCTGGGGCAGAAATGAGATTCGACACTGAGCAATTGGAGGAACAAAATGCTGAATTGCTTAGGCTTAACATGGCACAAGTGACAACGATAGACGAACAAAAAGCGACAATAGAAGGGGCACAGCAAAATTTGGAAACGGCTAAAAGCGAACTTTCAGCAGCCCAGGCAAACCTCGGCCTGGAATTGCAGCTTAAAGAGTTGCAAGAACGGCAATCGGTGGAACAAAAACGATTAATTGCCCAACAACAGGCACAACTCCGAGAACACGAAGCTTATATCGCCCAATGCCAAAGCTGCCTTGCTTCTGTTTTTACATCTCACCAAGAGCTGATACAGAATTTACAGCTAAGTCTAGAGGTGCAGACGAAGACTGTCAACCAAATTTTACAAAATGTGCACAGCATTGCAAATGGAGAACAGAAATTGACCGATGCATTGGGTTGGGCTCAAGGACGAATAGCAGAAGCTCAAGCCAAATTAACAGCGGTAATTAATATAAGTGCAGAGGTGACGGATCGTGAAAAATGTAAAGAGCTCATCGAAAATGGTGAATTTGCACAAAAGGCTCAGGTAATGCACCAGGCCGCCCAAGAAGCACATCAACTGATGAATGAGCTAAGTACTGGACTTACCACAAGGATTTTAGAAGCTCAACAAGCAATAGCAGCCAACAGGAAACAGGCAGAAGTCCAACTGCGTACGCTAACGTCGCAACAGCAAAAAACAAAGCATGATTTAAGGAACGCAAATGCACAAATTAAGAAAAGGCAACAAGAAATTGCTCGCCTCGATGCAGAACATGAAGCGGCATTAAAGCGGGTGGGAAAAACCAACACAGCGCAAATACAAACCTTGGAAGCTGAAATTGCGAGAGAAAAACAATCCCTGGACGCGTTAGCCAAGGAAAAAGGTTCACTAGCAAGAAATTTACAGCGTGCTAGGCGTACATGCAGAGAATTACAGGAAAAGGTTAATTCGTTATCCTTGTCCAATGATACACTACAAAAACAATGCCAGATGCAAGAACAGACCTTGAAGGAACAGCAGGAAACGATTGAAAGTCAAAGACAATCATTGGAAACAGTCCAGACATCTCTTGAGCACCTTCAACTTCAAGCACAAAGTTCAGGTTGGCTGCAAACTGCTGCTGCTGTTGTTGGTGGAGCACTAGGCATGGCTCTTCTCCGTTGATTCTATGGCATCAAGAGTTATCCCCTAATGCACAGAGAGCGATTCTGAAATTTAACCCTATTCCCTAAATTTTTCAGTTTTCCAACGGCAAGGCTTACTTCCCTCGTAGTGCTAATTCCCTTATTTCTTCGAGGCATCCGTCAAACACAAGCCGCGTGAGTCGTATGATCTGTGGGACTTCTTGCCAGTGATTGTAGTCATCATACACAAACACTGCCTTTTGCTCTTTTAAATCATCCTCATAAAACCTACAGAAAGTCACTCTTTCGACTTGGGAGGAATATTCATCGACCAATTTGTTTTGCAAATTTTTTGCAAACAACGGATCAAATAATTGCTCCTGCATTGCTCCATTGAATTTCCAAAAATACTCTTCATCGGTTTGGCCGATTAGCATATTGGGTCTACGATCCACAAAGTCATAGTAAGTATAAGTGTACGTGCCCCTATTGGAAATATCAATTTCACATATCAGCTCTATTTTCCCCTTGGATAACCCTTCTTTGGCATTATCTACCAATTGCACAGATTCATACCTATAACCAATTCTTACTGGATTACTCATTGTACCTTACTCCCTAAAACAAAAAAAATATAACCATTGGCAAGTCATCAAGTGGACGGTGTCGTTAATTTTTTAATTCTGTTATGAAATTCTTGTCGATCGGGATCTTGTTGGCCCGTCGAAAAATCCACAAGACTTTGAATCTTTTCCTTAGACCCGACCATTTTAAATTTAATTCCCGCCCATAGCAAGTATACAAGTTCGAAATAGCTCGTCGCTCCACGTTGATCGAAATCGCACCTATTTCCGGTAGCCAATGCCTTGATAGCCCTATTGATGTGTACACCAATGGTTGGTTTGTCAATGGGCGTATTGGCAATTGGACTGCTCAGCTTATTGATCGCCCCATAGGCCTGACGAAATATGTGATAGGCATAAAGATTTTTCAAATCCTCGCAATCATCTATCTTTGATAAAATGTCATCTTCTATAACCCTGGACAGCATAAACTTATAATCAGGACTGGGATTCGTGGCATTGATTTGTCTCAAAATTTCCTTCCAAATGCGGTACGATGTGCATACTCCCAGTGCGGTAAATGTGTGACCATACTTGCCTTCGGGAAGTATAAACGTTATGTCTCCTCCCTGGGAAGACACATATTGAACGCGTTCCCTAAAATTTATTCCCCATGTTGATGATCCGACGGATGGAACTGACCATAGTAGCCATCCAATTCCAGGTATGGCATCACCGCTTGGAGTTTTAGGAGTTAAAATATCTTCCGTATATCCCAATGCGATGCTTCCTTGGGCATTAATGTAATTTAAAAGTGCAATTAAAGCGTTACGCTGTGGACTTTTAACATCTATTTGGCCTATAATATCGCCAATTTTTTTACTCAAGTTCGGCAATTCCTCATCGTGTAATTTACCATTTAACAATCGATTGATCCGACTCAGCGTGTCCTGGTCAAGCGTAACCCACCTCCTTGAGACTTGGTCCCATGAGGTCTGTCTTCCCAAGCCCCGGCCCGTGGTCCATCTCCTTGATTCCCATATGTCGGATAACCCTTGTCGCTCAAGAAACTTACGAAGAACAGTGTTTGCATATGTTCGTTGATACCAATCAAACTCAGGGCTCTTAGACTTTTGATCCACAAAATTTCTTAGAGCCATCGCCCCTTTATAACTGTTATTAACGAACGTTCTGCCGTCCATGCCACTGAAACGTAGTAAAAGTTTTTCATCTGTCAAAGAAAAGTAAATTTTTTTGCAAAAACGAAATCACTTGTGCAATCGCAAATGTGCAGGCGAAGGAATGTAAAATTATCGTCAACCAAAAAGGTAAGGCTAAGCTCAACCCATACAACTCCCAAAACTACCCACGGAAATGTTAGCATGGCGTTTGTTTACCCTCCCCTCCTTAGAAATTGCCATCAGCCGGTGGTAATGCGGTTTTAGTATGCCACAATTTTTCTAACAAATATTTTTAGCCGGATAGTAGCGATAACTTTTCGTTATCTTTTTCGTGGGAAATGGTAATTTTTGCTCCGGTAGAAATTTCACCACTCAGCCACTTATCGGCAAGTGGATCTTCGACATTTTTTTCGATGGCACGCTTCAGAGGGCGGGCACCAAACTTCTTGTCGTAGCCATTTTTTACGAGAAAACCTTTCGCATCATCGGAAAAGACCAGGGTTATTCCTTTTTCGGAAGCACGCTTGCTGACCTTGCCTAACTCAATATCGACGATTTTTTGCAAAGCTTCATGGTCAAGTTGTTTAAACACGATCATATCCGTTAGCCGATTGATAAATTCGGGCTTGAACGTTCTTTTGGCCTCATCGATAATCGACATTTTTATCCGCTCAAAGCTTTGCGATGTATTTTTATCCGCCACGAAACCGAGGGACATATCCTTTTGCAAAATCTCGGCTCCGACATTGCTCGTCATGATTAAAAGCGTATTTTTAAAATCCACCTTACGTCCCTGACCATCCGTCATATGGCCATCTTCCAAAACCTGCAATAAAATTTGTAAAACATCGGGATGGGCCTTTTCCACCTCATCGAAAAGAATGACCGCATAGGGCTTGCGCCTAATCTTTTCCGTTAGCTGGCCTCCGTCATCGTGGCCCACGTATCCCGGAGGAGATCCGACCATTCGCGATATGGAGTGTTTTTCCATATATTCGGACATGTCGACCTGGATAACGGCGTCCCTGTTACCAAAAACCTGTTCAGCCAGCATCTTGGCCAAATAAGTCTTCCCCACCCCCGTGGGACCGAGGAATAAAAATGACCCAATTGGTTTGTTGGGATCATTTAAATCCGTCCGTGAACGGCGGATCGCACAGGCAATGCTTTCGACGGCTTCATCCTGGCCGATTACGATCTTTTTCAATGTCTCACCCAGGTGTAGCAGGCGTTCCGATTCTTTCTTTTCAAGGCGTGTAATTGGAATCCCCGACCAACTAGCGATGACAGCCAAAATGGCATCGACATCAACCGTGATGATGCTGTTTTTTGATTTCTTTTGGGCCTGGCGAGAAAGCTTCTCTTTCTCTTTGATTAGCTGTTTCTCCGTATCCCGCAATTGGGCAGCTTTTTCAAAGTTCTGCATCCCGATCGCTGATTCTTTTTCGCAATGGACCTCTTCGATCTTTTTCAACAATTTCTCCATTTTCGGAGAATTGGTGGATGTGTTTAACCTCGCCTTGGCTCCCGCTTCATCGATGACATCAATGGCTTTATCGGGCAAAAATCTGTCCTGAATGTACCTTGCGGAAAGTTTTACAGCCTCTTCAATTGCCCCATCCGTATACTTTACGGCATGGTGTTCCTCATAGCACTTTTTGACGCCATGCAGAATCAAAATGGCATCCTGAATGCTTGGGGGATCGACCTGTACGGGTTGAAATCGGCGTTCGAGTGCACTGTCCTTTTCTATGTGCTTGCGATATTCATCGAGGGTGGTCGCTCCAATGCATTGGACTTCGCCCCGCGATAGTGCCGGTTTCAAGATGTTCGACGCATCCATAGCCCCTTCCGACGACCCTGCTCCGACGATCGTATGCAGTTCGTCCAAAAACAATATTACATTTTTTGCCCGTTTAATATCCTCCATGACAGCCTTCAAACGTTCTTCAAACTGTCCCCGATATTTTGTTCCTGCTAGCATGAGGGCTATGTCAATGGAAATGATCCTTTTATTGAGTAAGGCTTCGGGAACTTTACCAAAGGCTATCGCCTGGGCTAACCCTTCTGCTATCGCCGTTTTCCCCACCCCCGCTTCGCCAACTAAAACGGGACTATTCTTTGACCGCCTACATAGAATTTGTAGTACCCGCGTAATTTCCTTTTCTCGACCAATCACGGGATCTAACTTGTTCTCCTTTGCAATTTCGGTCAGATCACGACCAAAGGCATTCAATGCCGGTGTCTTTATGCCCGATGATTGGTTGTCTTTGTCGGATATTTTTTCCGATGTGAAATGGAAATCATCATCGTCATTGTTCCCTTCGTCTACGCCAACAAAGTTGGGGTCAAGGGCCGATAATATCGCCTGTCGGCAACTTTCCATTTTTATACCCGCTTCCGCCAACAATCTGGCCGCAACTTCATCATCCTCGCGCAAAATTCCCAACAGGAGATGTTCGGTACCAACGTAGGGATGTTGTAACATGTTCGCTTCCTTCGCCGCTGCCAAGAGAACCTTTTGTATGTGCGGAGATAGCGTAATGTTGGATCCATTTTGAGCATCCCCGTTGGTCGTCGATAGGTACTGTTCGATCTTGGCACGAATTTTTCCAAGATCGACTCCCATGGACCGCAAAATATTAATGGCGATGCATTGTGGCAGTCTCATAAGTGCCAGCAGGAGATGTTCGGGCCCAATGACAGATTGGCCGAATCGCTCTGCTTCTTGCCTAGCCATCGCGAGGATTTGCTGGGCACGCGGAGTTAAATTTACCATTGAATTCATGTTTTTTCGAAAGGATACATGATACGCATTGCGGTATAATTTGCAAGTGTCGATGCAATATTCACACCATTTTGGGTTAAAAACAAGCAATTTTTATGCCACAACTCCATTCAAATTTTCCAATAAATCGGTTTCGTTCCAGATTTCCAAGCCCAGAGATTGAGCTTTCCCCAATTTTGAACCACAATTTTCTCCGGCAATAAGCACGTTCACTTGCTTGGATATGGCATTGGCAACACTACCGCCGAGGTGCTCGATTTTTTCAGCTGCTTCTTGGCGTGTCATGGATGACAATGTGCCGGTTAGGACAAAATTTTTTGCGTGGAATTTCGAATTTTGATTCTGTGAAATTTCCAAACGCCTATCGCCGGGGACGACCCCCAACATTCGCAGATCATTGAGAATATTCCCGTTATGTTGTTCCCTAAAAAATGTAACTATCGCATTCGACAATTTTATCCCCACGCCATTGAGCTGTTCCAACTCTTCGGATGTTGCAGCAATCAGATTGTCCAGGGAGTGGAAATGGCTTGCTAGAATCTTTGCCGTTTGTTCCCCAATGCCCAAAATGCCGAAGCCGTGCAACAGGCGCCAAAGGGGCCGGTTTTTGCTATGGTCGATGTTACTCAAAATTTTCAAAGCCGACTTGGTTCCAAATTTTTCCAAGCCTTCCAAGTCATTAAACGTTAGCCGATAGATATCGGCGATATTGTTTAGTTTTTTTACCGCCATCAGCTTTTCAATTATGACCGAACCCAATCCGTCAATATCCATGGCCGTCCGTGAAACGAAATGTTCCAGGCGCCTTTGGATTTGTGGCAAACAGCACAAATTTTGACATCGCCAGGCAACCTCTCCGGGCAACTGTATCAACTGCGATCCACAGGATGGACAGGTCTTGGGGAAAACAAACGGTATGGAATCTACATTTCGCCTTATACTATCAACGGCCACAATCGCCGGAATTATCTCCCCTGCCTTTTCTACCGTCACATAATCTCCAACGCGGATATCCTTTTTCGATATTTCATCGGCATTATGCAGGGTGGCCCGGGAAACATTTGTGCCCGACAATTGTACACTTTCCAAATCCGCCACCGGGGTAATTATTCCCGTACGGCCGACTTGTAGGACAATATTTTTGATTTTTGTCGTTGCACGTTCCGGAGTGAATTTATAGGCAATGGCCCACCGTGGAGATTTTGCCGTTGCCCCCAAAATTCCGTAAAGTTGTAATTCATTGACCTTCAACACCGCCCCATCGGTCCAGTAGGGAAAGATATGCCGTGTGCTGTCTAGTTCTTCGACACACCTCCAAGCTTCTTCAATATTTTCAGCTATCCAGTATTTTTCCTGGGACGCAAACCCGAAATTCTTCAAAAGTTCTAGAACCTCACTTTGGAGATCTACAATCTTTTCCGAACTGTGGCCAATGGCATAGGTAATTAATTTTAAATCCCGCTCGGCCACTTCATCGAGGTCAAGGGTCTTTAGGGTCCCAGCAGCCAGGTTACGCGGATTGGCAAACAGTTCGAGCTCCTGTTCTTCCCGCATTTTATTTATCCCAATAAAGGTTTGTTTATCCATGTAAACTTCCCCACGAATTTCAATGGCTTCGGCATAATTTTCGATTTCCAACGGCAAACCTCTAATTGTTTTAATATTCGCACTGACATCGTCCCCTACCGTACCGTTTCCTCTGGTCAGCGCCCTAAAAAATTTCCCCCGCCTATAGATCAAATTGATCGCGATACCATCGATTTTCGGTTCAATGGCATAGGAAAATTTTTGTTGCCCAAGCATAGCCTCCAGGTGATTAGAAAATTGAAACAGTTCTTCCCGGGAATAGGTATTTGATAAACTCATCATGGGGGACGGGTGGGCAAACGATTGAAATCCGGAATTTCTATCATCCCCGATAGCTGTATCTTCTATTTCCACCGCGTAAACTGATAAAATTTCCTGCAACCTTTCCACTTCGGATTTCAAACAATCATATTCAAAATCAGAAATTCTAGGATTGTTCTCCCGATAATATAGCCTATCATGGAGACTCACCTCGGACAATAGCTTATCATATCTTGTTTTCAGTGCTCGGATTTCGGATGTGGAATAAGTTTTCGTAATGTTGTTCACCATAAATAATTTTTATCAAAATGAAATGTCAGCTTGTCATTTGCTCACAAAAAAATAACAAAGAACCACATCTTTTTCAAAATTTATTATGAAATTTTCAATAGAGAAGACTACGTTTGTTAATGGCTTACAGCAGGTTTTAAGCGTCGTCGAACAGCGGGCAATTATCCCGGTTTTGAGCAATGTGTTGTTGGACTGTGTCGACGGTAGACTGAAAATTACTGCAACCAATTTGGACATTTCCATCCATTGCCAGGTAAAGGCGGAAATCGAGATTGAAGGCAAAATAACACTTCCGGCAAGGAAGTTGGCTGCCATTGTTCGCTCCTTGCCAGGGGATACCGTTGTGGTAGAACTTGTCGGTACGACGGTGAAAATTTCTTCCGGCCGTTCCAACTTCCAAATCATGGGTCTTCCGGCGGATGATTTTCCAAGCACAAATGAACCAAATCCGTTGAATAAAACACACTTGCAGCAGGCGGAGATGGCAAAAATGTTAAGAAATGTTTCCTTTGCCCAGTCCAGCGATGACAACCGTTTTATTTTAAACAGCGTATATTTTTGTTTCGACCAGAACAAACTAACATTCGCTGCAACGGATGGTCGCCGTTTGAGTCTGGTATCCAAAGAGATAGCTAAAAACGTAGAAAACACAAAGGGAGTAATAATTCCCAGCAAAACAATCCGAGAAATCGAAAGACTGCTCGGCCAGGGAGAAGATGTGTCTTTTCTATTCGATAATCGCCAAATTGTGTTTCTAATTGCCGTGGATGAAGAAAATCAGGATGGGTTAATAGGTGACATCAAGGTGGTTTCTAAAATCGTTGAAGGCAACTATCCAAATTTTCGTCAGATCATCCCCCAGGGGGCAGAAAATCGTGTAAAACTTGATCGCCAGCTCACCCTTGAATGCATTCAAAGGGTGGCAATCGTTGCCAATGACCAAAAAAACTTAGTCAAACTATGTTTCGAAAATAATACCCTGGAGATATCCGCTGAAAGCCAAGAATATGGTAATGCCCATGAAAAGATTGCAATTGTCTATGAAGGAAAACCGATCGAAATCGCATTCAACTATGTATTTATTTGCGATCCATTGAAGGTTCTGACACAGGATGAAGTGTTTTTTGAATTTAAGGATGAGTTAAGTGCCGGAGTTTTTAAGACCCTGGAAGATTTCCTATACGTTGTCATGCCATTGCGAATGGGATAGGCTCAAAATTTTAAAGTTGGATTAAAACATGTGGACGATTTTATTGTATAGATTTTTGT
>JAIRXJ010000045.1 GCA_031268375.1 Puniceicoccales bacterium | reverse complement strand
CTGCCACAGAACGTGTCTCCAGCACATCCTCAGGCACTTTCCTCTGAGGAATACTAACTTTTCCATCGCCTACTACGGTGAAATCTCCAACTTTTGGAGCACCGCCGTCTTCTTCCACTTTCCTCACAACTAATTGGCTATAACTGCGAATAAGCTTTGTTCTTTCTGTTCTTTCCATAGGAAAGATTCATGGAAACAATTTCCTTCTCTTTGTCAATGCCTTGAAATAATTTTTTTGAATTTATCGATGTTTTTACACTATGCGGCCCCATTGCTTCCTCCGGGACCTTTGTTTTCTGAGACTCTAACGGGCGTTCACAATCATTTCTTGAAAAACACCATTCCCCTCTGGTTTCGAGAGTTATTCAAATACAGGAAATCTTTTCTTAACTTCTGCAAGTTTCTCTTTCCTCTTGGCAGGATTAGCTTTCATAGTTCTAACAGCCTCATATATGTTATTCCAATATACTCGATTTTCTTCATTGGGCAGTGGTAATTTGCTAAAAATTAAATCAACGATATTTCGTGCTCGCCTTTCAAACTCCTTGCGCTTATCTTCATTGGTATAAGTATCTATCACTTCCTGGCTCAAAGCAATTATCTGCTCGTTAAATATTCCCCCCGGTAAAGGTAAGCCCCCCGGTAAAGGTAAGCCCTCCGGTAAGGGGTAGGGGGAGAATTCTACTTGCACAATACAACTAGCAAGTACTTTTGTTGTCGGGATTTCGTTTGTTTCTTTTTTCTTTGCAAAATATTTTTTTTCAAATAATATATACGTAAAATCATCCGCCGACCTTATATTCCCTCCGATAGATTTCAGTAAGCAATCTCCTGACATCCCGTTTATCAGTTGAGGAACTATTAGATCCCCATCCGGTAAGGAAAGCATAATCCCAAATTTGCTCGGGTCAAACCTACCCTGGAAAAGCAGTCGTTGAACAATTTCATCCTCCGTCAGATGTGCAGTATTCTCCACCGTAAACTCCAACCAAGACTCCGGAATGGGGACCCTTGGCTGTTGTGGAACAGCAGCTGCCACAGAACGTGTCTCCAGCACATCCTCAGGCACTTTCCTCTGAGGAATACTAACTTTTCCATCGCCTACGACGGTGAAATCTCCAACTTTATCTCCAACTTTTGGAGCACCGCCGTCTTCTTCCACTGGCCTCACAGCTAATTGGCTATAACCGTGAATAAACTTCGTTCTTTCTGTTCTTTCCATAGGAAAGGTTCATGGAAACAATTTCCTTCTCCTTGTCAATGCCTTGAAATAATTTTTTTGAATTTATCGATGTTTTTACACTATGCGGCCCCATTGCTTCCTCCGGGACCTTTGTTTTTTTGATGTCCCAATGGGAAGAAGGACCTTCCAAAGTGTAAAAAAGAAATGGGAACCTTTCCATAGGGCAAAGAAATGTCGAACCTAAAAGGTTAGACATCTGACATCGGAAAACAAGGACCCATATGATAGGGTAAGAAATTGTTTCACACGACCATTAATTCTTACCCTTTTGGCTATCATTCTTTGGAAGATACCTCCACTTCTAGTCCTGAGAGTACAAGGTTAAATACAGGATATTTTTCCCTAAGTTTTTTAACTTTTTCTTTATCATCCGGATAACCTTTTTTTACTATATGTTTAATAGTTTCACGTATGTTATCCCACAATTTTTGATTTTCTTCGTTGGGCGGTGGCAATTTGCTAAAAACTAAATCAACGATATTTCGTATTTTACTTTCGATTGACCTAGGTTTACCTTCATCGGTAGAAACATCTGTCATCGACCTAAACAAAACAGTTGCTAACTCGTCAACTTTTTCCTTCGGCAAAGATTCGCATTCCGCCTGTATCCAATCACCCACTTTGTTTGCTGTCGACATTTCTCTTCTATCTACAGCAAAATAGTCTTGCTTAAATAATAAATCCATAAACGCTTTTGAAGCACGTTTATCTTTACCGATAAGCTTTATCAGACAATTTCCTGACATGCCATTTATCAGTTGATGAACTATTAGACCCCCATCTGGGAATAAAGACAAATAAACAAGGCGGTTTGGTTTAAAAAATCTGAAAAAGCCAGTCCTTATATCCGGATCATAATTAGTGTCACGAAGATCTTCCATGGAACATGATTGAAAATCTTTTGCATTTTCGCCTACAAATGTGAACGGGTATTTATGGTGCAGTAGTTCAACAATTTCATCCTCCGTTAGATTTGCAGTATTCTCCGCCGTACACTCCAGCCAAGATGTCGGAGGATTAATCTTTAAATTTGGAGGAACAGCAACTGCCGCCGAACGTGTTTCCAACGCATCCTCAGGCACTTTACTCCGAGGAATACTAATTTCTCTGCTACCTACTGCAATGGGATCTTGGCCTTTTGCAGTATCATCTTGTTCATCCACTGGCCTAATAACCAATTGACCATCATTCTGAATAGGCTTTATGTTTTCCACGCGAAAAATATTTTAAATAATCTTTCGCGATTCGTCAACATTTTGATAATAATCCTCTTTGATTTGCTAAAAATTTACATTGTGCGACCACACTGCTTTCTCTGGGATCTTTGTCCACTGGCACTCGGATGGGAAAAGAATTCCCCAATGTGTAAAAGAAATATTCCCCATGTGGCAGGAAGATGTGGAACATAAAAGGTTAGCATCTTCTTTTTTGAGAGAGATCATTCCTTTTTAAGGAGCACAAGGTACACTAGAGGAAATCTTTTCCTAATTTCTTTAAGTTTTTTTTCACTCTTTTTGGTGTGCATGGCTTTAAGTATGTTATCCCACAATTTTTGATTTTCTTCGCTGGGTGGTGGTAATTTGCTAAAAATTGAATCAACGACTTTTCGCATTTCACCTTCGATCCCCCTACGCCTATCCTCATCGGCATAGGTTTCTGTCATTGTCTGAGCCAAAGCAGTTATCGGCCCATTAACTTCTTCATTTTGTAAATCTTCCGGAGAAAATCCGCATGCTACTCGGAGATATTCCTTTATCTCTTCCACCGTCGGAAATTCCAGTGCTATCCTCTCCAACCACTTTTTTTCAAATAACAAATCCAAACAATCATCCAACGACGCTCGATTCTCTCCGAGAAGCTTTAAAAGGCGATCTCCCGGGATGCATTCGACTACTTGACCAGCTATTTGATCCCCTTCTGGCAAGGAAAGTACAATCGCTAATTTGCTCAGGGTAAATTTGTCATTGAGGAACAAAGATTCAACGATTTCATCCTGCGGCAGATTCTTAACATTTTCTACTGTAAACCACAACAAAGACACCGGATGAACTCCTGAATATCGTGGAACAATATCAGGTGGAACGGCAGCGGCTCTCGCTGAATGTGTTCCCAGTGTGCCATCGAATACCTTACACGGAGGAATACTAATTTTTCTAACTCTTTTACCACCCCTACCACCTACTTCAAATAAATCTCTAGTTTTTGGACCACTGCCATCTACTTCCTTCGGTATCGCAACCGATTGGTCATAACTTTGAGCAGGTTGTATTTTTTTTGTTCCTTCCATAGGGAAGGCATCTAGAAATAATTCTTCCCGATTTGTCAATGACTTTACAGTAATTCTTTTCGGTCTGCTAAAAATTTACATCGTTCGGCCCCATTACTTCCTCCAAGACACTCCTCCGATTCTTCTATAATTTCTCCAACCCTTCTTAAACTGTCTATTTCCTTTTCCTACCCTTGTGTTCTCCCTATTCGTCCCAAAAGACTTTGGCGTGGGCCTCGATACGGGAAATCTTCTCTCGGTTTTTTTAAATTCTTTGTTTCTTTTTCCTGCCCTTGTGTTCTCCCTATTCGTCCCAAAAGACTTTGGCGTGGGCCTCGATACGGGAAATCTTTCCTCAACTTTTCTAAATTCTTTGTTTTCTTTTCCTTCACCCGTGTCCATCCTATTCGTCCCAAAAGACTTTGGCGTAGAGCTCAATACAGGAAATCTTTCCTGAAGTTCTTTAAGTTTTTTTTCACCATCTGTACCATAAAACCTATCTGCATTATCTCTAGTAGCTCTACGTATGTTATCCCAATACATTTGATTTCCCATGTCGGGCGGTGGTAATTTGGCAAAAATTAAATCAACGATATTTCGCAGATTATTTTCGAATTCCCTATGCCTATCTTCATCACCATAGGTTTCCATCATTGTCTGGGCCAAAGTAGCTGCCTGTCCATCAACTTTTTTCTGCGATAAACCTGACGACTGCGGTTTGCACTTTGCTCGTATGGTACCACACAAGCTTTCTACCGTCGGTATTTGGCTCTTATCTCCCATAAAGAAGTTTTTTTCAAAAAATATATGTGCAAAGCCATGCGCCGACACTAAACTCTCTCCGATAAGCTTTAGCAGGCGATGTCCCGGTATAACATCGATTATTTGAACAACTATTTGATGCCCTCCTGGCGAGAAAAGCATAAGCCCCAGCTTGCTCGCATCAAATATGCCTTTGTCGGACAGTCGCTGAACGATTTCATTACTTGGCAGATTTGCAATATTCTCCACCGTAAACTCCAGCCAAGATGTCGGAGCGTTGACCCTTGGATTTCGTAGAATAATGACGGATGGAAGGGCATCGATTACCACCGAGTGTGTTTCCAGGGCATCATCGGATACTTTACTCCGGGTAATACTAATTTCTGCCCCGCCTACCGCAACTATTTTTTTTACTCCCTCCATGGGAAAGGCACCTGGCAACAATTCCTCCTCTTCCACTGGCCTCGCAACCACTTGGCCATAATCTTGAACAGATTGTGTTCTTTTTATTCCTTTCATAGGGAAGTTACCTATGAAACAATTTTCCTCGGCTTGTCAACATTTTGACAACAACTTTCTTTGATTTGCTAAAAATTCCACATCATGCGGCCACACTACTTTTCCCGGGCCTTCGTTGTCTTGACATCCCAACGGAAACATTTCCCAAAATATAAGGAAATATTTTCCCACTTGGGGCAAGGAGGTGAGGAGCCTAAAAGGTTAGCATCTTCGGGCTTTGATCAAGCAGAGAGAGTTTTAAATTTAAACATAGGAAATTCTTTCTGAATTCTTATAAGTTCTCTTCTGTCACCTGTACCGAAAAGTTTATATGCTGCCGCTTCAATAGCTTCATGTATAGTATTCCAATATTTTTGATTTCCTTCGTTGGGTTGCGGCAATTTTCTAACAATTAAATCAACGATATTTCGTAGTTTACCTTCGAACTCCCTACGTTGCCCTACATCGCAGAAAACATCTCTCATCCTCCAGGCTGCAATATCTACCTGCTTTTCAAAATTTCCCTTCTGTAAATCTGGCGGTAAAGGTTCGCATCCTGCTAGTACACTATTGCGCATGTCTGCTACCGTTGGGTCTTTGCCCGCATCCTGGTCCACAAAATACTTTTTCTCAAAGAATATACGCGTAAAACTATTCGCCGATGTTACATTCTGTCCGATAAGCTCCAGTATGAAATCTCCCGGCATGCCATTGATTAGTCGAATGGCTATGCGTTCCCCGTCCGGCAAAAAAAGCACAGTCCCAAATTTGCTAAAATCAGGATTGCTTTGGGAGAGCAGTAGTTGGGCAATTTTATCTTTCGATAGCTTTGCAGTATTCTCCATCGTAAAGTCCAGCCAACACACCGGAAGAATTGGTGGGACAACAGGTGGAACGGAAGCGGCTCTCGCTGAGCGTGCTCTCAACACACCTTCGGGTACCATACTTCGAGGAATACTAACTTTTGCACCACCTACTACAACGGGCTTTCCACTGCCATCTACTTCCTCTGGTATCGCAGCCGATTGGCCATAACTTTGAGCAGATTGTATTTTTTTTGTTCCTTGCATAGGGAAGGTATCTAGAAACAATTTTTTCCAACTTGTCAATGATTTTACGGTAATTCTTTTCGGTCTGCTAAAAATTTACATCATGCAGCCCCATTACTTCCTCTGGATCCTTTGTTCCCTTTCCAATAAATCTATTCCACACCAACTCCTAAGGTTTTAACAATTCCCGCAGGGTTTTATCAACCATTGTGGGGTTTGCTTGGCCACGGGTTTCTTTCATTACAAACCCTTTAATCGCATTGATTGCGGAATCTTTTCCGCCACGGAATTCTTGGGCTGCTTTTTCATTTCTTTCAATGGCATTTTGGCAAAGTGTGAGCAGTTCATCGTGATTTGCATTTTGTCTTAGTCCCTGTTCCCGTACGATTTCGTTCGCCGATTTTCCCGTCCGAAACATTTCGATAAAAACGCCCTGGGCAATTTGTTTCGAAATCACACCATCGTCCGTCAATTTTACCAGTTCCGCCAGGGCTTGTGGAGAAATTTTACAGCCGTCGATTTCCCCAGGATCCAGCTTTTTGCCGGAACTTTGATCGACATTTGACAATTCACGCAGCAGGTCATTGGCAATTATATTTGCAATGGCCCGCGGATTATTGTGAATGGCCACCACCGTCTCGAAAAAATCACTCAACGTTTTTTTCGTACAAATTACAGATGTTATGGTGTATGGCAGGTCATAGTGTCTAAAAAAACGTTCCTGTTTGGCAAACGGCAGCTCTGGGATTTCAGACATAATTGCGGCTTTCGTTTCCTGCGATATCCGCACGGGCATCAAATCCGGATCGGCAAAATACCTATAGTCAAATGCTGTTTCCTTGGTACGCATCACGGTTGTTGAATTGGTATCTGCGTTCCACCGCCGTGTTTCCTGATAAACCCGTCCGCCATCCCTCAGGGTTTGAATTTGCCGCTTTATTTCATGTTCTATGCCATTTTTTACGCCCGAAACGGAGTTCAAATTTTTGATTTCCACCTTTGTCCCTAGGGTTTTACTACCAATGGGCCTCACGCTAACATTGGCATCGCACCGCATTTCCCCTTTCTCCATGTCACAGTTTGAGATATCGGCGTACACCATGTGCATGCGCAGGGAATTCAAATAGGCGAACGCTTCTTCGGCGGAACGCATGTCGGGATTGGATACAATTTCCATCAAGGGGACACCGGCTCTGTTAAAATCTATGCCGGAATCACTTTCGAAGTGTGTCAATTTTCCAACATCTTCCTCCAGGTGAATACGATCCAGAGCAATTCTTTTATGTTCCCCCATGACATTGCGCGATGGTCCCAAGAGTTCAATCTCAACGTACCCATTGCGGCAGATGGGATCTGTATTTTGAGAAATTTGATAGTTCTTCGGGCAGTCGGGATAGAAGTAATTCTTCCTGTCCCATTTGGCCATTTCTGCGATGTCACACCCAAAAATTATGCCCGCTCTTATGGTTTTCAGTACCGCTTCCCCGTTGATAACCGGAAGTGTCCCTGGCAACCCGAGAACTACCTGATCTGTCAACGTATTTGGCGGCTCTCCAAACCGATAGGGGCATTTGGAGAATAATTTCGATTTTGTTTTTATTTGTACATGGACCTCCAGACCTATGACAGCTTCATATTCCATTGCCCCACTGCTAACAAAAAACTTTCTCGAGGCAACAAAAAAGCATCCGTTGCTGCACAATCTGAGGCAATGGGTGACAAAAATCCTGCCCGGGAAAATAAATGGGGCAAGCTTGCCCGGGCAAATGGGGGAGTCGAGGGGCAATCC
>JAIRXJ010000034.1 GCA_031268375.1 Puniceicoccales bacterium | reverse complement strand
AAATCATCCAAATTGTCCAGTGCGATTATAAAACCCTCCAAAATGTGTGCCCGTGTTTCTGCCTTTCTTAGGCGAAATTCCGTCCTGCGGGTTATGACATTTTGGCGATGTTCCAGGTAGCATTCCAACATCTCTTTGATGTTCATTTGCTTCGGCCGCAATTTGTCCAATGCCAACATAATCACGCCAAACGAGGATTCCAATTGGGTATGCTTAAACAGCTTGTTAACCACGACACTGGCCATGGCATCACGTTTCAATTCGACGACGATGCGGGTCCGGCTATCCGACTCATCCCGCAAATCACTGACCTCGTCCAAAACCTTTTCGTTGACCAAATCGGCGATCTTTGTCACCAACATTGCTCGATTAATGGCATAGGGAATTTCGGTAATGATAATTTGCTCTTTCCCATTGGGCAAGGTTTCAATCGCCGTAATACCGCGAACCCTTACTATGCCGCGGCCCGTTGTCAAATAGCGTTTGACACTTTCGATCCCTACGACAACGCCTCCCGTTGGAAAATCAGGACCGTGGATGATGTTGCATAATTCTTCAACGCTGATGTTCGGCTCATCGATGATTGCACATGCTGCATCGATGATTTCAGAAAGATTATGGGGAGGAATATTGGTGGTCATCCCAACGGCAATACCCGTTGAACCATTTATTAGCAAATTTGGAAGTGCAGACGGTAAAACACTCGGTTCCGTTGTACTTTCCTTGTAATTGGGGACGAAATCGACGGTATTTTCGTCGATGTCGCGCAATAATTCCTCGGAAATATTGTACAATTTACACTCCGTGTAGCGGTAAGCCGCGGCTGGATCTCCATCCACGGATCCAAAATTTCCCTGGGGAAAAACCAGGGGATAGCGCATTACCCAATCCTGGGCTAGACGCACAAGGGTGTCATAGACAGCCGTATCGCTGTGGGGATGATAATTTTTAAGAACTTCTCCAACCACGCCGGCACACTTGTCAAATGGACGGTTAAACATTAGGCCTTCCCGCAGCATGGCATATAATATTCTCCGCTGTACCGGTTTCAGGCCATCCCGGACATCGGGAAGTGCACGGCTAATGATTACCGACATCGAATAGTCAATGTAGGACGTCTGCATCACATCCGTAATATTTGTAACTGTTGTTTTTTCTTCCGTGTCCATCTTATATATCCAAGTATAGTGTGTTTAACGCATTGTCTTCAATGAATGCACGACGAATTTCTACATCTTCCCCCATCAGCATGGAAAATGTCGCTTCCGCGATGGCAGCATCGGCAATGGTAACCTGTAACAGGCGGCGTTTTCCCGGTTCCATGGTGGTCTCAGCCAACTGATCCGCATTCATTTCCCCCAAACCTTTATACCTCTGTATGGTTAGACCTTTGCGACCAAGCTCCCGAATTTTGGCGATCATCTCGAGGCCAGAAAATATTTCCAGACGCTCGGATTTTTTTCCGTCGGATGTTCCCGTTTCACTCAAAAAATATCTCGGCTGCCCCGTCGATTCAAACGTTGTGATATCAATGCCGAATTCTTCCAGTTTTCGCAACTGTTCACACATCTGCTGAGTTCCATAGATCTCGTACACGGAAATCCTTTGGCGAACGCTCTGTCCGTTCACTTCAATGTCGCGGGTTATGGCACCATCGAACTCACCATCATCCATAGCATTTGCCAGAAAAAATTCCGCCTTGCTTTCCTCATCCTTCAAAAATTTAAAATCCTCCATATGCCCCGTACGAATTTTTGCCACGTAACGCGGCAGAGTTTTGGTTTCAACGTTGTAGGCGTCCAAATAGGCTGGCAATGAACACCCGTGGCGGATAACTCCATTGCCCAATTGTTCGAGCCGAGAAAAAACATTGACGATTTCAGAAATGTGATCTTTGGCGAATACATGGCCGTCTTTGGTACGAATTAAGGACATATCTTCCATGCCAAGTTCGAGCAAAATTTTATTCAACTGATCATCGTTATCCACGTACCGTTCCTTGCGTTTTCTTTTTATTTTGTACAATGGGGGCTGGGCGACGTAGATGTATCCCCGCTCGATAAGTTCCTTCATCTGCCGGAAAAAAAATGTCAACAGCAATGTCTGAATATGGGAACCGTCCACGTCGGCATCGGTCATGATTATTATTTTGTGATAGCGGCATTTGCTGGCGTCGAACCCCCCCACATCGTTCGAGGAACCGATGCCCGTTCCACAGGCGGTAATGATCATGCGAATGGCATCGCTGTTTAACATTTTGTCCAACCGAGCTTTCTCGACGTTCAAAATTTTTCCGCGCAGGGGTAAAATTGCTTGATATTTTCTATTCCGTCCTTGTTTTGCGGAACCTCCCGCCGAATCACCTTCCACGATAAAGAGTTCACAGTGGGCAGGATCCTTTTCCGAACAGTCTGCCAATTTCCCTGGCAACCCACCGCCCGATAGGGCCCCCTTCCTTACGGTTTCCCGGGCCTTTCTGGCAGCCTCGCGGGCACGGGCAGCGTTAATACATTTGTCGACTATCCTTTTAGCCAACGCAGGATCGGTTTCGAAAGTATATTTTAGGTTATCCCCAACAATTTTCTGCACTACGCCATCAATCTCCCCATTCGACAGTTTTGTTTTCGTTTGACCTTCGAACCGAGGATCGGGAACTTTTACGGAAATTACCGCCGTCAATCCCTCTCGAACGTCGTCACCCGAAATTACGGGATCCTTATCCTTCAGCATGTTACTCGACTTTGCATAGGCATTGATTACCCGCGTTAGTGCCGTTCTGAATCCCGACAGATGGGTCCCCCCTTCCACGTTGTAAATCGAATTCGCATAGGCATAAATTTGTTCGGAATAGCCATCATTGTATTGCAGAGCAACGTCGACGATTGTTTTCAGTTCCGGTTTTTCGGGATCCAAAGAAGTTTCACCGTGAATAAGGATCGGTCCGTCGTGTAGAACAACTTTTCCTCTGTCTAAAAAAGACACAAATTGTTTAATCCCTTCGTCGAAACGGAAAACTTCCGATTTTTCTATGCGCTCATCGTTCAATGTGATCTGAATTCCGGGATTTAAAAATGCCAGTTCCCGCAACCGTTTTGCCAGAATTTCATATTTGAAATCCCGGGTTGTTAGAAAAATTTCCGCATCCGGCAAAAATATGATCTTTGTCCCCGTTTTTTGACTATCACCGATTATTTTAAGTTTTTCAACGGTTTTACCCCGCGAAAACTTCATGGAATAAACATGTCCATCCCGACGCACTTCGACATCGAACATCTCCGAAACCGCATTGACACATTTCGCACCTACCCCGTGCAATCCTCCCGAAACCTGATAGGCCCCCTTCCCGAACTTTCCACCCGCGTGGAGATTAGTCATCACCAGTTCCAACGCCGGCATTTTGTATTTTTCGTGGATATCCACGGGAATGCCTCGGCCGTCGTCCTCTATGGAACAAGAACCATCAACGTGTAACCCCACTTTTATGGTTTTGCAATATCCGGCCAACGCTTCATCTATCGAATTATCTACTATTTCGAACACGCAGTGGTGTAACCCCCGCTCGTTGGTATCCCCGATGTACATGTCGGGGCGTTTTCTTACCCCCTCAAGTCCTTCCAACTTCTGAATTTTCGTCGAATCGTAGTCGCTTTGGCCAATATTCATATTAATTCTCGTAAAATTTCTGCGTGCAAGCTTTCTTGTACTTACGAATATTCGCCTTCATAGTGATTGATTGAACAAAAGCGAACAAAAATTTAGAATACATTCTACTTTGCTATAGATTGCGGTAATTTGCAACGAATTGTTTCAATAATACTAATTCATTGCTTTTTCGAGAAGGAAGACCAGCCGTTCGCGGAATGCCTTCCCGTTTTCAAAGTTCACAATATTATATTATTTTACTATTAGGAGAAATCTATATCTTATTATTATTATGTGGTGTAAATATGTTAATAAGGTATCCGAATTTGAAAGAAACAGGCGTTCCTGGATTTGGAAATGTTAATAACCCTGTTGAAAACCGGGACTTTGATGGCAATACTTTAGACAATTAATCAGTTATTAGCACGTTATTGACATGGTTTGATGGAAAATGTTGATAACTGCAAAAACCTTAAATGTTTTAGAAAAAATAGCTTGACTTTTGTGCAAAACGCAAAACAAGATATTACTCAGATGGAAAAACAGGTGCGAAAGAACGTCGAAAAAGATATTTTGAAATCTTGCCGGTCGTACTTCAAATATGTTTTTTCGGCTGTGGGTCTATTTTTTATGTTTGGAATCATGCCGTTCGTTTTATGGTAAGAAAAAGACATGTTTGTTTGAATAAAACTTTGATGGTATAAAAAATTTGCTTGACATTAAAAATCAAGTGTACAATGTAGAGTTCTGTTTTGGTTGAAGGAATGCTAAATGGCTAATAAAAAAGCAGCAAGAAAAGCGGAAGTGCAGTCACAAAGGCGGGCATTGAAAAATTGTGGTGTCCGAAGTAGGTTGCGAACGCTAGCGAAAAAGTTGCGAGTTGCAACAGGAGGTACGCAGGATGTTAAGCACGTAGCAATGGAATATATTTCTGCTCTAGATAAGGCGGCTAAAAGGAATATTGTCCATAGGAATTTTGCCAATAAGCGTAAGCGCAACGCTGCTCGATTTTTGTTCGTTTAGAATTTTCTCCCATCCCAATCCCATCCAGCCCTCGGTAGAATGTTATTCTATCCGGGGGCATTTGGTATGGGAGGAGGAATGGTTAGCAGAGGGGATATGGGGTCGGAAAAGTTGTGGATCATGCAGTTCAAAAGGCTGGAGGTCTTTTTACTTTAAAAGATGAATTTTTTTCTCCGTGGCAACGAGCCGAAGGATATTTTCATTAAACTTACATCGTTTTCAGTGTGCGAAAAACGCTTGCCTTTTCCCCCGGAAACCTTTCGACGGGCAAAAACGCAAGTTCTTTATTTCGATCTTCGTGCATTAAAAATATGGTAGGCCGACAGGGGCTCGAACCCTGAACCAATGGCTTAAAAGGCCACTGCTCTACCATTGAGCTACCGACCCACAAATGATTTCAAATCACCCTACCGTTGATTTTTAGTGTGTCAATATAGTTTTGCGGGAAGCTAAAATTTAATACGCCGGTTAAATCCGAGTTTTTTGACCAAAAGACTTGAAAAAGTTAACAGCGATGATTAATCTAATTCCAGCTTAGGAGAAAAATTATGGCAGTGAATGTATCAATAAATGGATTTGGGCGCATTGGGCGCATGGTTTTTAGGGCGTTGGTCGATTCTGGAAAGTTTGGAAAAGACATAAACGTCATCGCGATAAATGATTTGGTTCCCGCTGATAATCTAGCGTACCTATTGAAATATGACTCAACGCAGGGGAAGTTTGGAGGCGAGGTGGTTTCCGATGCGGACAATAATTTGGTCGTAGATGGGCATAAAATAAAATGCCTGGCGATAAAAGAAGGGCCTGAAGCGATGCCGTGGCGGGACCTCGGGGTGGATATCGTTATCGAGTCCACGGGGTTATTTACGCAGGATGAAAAGGCGGAAGGTCACCTAAAGGCGGGTGCAAAAAAGGTCATCATTTCAGCTCCGGGCAAAGGGGATCGGGTAAAAACGGTCGTCATCGGTGTAAATGACAAAACGCTTACCAAGGCGGATAATATCATTTCCAATGCTTCTTGTACGACCAATTGTTTAGCCCCGATAACCAAAGTTGTCCTGGATAATTTTGGCATCGTCGAAGGGTTGATGACGACGGTACATAGTTACACCGCCACGCAAAAAACCGTGGATGGCCCATCTGCCAAAGATTGGAAGGGTGGCCGTTCCGCTGCCATAAATATTATCCCGTCGACCACAGGAGCGGCAAAGGCAGTCGGGCTTGTTTTGCCTGAAGTAAAGGGAAAGCTAACCGGCATGTCATTTCGTGTCCCTACGCCGACGGTTTCCGTTGTCGATTTGACGGTCCGGACGGAAAAGAAAACCTCCTATGAAGACATTTGCAAAAAAATGAAAGAAGCTTCCGAAGGGCAATTGAAAGGCATTCTAGGGTATACGGAGGACGAGGTAGTTTCCAGCGACTTCGTTCATTGCCCACTGTCATCCATTTTCGATGCCGGAGCGGGCATTGGGCTATCGGATCAGTTTTTCAAGCTCGTCAGTTGGTATGACAACGAGTGGGGATATAGCTGCCGTTGTGTGGAGCTGATAAATAAATTAATCCCGCTGCTATGAGCAATAATGAGCAATAAACAAAAAATATGCCCGGAGAAAAAACAGGAATGTCGGTTTGCGGACTGAAGGTTAGCACCGATCAACGGTAATATTTTCTGACCCAATGCCTCTGCCCATCGCCCCGTTTGCTCCATTTGCCATTCCTAGGCTCCATCCAATGCCGTGGTTTCGGAAGCTCTTTAGGCCTCTAGGAGTCTTTTTAACTCTTCTAAGCCTTCCTGGCCTTGGTTAAGCAATTCCAAGACTTTCGTGTGGACACTTTCGGGAGGGACATCTTTCAGTTGAAGGTTTTGCAGATTGTTCACATTGAGCAACAGCCTTAAACAGGCTACCCCATCCTCTCCAACCGCAACCAGTGCGAAGGCAAGATCTCTGGCGTTCTTGGCCTCTAAATTGTTCAAATCTGCCAGTTTTTCTTTTTCGAGCAACTTCCTTAAACAGAAAACACCATTCGATTTAGCGTTGGCCAGATCTAGGACAAGCTTTTTGGCTGTATCGAGCTGTAAAGGTTGCAGTCTGTCCAGGTGGATCGCTATGAGGTTCCCCAAACAGTATGCCCCATTCTCTCCGACAGCAGCCAGTTTTAGGGTAAGCTCTTTAGCCATATCGGGCTCTAGATCTAGCTTGCGCATCCTGCCTTCTAGGAGCAACAATCCTAAACAGGCTGCTCCACCCTCTTCGACATTTGCCAGTGCAAAGGTAAGCGTTTCAGCTTCCTCGGCCCCAAAAATTGGCAGGATGTCATTGTCCAGGAGGACTTTGGTTCCGTGATTCGCGAGCAATAGCTTTAAGCAGGCTACGCCATTCTCTCCAGCCTTAGCCAGTGCCAGGATGAGATCTTTGGCTGTCTCGGGCTCTATCCCTATCAGGCTGTCTAG
>JAIRXJ010000012.1 GCA_031268375.1 Puniceicoccales bacterium | reverse complement strand
TGACCCTAGGGGAAAGGATAAATAGCAAGAAATAGCATTGCCGACCAGCATGGAATAGATGAACCTGTCGTTTAAGCTTGTAAAATTTTCATAGGCCATTTACAGAACATTTCCATGAAAATGTTCTACAATGTCGCGATCGTCGGACGTCCGAACGTAGGGAAAAGTCGATTATTTAATAGATTAGCCCACAAACGCATATCAATTGTACATGATATGGCCGGAGTCACCCGTGATATCATTACCCATGAAATTGGGAAAAATATTATTTTAATGGATACGGGCGGGCTCGGATTGTCAGGGGATAACAGCATCGAAGAAATAACATCCGCGGTTGATGAACAGGTTGGGCTAGCAATCGCAGCCGCAGATTTGGTACTTTTCGTTGTAGATGCAACCGAAGGAATTATGCCCATGGACTATGACATTGCTGAGATGTTGAGAAAAAATGATACAAATGTTACGGTCATTGCCAACAAAATCGACTGCCATGAAAAATTCCATTTGTCCGATATTTTTAAATCTTTTGGGTTTGGTAATCCCATAGCCGCCTCCGCAGAACACGGCATTGGAGAAGAAGAAATAAGGCAACTAATAGCTTCGAAGACGGTGACATTTTCGTCAGAACTTGAAAATGTAGAAATAGCGTATAATCCAATAAAATTAGCTTTTATCGGTCGCCCAAATGTTGGAAAATCGTCTTTGGTAAATGCACTACTAAAAGAACAGCGCATGATAGTGAGCGATATGCCCGGGACAACCCGGGAAGCCGTCGTCATAAAATTTCCCAAATGCGACATGTCGAAGAGCGGTAAAGATTTCGAATTGCTCGATACCGCCGGTTCGAGGCCACAGAACAGAATTACCACATCCCTTGATTATTTTGCATCCCTGCGTACGCGTGATGGGATAATTAATTGTGACATAATATTCCTGGTGATAGATGCCGAAAGTGGAATAACGAAACTCGATAAAAAGTTAGCAAATGAAGTCATCGAAGCAGGAAAAGGGTTGATTTTGGTCGTCAACAAATGGGATATGGCACAGAAACGTTGCCGCAATGGTAGCTTGGAAAAATTTCATTCCATCAAAGAATTTCAAGAATCCTTTTTGCAAGCCGCTAGGAAAGAATTACGTTCCTTCCCGGACGTGGAAGTTGCTTTCGTTTCCGCCAAAAGAGGGTATGGGATCGACAGTCTGTTGCCACTTGCCGAAAAATTGTACGGGAGAATGAATTGCAAAATCGGAACCGGCGAGCTAAATCGTGTGATTCAAAAAGCTTTTGACAGACGTCCTCCGTCCACTTCCAGCGGTCGCCTATTTCGCATATACTATGCCGTGCAAACCAGCAATATGCCCTTCATGTTTAAATGTTTTTGCAATCGAACATCCCTATTAAATGATAGCTACAAAAAGTATTTACTAAACACATTGCGAAAGCATTTCGATTTTACAAGTTGCACCATTGACCTTGAATTTGTTGAAAAAGATAGACGTTTTGAAAAAAGTGACAAATAATTACCTAATCCTGGACATTTCTCGAGCTCATGGGCTTGAAAATCACAACATTTGATATTGACAGGCCAACTGCCGGTAATAGCTTGCTGACAGTGCCGATTAGCATCGGCAGGATCATTAGCGGGGTAGTAGTTCAGTTGGTTTAGAACGCCAGCCTGTCACGTTGGAGGTCGCGGGTTCGAGCCCCGTCTATCCCGCCATGTGTATTGTGGACTAAAACAAGTGCACGGAGAAATAAACTTTCCAGCTGGCACGGTTTAGGAATTTGGGATCATCGTCTAATCAAATTGACAAAGATAACGGGATTGGAGAGTATTACTGTCTCCTGATGTTTTTAGAAATCTCAAACATTCCATCGTATCGTCTGGACGTCAATCCCCGAATTTCTAGCATTTGTAGCGTATGCAATACCCTATTCGCCGGCAGCTCGGAAATGGTTATTATCGTATCTATCGGAACGGACTTTTCTCGCAATAAAATTTCATAAATCTTTCTTTCCATGGGACACGAAATCTGTGGCATTGGAATACCTAAGTTTTTATCTTCGGGCAAAGAAAGTGATAATACGGCCTGCTTTGGCGAGTCATCGAGGTAGGGCAAGTCTTCAAAAATATCATCGACACATGTTAACAGGGTAGCTCCTTCTTTAATGAGAGCTAGGCAACCGGAACTAGACGGCTGGTCAATTCTTCCGGGAACCGCGAACACATGCCTGCCATATTCGGCGGCAAACTTCGCAGTTATCATGCTACCCCCGAATTTGTCGGATTCCACAATGATCACCGCATGGCATAACCCCGCAATTAGACGATTGCGTATGGGGAATGTTTGTTTGTCGGCATGCCTGCCCAACGTAAATTCAGAGATAACTGCTCCCTTTTCTGCTATTCTTTTGTATAGGGTAGCATTTTCGGAGGGATAAATTACATCGATTCCATTCCCTAGAATCGCGATGGTTTTCCCATTGGCAGCCAGTGCACCTTCGTGTGCTGCCGTATCAATCCCACGGGCCATTCCACTAACTATGCAAAACTTCCGCCTTGCCAGTTCCATTGCTAGCATTCTTGCCGTTTCGAGACCATATAATGTGTTTGTCCTCGAGCCTACGATTGCTATATTTCTCGTCCCATTGTCCATTTCTCCAATGGCATAAAGCCCTATGGGGGCATCATGGATTTCTTTTAGTAGTACCGGGTAATCGTTGTGGTTAATATGTAAAAAGCGACCTCGCAATGCTGACAAACTTTTCTCTTCATGCTTCAAATCGAAATATTTGGGGTAATTCCGTATGCAATCGATGACCTGATGGTCAATGCCAGAAATTGCCTGGAGTTGATCATTTGTGGCGGAAAAAATCCGTCGGACATCACCACGGAAATGTGCCAGTAATTTCTTGGCGGTACATGGTCCAATGTGGGGCAATGCGTTCAATACCATGAAAGATTGATTTTCTAAAAGCCCCGACATGGATTGATATATGCCATGCGAAACAATTTTTTGCAAGGAGATTTTTAATATTACCCACCAATTGCTAAATAATAATCCAATGAAACCGAATCAAATATTATCCTTTAAGCTGATGGTTCTCCAATCAACCATGTTCAATCGCAGGGAATTGATTTTATGCCAGGTTTCGCGGGTGGTCGTTATGAGCAAGTCCAAGGGCACGCGTATGGGAGGAATATTATGGGCACCATTCCAGCCAATGGTAAGGATTTGCTTCGAATGCCTGTCGGTTAGCCAGAATTTTATGTGATTCTTGTGGGCACCGAACGTTTCTGGGAGGTTACCGATTATAATATTTTTTAGTAGAAAAATGGGTTCCGAATTTTTTTGCCCGAATGGCTGCAAGATTTCCAATTCTTCCATGAGATTATTATCGATTTCTTCCAATGTCAATTCGTGGGAATATTCTATCTTTTCGTGTTTAGGCTTGCCGGACGAATGTTTTTTCACGGCTCCGTTGAATTTCTTCCTAAAGGCCTCGATGTTGGCCGGGCGAATGGATATTCCAACGGCATAGGGGTGACCACCCCATGTTTCCAAATATTCCGAACAATCATTCAAAATGTCGATCAGATTTACCCCATGCATACTCCTCCCTGATCCCTTCGCTAGATCACGCTCGTGGCCTAAAATAATGCATGGTTTGGCGTAATCCCTTGCACATTTACCACTGACAATGCCCACAACACCGGAATGCCAATTTAGGTCATAGAGAACAATTCCATCATCACCGATATAATTATTTCTGAGCATTTCTTCCGCTTGCTCGGTTATTTCTTTTTCAATTAACTGCCGTTCTTTGTTTGTTTCATCGAGTTCGTAGGCATAGGTCATGGCTTCATCGAAATTATTGCTCAGCATCATGCTAATGGGTAGAACGGCATCGGTGATCCGTCCACAGGCATTCAACCGCGGACACAGCTTGAAAGAAACATCGTGTTGGCCGATATTGGCATCGATCGGAATATCAGCGGACTTGCATAGCGCTTCAATCCCCGGACGACGATATTTTCCGCTGAGAATTTTTAAGCCAAATTTGCAAAAAATTCTATTCTCATGGATCAATTGTGCCATGTCAGCGATGGTCCCAAGAGTTACGAGATCGAGATCATGCTTTAATGAATAGTTAAATACCCGCTGATCATTCGCTTTCCTCAAAACTTTTAACAGAGCATGGCATAGCTTAAAAACTAACCCCACCGAACATAATACCCTATACTTATCATATTCTTTTCCATCATCTATGTGTGGGTTGACGATGCAACACTTGGCAATCGGTAACGATTTTGCCTGGTGATGGTCAACAATTAGAACTTCGATGCCGTGTTCTTGAAGAAATTTTACTTCTTCGGCAGAATTCGTGCCACAGTCGAGGGCTATAACCGTGTCATATTTTTTCCCCGAAAGAATGCGTTCTATAATTTCGCTGGACAAGCCATAGCCTTCGTAGGCACGGTTAGGTACGAAAAAATCAGGAACTATGCCAAAATTTTTCAGCACATTGGTTAGGAGTGTTATGCTGGTAATGCCATCGACGTCATAGTCTCCTATTATTGCAACATGTAGCCTATTGTCTATTACTCTGCGTAGTATGTTTATGGCCCCATTGATATTTTTAATCCTAAACGGGTTGTCCAAATATGTCAGTTTTGGCCAGAGGAATTTTTCCGCTTCCAGCTTTGAAGTAATACCCCGTTGGGCCAATATTACACACAATAAAAAACTAATATTTAATGACTTATACAATTCCTCCGCCGTGGATTTATCGTAGGGAATCTGTGTCCAAAATTTTTTTGTCATTGCCTATTTCCAGTATATCGGTTATGTCACACTGCTCCCAGTAATGGTTGCCCTATCGCCCCTATGCCAGGCATAAAATACTGGACTGGCAATAAAAATGGAAGAAAATGTTCCCACGATGACACCCATTGAAAAGACCAATGCAAAATCGACGACCACACCCGACCCAAACACATATAGGGCCAACGCAGCCAGGAATGTTGACGTACTCGTAAGTATGGTACGGGAAAGTGTCCTATTAATCGATAGGTTTATGATATCTTTTAAAGTTTTGCTCTTGTTTATTTTCAATTCTTCACGGATTCGGTCAAAGACAATAATGGTATCGTTTATCGCATATCCAACAACCATAAGAATGGATGCAATCATCGGAGCAGAAATCTGATGCCCCAATGCCAAATAGATTAATATCGTCATGGCGACATCCGCAATCGTGGAAATCACCGCTCCAATTCCATATCCTGTTTCAAACCGAAAAGCGACATAGATCATAATGCCAACCATTGATAACATAACGGATATGAGGGCGTTTAATTTTGTCCCTTGGCCAACGGAGGCCCCTATTTCAGTTTTTCTGACTAAAAATGGCTTGGAGTCCTGAAAGTGATTGCTTAGGTGGTCAAAAAACTTTGTCCCCTGACCTTCGGGTGTTTGTATGCGTAGGATTTCCGAATTGTCGGCCATGGATTTTTGATAGACAGACGTGACTTCCCCCATACCATGTTCCGATGCCAATTTATTAATTTCACTTATGGGAATTTTTTTCTCAAATGTTATGGTAATTTCGTCTCCTCCCGTAAAATCAATGCCATAAATCTTGGTATCTCGAAACGCTGTGACGACGATACAGGCAAGAGCCACAATCGTGTATATTCCGGCAATGAGTTTTATGTGTTTTAAAAAATCGAAGGAGGTCGGTTTTATCCTAAAATCGGGGATAAGTTTTTTTACCAGGTCCTTTTCCACTAAAAACTCCAAGAGTCCTTTGCTCAACACCAGGGCACCGAACATCGTCGCAAAAATTCCAATGGCCAAAATAACCCCAAATCCTTTCACCGGCCCAACCCCAAAATATATGAGAATTATCGCCGTTAGCAGTGTTGTCAGGTTTGCATCAAGAACAGTGGAAAATGCTTTTTCATGCCCTGCGGCTAGAGCAGCTTTCAGAGGCTTGCCGCTAAGAAGTTCTTCCCGTATCCTCTCAAATATCAGAATGTTGGCATCAACTGCCATTCCAATTGTTAGGACCAGTGCTGCGATGCCGGGCAGTGTAAGCGTCCCTCCAATGGTTGCCATCACACCCAATATAATTACGATATTTGCCATGACTGCGATCAGAGATACGATTCCGGCAGTGTGATAAAATATCAGCATAAAAGCAGCCACAACGATGGTTCCTATTAGCATTGCCCGCAGGGAACCTATCCTAGCATCTTCCGCTAGAGATGGCCCAATCTCGCTTAGTTCAACAAATTTTAATTCAAATTCCAATGGATTATTGAGAATATTTGATAGTTCAAAAGCATTCCGCTGGGAAAAATTTCCATTAATATTCGCACGCCCACTCGTGATCGCAGAGCGAATGGATGGAGCTGAATACAATTTTCCGTCCAACACGATGCCAAGTCGGCGGTTTATGTTAGCGGCTGTGACTTTTTCAAAACATCTAGCTCCTTCTTCTGTCATCGTCAGGGAAATTTCATATTCGCCGTATTGACCGACAACTACACCGGCATGTTTTACCATGCTACCGGTCATGTCTGGAATTCTTTTGACAAATGCGTATTTTTCCTCCCCATTATTTCCGTGGTCGCCCTCAAATACCAAAACTTCATAGCCAATTGGGCCACGTTCGGATTTCGATTTTGGTACTAGGGTGGGGTGCAACAATTTGAACTCAAGCTTGGCTGGCTTTTTAATTGTATCGACGATTTCCGGATTATCTTTTATTGAAATTCCTGGCAATTGAATCTCTATGCAATTTTTGCCAAACACCCTCAACAACGGTTCCGAAACACCAAATCCATCGATGCGCTGTCGAATAATATCGATCGCCTTATTCAACTGTTCCGTTTTTTCTGAGGTCCCTAAGTTTTCAAACTTCGAATCATCGATTTTCAATACGCAGGAAACACCACCTTTTAAATCGAGGCCCTGTTTAATTTTTCCCTTTGAATCCGCCAGCAGGATATTCAATAAAATTTTATTTTTTTCGGAGAGATTTTTGATGTCATCGACATTTTTATTTTTGAAAAATCGTGACAGATCTATTCTTTCAGCATTTGCGATATCGCGAATGGCCAGGAACAAACTTTTGGACTGCCCAGCTTCCAACCTTTCGTGTGCTCGCCGCATAAGCTCTTCAAATGCTGCCCTGTCATGGGTTACGCAACTCGCAAGATATTGTTCCGGTATTCTGTCGTGGATAGGCAATATGTTCTGAACAGCAAGAAGAATAATTACCAATGACAGTAAAATTCTATAAAACGACTTTCTGTTGCACATAGGACCTACTCTGCTTTTTCTGATTTATCTAACTTAGCCTGTATGTATGACCTAAAAATTTCAATCTTTGTATCATCTGCAATTTTCAGAATGAACTTTGGGCCCTTGACATTGGCAATTGTCCCGATAATCCCCGAGGTGGTCACTACCCTGTCTCCCGATTTTAGGCCATCCAACATTTTTTGCTGTTCCTTTTGCCGTTTTCTCTGGGGGACTACCATTAAAAAACACATGCCCGCTATTAGCAGTATATACATGATTAGTACCTGCCAGCCAAAACTTGTATTTTGTGCCTGTGCCACAATAGTTGCCATGAAATGCAAGTAATCCATTCTTTGTCCTTTTCCCTGAAGGCTAGATCTCGGAATTCCTTAATCAAGAAAATAAATTTAAAAAATTTACCATCGGAAGAGACTTCATAGGAAAATTTTTATGTAAGCCTTTTCCCTGAGTTTTTTTATGTAATGCTCCTTTGATTCCTTTTGATATTTTGCGGTCAGAGCATTCTCAATGTCATTGCTCACCTCATCTAATGTAAACTTTTTGACAGGTTTTCCGTCGGACACGAACAATATGTGAACCATATCATCTAAAAATATGGGAGTTGTGTATTCCCCTACGTCCAGCTTCCTTAGAGCATCTGAAAACTCTGGTATCATATCGTCTACGCAAACCCATCCAATATCGCACGATCTTGGAGTATCACTAAAAGTTTTTATGATGGCATGTATTTTATCACTGGATTTAATGGACTGTTTCAGGTTTGATAATTTCGTTTGTAGTTGCTCATCCGTATAATTTTTCCTCAAAAGAGAAATTTTTTTGACGAAAATTTGCCTATCCACTATGAAATCTTGAATGTGTTCACTATAATATTCCTTTATTTTCGTCGGACTTACTTCGGACTTTGACTTTTGTACTTCTGACAGCACGTAGTTAACTATCGCACTTTCCCTGATATCTTTTTTGAACTCCCTAACGGACTGGCCATTTGCCCGTAGATATTGTGCAAACGCCGTCCTATCATCATTGAATCTATCGTGCAGGAAGGCTTCATATTCTTTTTTTTCGTAGTGATCAGACATTTGCCCGCCCTTGGATTTAAAATCTTCAACGATGAGGATTCTTTCGATGAATACATTCAGGACGAATTCCTGATATTCCCGAAATTTTTTTTGAAAATCTGCCTGGGATTTGGATATTTTTTGAATTTCGGGTATAAAGTAGGACACTTCCCGCATTAATCTTGTCATCGTAACTATTTCATTATTGACGATTGCTGCGATGTCATTGGCATAGACAGGCACTTGAAACTCTTCCGTCGATTGTGCCAACGCCTCCTGATTGGAATTTTCGGCCCGATCTTCGACAGCTTCAAGGGAAAATATTCCCAATAAAATTATCAAAAAAGAAACAATCTTTTTTCCCGAAAAAGCTTTTATAAAAGACATGATTCGACTATGAAAATGGGCAAAAGTTTTTCCATTCTTTTTTTCATACACTTGACAATCCTCGAAAATAGACCTTTCTACGTACTCCACGCATGTTGCATTTGTTAAAAATTCTGTATTTGGGAGATTTGGTCGGTCAGCCTGCCCGGGAATGTGTGTTAAAAAATTTACATGGCATAAGAAAAGTACATGGCATTGATGTGGTCATTGCAAATGCCGAAAATGTCACTGCGGGTGCCGGTCTTACCCGTGAACATGCCGAATTATTACATTCCGTTGGCATAGATTTGATCACCCTTGGCGATCACGTCTGGGACCGCCATGGCTTTGAGCGGGATATCGAGGACTTGGAATACGTCTGTCGACCTGCCAATTTGCCCAAAGAATGTCCCGGAAGAAATTTTATTACCCTCATAAAAAATGGCACAAAAATCGGAATTTGTGTGGTTTTGGGCCGCCAATTCATGAAGATCCATGCTTCATGTCCCTTCGAAGCCATGGAGAGAATTTTACAAGACAATAGAAAAAACGTAAATATTTTACTCGCCGAAGTTCATGCCGAAGCAACATCGGAAAAGATTGGATTTGGATGAAATTTTGATGGCAAAGTAACCGGCATTGTGGGAACATATAGGCATGTTCAAACATCTGATGAACAGATTTTACCGAACGGAACCGCATATATCACGGATCTTGGCATTTGTGGACCGCACGAATCCGTCATCGGGCCTGAAATTTTGCCCGTTCTTCATAGCATGCAACTTGCCATGCCACAAAAATTCGAAATTGCCCCAAATGATATCTGTCTGAATGGTGCCATCTTGACCATTGATAGCCATTCTGGATTAGCCACCAAAATTGTGAGATTTTCCGAACGAATGTCCTAATCGTCGGACGATAATTTATCAAGACCTTAGAATGCACCAATGGCATGTTGCCTTTATTGCTGTAAAACTTGGACAAGCGACCGCAAAAACCAAACATGGATATTGGAAAATAGTTTCCAATATCCAAATTTCGAATGAGAGTTTGTCAACCCCCTCACATCCAAGAAAATGGTTTATACCTGATATTGTCTTTCTGGGGCGGGATCAAATTCCCGTTCCGTGAGAATAAAATCAGGCTCCTTGCAGAATCTATTTATTAATTGAGTTTCGATGAGAGGCCAAAATGCAATCAGTGAAGCGGCCCAAGCACCATAGGCACCCGCACTATATTCTGGGGTATACAGTACACCTCCTATCATTGTGCCCATAAGGCCTAAAAGACCGTTTCCCCATCTGGATCCCTCCACAACTGTCCTTTGAGTATCAGTCAAATGCTTGTGTACGTTGAAACCATCAATCATCAGACGGTTGTCTGGTCCCATGTATCCTTGGGCAACAATGGAAACATGCCTTTGGTCCAAAGGTACTCCTTGCAGAGCATTTCTGTTGGCGGTATCATATCATCCTCGCAGTTGTTGTGCTGCCTCTCTGCTTATCGCCACATCTGAAAGGTTTGGTATTTGTACAGAATGTCTCCGCCTGATCTGATGTCTATTGGGCGAGGTAGTTGCCTTGCAGGGCCAAACGTTACCATAGGTGGCCGATCCGTTAAAAGTGCATCCATCTGGGGCGAGCCGTTCAATGATTCTGTATATGAACCATAAGTTCCATTTACACCAGAAAATTTTTTCCATATGCTTCCTCTTATTTTTAGTATTGTTAAAACGTATCACGCTATACTTTTTTGCTTTAAATGTCAAATTGTTTACATAAAAAGAAGAATTTATTTCACTAAAAATATTTGTATCGCTGATTACCAAAAGGAAAGATAATTCACGGAAATTTTAAAAGTAGTCTGCGCCATCAGGGATTTAGCGAAAAATGGAAGGACGGTGAAGCAGTCGGGTAATAGAGTGATATGATAATAGGGAGCGATACAGTAACAGGCTAGAAAATCTATCATCCGACGTTTCTTTTCTGCAAAGTAATATTTCTTTCTAAACGGAGTTTGGTCGCGGTAGTGACTTCCTTCCGTCACTGCCGTCGTCGCTTTTTGGAAGTTTATCGCCCAACTATTCTGCGATTACCATTGTGGTAAAACGTGAATGTTTGATCAATGAAAGAAAACCAAAAGATGAAATCAGTACGAGTGTGGCCGAGAACGAGCTCATTTGGGACAATGATAAATGTTGGCGAATGCCATATCCTATGAAGGGCGATAGCAGCCCTCTCAGTCCCGTAACGGCAATGTTGAGACCCATGTATAAGCTAAATTTTTCCTTCGATACAATTTTCGTGACGCACAGGCACAAAATTATTTCACCCCCGTCGCGGGCAATGCCGGCACAAGCGGAAGCAATGGCAACTAAAAATCTTCCCTTCGTATTGAAAAACAGCAAAACGCTGGCCATTAACAACAGGTTAGTCATTAGTTTTATGGCAATAAAGTTGAACCGGTGGAAAATTTGCCCGCAGACGAAGGTGCTCAAAATTCTAACTACCATAGGAATAGTTATAGATACGAGGACCGTAAACATATTCGAAACACTTATCCCACAGGTTCTATCCACGAGGTATTCTGTCCGCAGGGGTCCCATCATTTGTATGCCAATCCCTGGTAACGACCGCCAAAGGAGGGCTATGCCAAATTGCTTGTCCGTAACTATTATTTTGATATTGGAAGCCATTGATTTTTCCCCTTTCGCGGGAAGGATCCGGGAAGGAATTTTAGAAAAGGATAGGGCTGTTCCCATTGCCGCCACTGACACAAAGAAGAGCATCAGTTTGTAATTTTGCACACTTAAATCCATCAATTTTCCCCATGCCTGCCCAAAAATGATAGTGGATAATAGTAACAAGTTGGGCGTAATGCACAGTTGACTGTCCCGTTCATCTGGTGAATAATTTTGACCGTAGACATCTTCCATAAGAGGAATCGACTGTTTGGAAAAAATTGTGGCAAATCATATTAGAATCGAAAATGACATGGTCGATGCTGCCAAAATGGAAGCAAAGACCAAGAATGAAATAATAAACCAAT
>JAIRXJ010000036.1 GCA_031268375.1 Puniceicoccales bacterium | reverse complement strand
GCGTCTGAATTTTTCAAAATCGACAGCATCGTTACGTACATTTGTGGCCCATAGTTGTTATCCGCCGAAAGGACCACGGGAATAACATCATCAGCATTAGTTATATTCTGTACTTCGACGGGGGAAGATAGGTTCTCCGCTGCTGCCATCCCTATGGGGAAAATTAGCAATAGTAGGGCACACAATATATTCACACAGCCAGCCTTAATCTTTTTACATTTCATATGTTGCGAAAATGCAAACTGCATGAATTGGTTATTAAGTCAAGGCACAATCAAAAACTTTCATAGACCTGGGGTAATTTTTCAAATAGATTTCCGAATAATTTCCAACGCATAAGACTTCATAATCCCCGGAAGTCTATGAGAATTAATAAAATCCAAGAGCAAGGATTCATCTTTTTTCCCCACTTCCCGCAACATCCAGCCACAGGCTTTGTGAATGAGGTGATGCGGGTGGTTGAGAAAATGTTCGCTTAGGTCAATTGTTAATTGCAATTTGCCACTTCTAATGAATGCAAATGACGCCACTACGGCAATCCGATTTTCCCACAGGTTGTCAGATTTTGCCAGCTTCCAAATGATATCCGTCCCATCGTTCTTTTGACAATATGCCCCGCAAATTCTGTACGCGGCAACATCTACCAGGTCCCAATTATTTATAAATCGTGTGTTGGCGAGGTAAATGCGAATCACTTCTTCTGGAACCGTTTTAAATTTTTCAATTAGCAAAACAAGAGCCACAAAACGTGCCTCATGCAGTGAATTTTGCAGTAATTTTTCAATTTCACCAAATGAAATGTTGGAATATTTTTTTGCAACTTTCCGCAGGTCTGGAACACTTGCACCACAAAATTTATCACCGTGTCCATATTGGCCAGGCCCCACTTGAAAAAATCTTTCACATTGCTTGGCGGAAGATGGACTACCAAACGACTCAATCTCCTCCACAATATGTTTGGTTACCATTTTCTGTCGTCAAATTATCACGGCGGCGGTGAATGACAATATATTTAATTTGATTCGTTGGTACACAAAACCATTGTGGGAATATTGCCTGCACTCCTACGTCTGAGACTTGCCAAATCTACCTCCACCGTAAATAAAAACATTTGAAATGCATAAAAAATCTTTATCCATGATAAAATCTGTTGCGGATGAATATTTTAACGATACCGGTATTTTTTGTATCCTATGCCCTGGGAAATTTGCCCGATCCATTGCGGCCAAAATCTTTATTCGTGCGGCTATTGCTCAATATCGGTAGTAAAATTTTGCTGGCCTGGTTTTTGCATATTACCGGATTAGAATTTTTTGGGATACCTTTCATTCTGTTGAATTTAATCATGCTGTTTTCCGTAGCCTTTGCCCTATACGCTGAAAATTATTCGAGGTTTTTTGAACGTACGGATTTGGCACAATCCGTCTTTTTGGCAAATATGTTTGCCATCGGACTACCACTCGAAAATCCACAGAAATTCTTCCATGCATTTTTCATACCATACATAGCCAGCAATACAATTCTATTGGTAGCTGGATTTCTAAAAGAATTGGAATACAATCAACGGTCCGCATATGTGGAAAGTTTTTATAAACTCTTTGAAAAAAGAAAGGTCATTGCCCTTCCATTATGCCTAGCAATGGTATTTTTACTGGGAATTCCCCCCCTGCAGGGATTTCACTGGCGAATAGAATTTTTAAAGGCTGTTTATAATTTCAAACGGCCATGGAGCTTTGTAATGTACACGGTTTGTTTCTACTCCATGGGCTATGTGTATCTCAAGTGGATACTGGCAATTTTTCAAAATAAATCTTCCCCACAGGAAGTGAGCAATTTCCGTCCATTTCCCGTGATTAATTGGCTGATCATCCTATGTGCATTTGTAATATTGGGATGTTCATTTTTGACCCCCAATTAAATATCAAAATTTTATTTGTAATCGAAATGGTTGACCATATTTTGGAGCAAATCGATGCAAAATGACCAATCATCAACTCCCATGATGCGGCAATATTTGGAAATCAAAAAAACATTGCCGAAAAAAACGTTACTATTTTTCCATCTCGGTGACTTCTACGAATTGTTTAACGAAGATGCGGAAGTCGGAGCACGCCTATTGGGAATAACACTAACCCGACGGGGAACAATGCCGATGGCAGGAGTCCCTTACCACGCCGCCACATCATATATAAATAAGCTTTTAAACCGTGGGTACAAAATCGCCATCTGCGATCAAATTGGTATCCCCAAGCCGGGACATCTCGTAAAACGATCCCTGACACGAATTCTTACGCCGGGAACCATACTCGCAGAACACCAATTGGATGCCAAACGGAACAAATACATTCTGGCGATAAATATCAAAAACCACGAATTTTCCATGGCATGGCTGGAAGCATCGACGGGTGAATTTCAAATCGCAACATCCCCCGATCCCCGAAGACTATTTCCCATTACCTTTGCCTTGAACCCTTCCGAAATCATAGTTCCAGAAAATTCACAATCCCAGTGGCCAAGTTTGGACACAAATGTTAGAGAATCTCTAAATGATCTGGTCAAAGGACGTACGTTATCGGAATTGCCAGAATTTTATTTCGACAAAGTTCACGGTGCTAACGTTGCCAAAGAAATTTTGGGAGTATTAAACTTCGACGGCTATGGAATAACTCCCAACGACTATCCCGCCCTCGGCCCCGCCGGAGCACTCCTTCACTACGCCGAAGAGAATTTCCGCCAAAAGCCACAAAATGTTAAATCCATTCGATTGTATAAACCGCAAGAATCTATGCAAATCGACAATTCCACGATCAAAAATTTGGAAATCTTTTATTCCGTTTCCGGTCAAAAAATTGGATCACTCGTGCATGCCATCGATCGCACAACGACTCCATCGGGTGCCCGGCAATTGGAAAGATTTTTGATGGAACCCAGTTTGCAAAAAAATGAAATCTTAGGACGGCAAAACTGCGTATGCGCATTTTGGGAAGATGAAGCCCTGCGGCTCAATGTTAAAAATTGTTTGAAAAATACCCATGATCTGTCGCGGATTTTGACACGCCTACAAAACCACATGAGAAATCCACGAGATTTAAATGCGGTCAAGTTAACCACTGAACAATTCCCCGCTTTAAAAAATTTTCTAGAAGCCAGTAAGGTCCCCGAACTGAGAAAATTTTCCGAACAAATTCACACCTGCGATGAATTGAAACATCTCCTATTATCTGCCTTGGGGGATAATTTGCCGACCGACCTATTGTCCGGTGGCTACATAAAAACAGGCTACGATGCTCAACTTGACGAATACCGCAACCTATCAACAAATTGCAAATCCTGGATCAATGATTTCGAACGTAAGGAACAATTGCAAACAGGAATCAAAAGCCTAAAGGTCAAATACAATGGAGGATTTGGGTATTTTATCGAAGTAACCAAGTCCAATCTGCACCTCGTCCCCGACTATTACATTCGGCGACAAACGACGGTTAACGCGGAACGATATACCACGGATGAACTTAAAAAAAAGGAGATAGAAATTTTAAATTCCCAGACTTTGTCCATCGCATTGGAAGAACAAATTTTCGACAAATTGGTTGCCAGGACATTGGAAAACTTTCAGGACTTGCTGATGGCTTCCAGGGCGCTGGCTCAGTTAGACGTTTTTTGTGGGTGGGCAGAGTTGTCCCAAGAGTACCACTACTGTTGTCCAGAAATAGTCAATGAAGATTACTTGGAAATCGTAGAAGGTCGACACCCGGTTATCGAACAAATGCTGAAGCACGAAAGTTCGGATACTTGCGGAGACATTTCGAATTTCGTACCCAATGACCTGCGATTAAAAAATGATGGGGTTCAGATCGCTTTGATTACCGGACCAAACATGGCAGGCAAGTCTACCTATATTCGTCAGGTTGCCCTAATTGCGTTGTTGGCTCACATTGGCTGTTGGGTTCCCGCCAAGAGATGCAAGCTTTCGCTCATCGACAAAATTTTTTCACGCATTGGATCCGGCGATGATCTGTCCCGTGGACGTTCAACGTTTATGTTGGAAATGTCAGAAACCGCTAATATTTTGAACAACATGACAAACTCTAGCCTGATAATTTTGGACGAAGTGGGTCGCGGCACGAGTACATACGATGGATTAAGTATTGCCTGGGCGGTTATTGAATACCTCCACAGGGACGATGGTAGGGGACCTAAAACACTATTCGCCACCCATTACCATGAATTGACAAAGCTATCCCAAACCCTTCCCCGTATGAAAAATTTCCAGATGGAAGTTAAGGAATGGAACGATGGAATAATTTTTATGAGAAAAGTTCTAGATGGAGCAGCCGATAGGTCCTACGGAATCCATGTGGCCCAACTGGCAGGCATTCCCGGCAAAGTCATCTCCCGTGCCAAAGACGTGCTCAAGGAATTGGAAGAGGAAGGCAATGTTTTCATAAAAAATATTTGGCATAAAAAATCTCACGCTTCCCGGGAAGATTCACAAATTACGCTTTTTTAAGAATGGACAATCATTGCATTTATCTGGGCTTAGTCCCCTAGAAATTGGAAAAAAATGGGAAGTTTATATCCGTTGGGGAAATGGCAAACGGAGAGGGCGAAAGGTGCGTGCTGGTACTATTTTCCAGCTTCCCGCAATGGGCGAGTTAGCTTTTTTTTAACACCATCCAGGACCCCATTCAAAAATCTTCCAGATTCTTCCGTAGACAGGATTTTCCCAATGTCTATGGCCTCATTCATGGCAACTATGGGAGGTATATCATCCCGAAGTAGCATTTCATATATGGCAACCCTTAAAACAGCCAGATCGACGATTGCTATTCTGTCCAAAGACCAATGGGTGGCATGTTTTTTTATCAGGTCATCGATGACGTCAATGTTTTCAACAACCCCCACCACAAGCTCCTTCCCAAATCTGTACTGGTCGTTTTCCCCGGGAAAGTAAGAATCCATAAAAGCATCAACAATGTCACCGATTTGTACAAATTCTTCATTTTTGTTTATGGACCAGGAATACATGAACTGTACAGCAAAAATTCTATTCTTCCGCCTACGGGACATATCTTCGGGAAACATGATCGTTATTGCTATGTCATATCTACCAACGGTCAAGAAAATTATAAATTGAAAGGGTTAGGGGCTGAATTTGAATCGTTGGGGAGCCACTACTATGACATACTCACCTTTGGTGGACATTCCCATAATTTCTTCGTAAACCTGACCAATTTCGCCCACATGGAATATTTCATGTAATTTTGTCATTTCCCTAGCCACACAGATTACCCTGGTTGCTCCCATTATATCTTGCAGGTCTTTCAAAAATTTCAAAATCCTATGGCAGGATTCATAGAATATCAAAGTATGATCAAAATCGGCATATTTTTTGAACATATTAGTCCGGGCCGATGTTTTACTCGGCAAAAATCCGAGGAATAGGAATCCGTCGCTGGGTAATCCCGATGCTGCTAGGGCAGTAATAAGTGCACAGGCACCCGGAAGCGGCTCCACTGGAATTTTACGCCTACGGCATGCATTTACGATCCTATATCCCGGATCACTTATCGCAGGAGTCCCCGCATCACTTGTTAAACAAACGGTGCTTCCTTTCCCTATTAGGTCTATTATTTTTTGGACCTGCTTTTCTTCGTTGTCGTCACGGTAGGGGAGCATCTTTTTGTTCATTTTCAAATGGTTCAACAATTTGGAACACACCCGCGTATCTTCGCAGAGAATAATATCACACCTGGCCAGTGCATCAATGGCTCTAGCTGAAATATCACCCAAATTCCCTATGGGCGTTGGGACTATTACCAGTTTTGACATTTTAGCGAGGGCAAACCGTGGTGGATAGAAATTTCTAATTTCTATTTAGCTTTACGACCACTTTTATGGCCACTAGAATAGGACAAATCTTCCAGACGAAGCGTGGGGTTTTGTTCCCATTGCGTTGGCCTTGCCCACGGCAATTGTGAGCTTTTTGCATTCGAAGAATCAACGCTGCTACAAGCTGATGTCAGCAAGAGTAAGATACCAGCCACAAATTCCGCAATATACTTCATGGGACAACACAATGATTTTAATGGTAAAATTTGTCAACGGTTAAAAAATTTTAATAAAAAGCATTTTATTTTTCTTAAAAAATGTTAGGATGAAGAATGACTTTTCCATGGGAAGTAAAAAATTCTTCTGGAAAGGTTGTTTGTAATAATAAAAAGAGGGATAATTCGATGCATGCATCAAAAATAGATAGCGGGAAGTTTGTTACAAAAAAGGAAACGAATGTAAATACATCCAAGCCGGATACGGTAAAAAGGCCAGCTGTCGGTATTTCTAAGCAAAACAGCAAAACACTACTAGTTATTGCTAAGACTAATATTGGTTTTGGCAACCGCTTGTATATTCGTGGGGATGGTTGCGGTTTATCCTGGGACAGAGGAATAGAAATGAAATATACAAATGGTGACCGCTGGCAGTGGGAATGCAAAGATGTGCCATCCAAAACAAATTTGGAATTTAAGGTACTAATAAACGATGACATTTGGTCAGCGGGTGAAAATTACACCGCAAACAGCAAAAATAACGAAATTTGCCCAACTTTTTAATGAAGAGCATTGGGCGATAAGGTTTGATTTTTTTAAAGCAAAACAATATATAAACGGCTCGTAATGAAGAAAAAAGACTCTGAATTTTTGTTAAAAATCCTTTCGGGAAACCACCAGGGGGCTGAAACCGTTTTCGGATACGAAACGGTGGTAGTGGGAAGTAGTAATAACAGCGATGTTGTGTTGTCGGATTCGTTTATCGAGCCGAGGCATATGGAAATCACTTTTTCTACGGAGGGTATTAAGCTTAAACCACTGAATAGCAAAGTGTTTATCGATGGCAAATTGGTCAAAGATGAAACGGTTACCATCGAAGAATTTCAGTTTATCACGATCGGCTCAACCCATATTGTCATTGGGCCTGCCAATCAAACATGGCCAGCCATATCGGCGGCAGATGCTCCCCAACTCGGGGAAGAAGATGTTGCCCGCGAAGAACAACAGGAAGTCGTCGTTGACGATAAGATCTCTGCAAACGTAACAACAATCAACAAAATTAAGGGCAAGCGGTCGTGGTTATATGGTGGAATTACCTTAATAGTATTTGGATTTGCCGCTTCCCTTCTATTTTTCGTTTCCATGTTTTCAGATCCTGCCAAAGTTTCCGAGGGGCCCAATGTATTTACTCTCCTCCAAAATGCGGTTACTGAACATGGGTTGGCTGGCGATGTGACCATTAGCAAAAGTCCTATGGGGTTTGTTGCCACAGGGTATACCCTATCCAATGAAGAATTATCAAGTTTGCGTACCAAACTGAGGTCTATCTCTCCTACCATTAAACAGAAAATTTACAGTGAAGAAAAAATTCTATCGGAAATTAATGCTTTATTGGCCAATGTTGAATCGCATCCCAAAGTACAATCCATTTCCAATGGGGTTTTTCTTATAACAGGCTACGCCTATGACAAAGACAAATGGAGCAAGATTCGCAAGCGAATAGTCGAAGATGTTATAGGAATTGTTGACCTGCAGGATGAAGTGATTCTCCCGGCAAAGGCATTTAATCTAGCAAGACCAATAGTTGCAAAATATAAACTGACTGGGAAAGTTGGTATTGTTCCCCAAGCTGATGGCATAGCCATTGGGGGGTTGGTATCCACCGACGAAGAAGAAAATTGGCGGTTGGCAAAATTGCAAATAGAAAAGACATTTGGCAAAGACATTTTAATAAAAAATTTTGTAAAAATAAGTGACCCGGAAGTTATTAAACAGCAGTATTTTGGAAGCGAGGTCAACAGTGTTTCCATCAGTGACACTGGGTTAAATTGGATAGGTTTCAAGGATGGGACAAAGTACATGGTTGGTGCGACGCTTTCGAATGGCTATTCGATAAAAGATATAACTCCGGAAAACATCATATTAACAAAAGGAAATCAAACGATTATCCTAAAAATTGGGGAGTTGTGAACAATGGATTTAGGGAAAAAAGAGCGTCCAATTTTTGTGGACATGGAAAAAAGTCTCCTGGAAGATAAATCTGGGTTTTATCGTAAGGAATTAATAAATAAGCTTTTGCAATATGAGTCGGAGGTCAATGTGATGATTCATGATGCCAATGAGGATAATGACGTGTTTAACCGATTAAATGCGGTTAAAACAGCATTACAACAAGCAAAATATACCATAGAAAAGTTCTAAATTTGGCACATTGCAAACGATAGCAATGTTTGATTTTCGAAAACTTAAAACCATTTCCACCTTTCGGTGATTTTATGGAAAAACGCCTTGATTTTTTATGGAAAAACGCCTTGATTTTATTGTAAATACCCACAAAATTCATAAATGAATGGTCCATGAGTTTTTACATTATATCAATAACAAAGTAAAGAAATTTTTGATCAAAATACTGTGTGGATTTATACCATCGAAAAGGATTAGGAACAGAATCCGGAATAGGATTCCAAGTATACATTCTCAGTTCCTTCATAATCGAAACGGAAAACTTCATTCCAACAATGGCCATGAAGATAATTATGCTGCAGACGGTTGGCATGCACCTGCACCTCTAGTTTGTGTGTCGCAGCTTTGTAATCAAGAATTCTTTAATCTACCTCTATATCAATATTGGGTAAATATGATAAAAGAATCTCCCAGAATGCATCGCAAGCAATGGGAATTTGTCTATATTGCACAAGCAATATATGAAAATGGCATGCTTGCATCCAGCAAAAGAGGTTTGGGGTTTGGATGCGGGATGGAACCTCTGCCAGCGTTATTTGCAAGCATGGGATGTGAGATAGTTGCAACTGATCTTGACGTAAGTGATCCTAATGCAACCGGTTGGGCAGGGAACAATCAGAACACCAAAAACAAAGTCGAAAATTTAAATACTCGGGGCATACTTCAGGCGGATAAATTCAAAAAACTTGTTCAATTTATGCCATTGAATATGAATGAAATTCCAAAAGATTTGCATGGCAAATTTGATTTTAGCTGGTCTGCATGTGCGGTTGAGCATATTGGAGGAAGGGATAAAAGCATGGCATTTCTCATTGAAAACCTAAAAACTTTGAAAAATGGAGGTATTGCTGTACATACTTTGGAATTCAATTTGTCATCGAATATAGATACGTGTTTTAATCCAGAATGTTTTATATTTCGTAGGCGAGATGTGGAAAGTGTAGCCAGCGAACTACGCAAGCTTGGCCATGAAGTATTTCCTATGAATTTCAAGATTGGAACATATTTAGAGGACAATTATATCGATACACCTCCATACTATCAGAACAAAATTCATTTGCGGCTGCAGATTGATAAATTTGTGTCGACTTCGTTTGGACTTATTGTCAAGAAGTGTTAGTTTTAATATGTATGCTGCTACGTTATTTCCCCACCGTATGGGTTTTGGGGGCAACATGCGCCGTGCAATATTCATTTGAATCATAACCTATTACATACTAAAATTTATTCCGGATAGATTTGACATGGGGATTTATCAAAATTGAATGCCGCAAATAGGGTTATGTCAAATTTGATCAAATGTTCGTTTTGTGGAAGATCCCAATTGGAAGTAGAAAAATTGATCGCGGGTCCCCATGGAATATTCATATGTAGTAGTTGCGTTGCCAAATGTGCCCAGGCACTTGGTAAAGGTTTTTTTCCACCTACGGCGACCGACGCTTCTTCCAAACCAGACCTTCAAAATTTCAGTGGGCAGGGAGAAGAGGGCAATTTATCCGTTGTGGTACAGGAAGATAGGCTGTTCAACTTTAACATGGTTTCTCCCTCGAGACTAATGGAGGTTTTGAACGAAAACGTCGTTGGGCAGGACCACGCCAAAAAGACATTATCCGTTGCAGTATATAATCACTATAAAAGGTTGCTTTGCGACGGTATCTTTACCCAGGATGGCATACTACACAAAGAAGCAGTTACTGAAGATTTGAAGGATGTCGAAATTGAAAAAAGCAATATCTTGATGATTGGCCCCACCGGTTGCGGAAAAACCTTGTTGGCAAAAATATTGGCCAAAGCACTGGATGTACCATTTGCCATAGCCGACGCCACCACATTGACGGAGGCTGGCTACGTGGGAGAGGATGTTGAAAATATTGTGCTGCGCCTTTTACAGGCAGCGGATTATAACCTCAAGAAGGCCGAGTGTGGCATCATATATATCGACGAAATTGATAAAATTGGTCGCAAAACGGAAAACGTGTCCATATCGCGGGATGTTTCCGGTGAAGGTGTCCAGCAAGCCCTATTGAAAATCCTTGAAGGAACGACTTGCAATGTACCCCCAAGGGGCGGGCGCAAACATCCCGAACAAGAGTATATAACGGTAAACACGAGAAACATTTTGTTCATCTGCGGAGGAGCATTTGCAGATCTGGACAAAATCATCAAGGAGCGAATTGGTAAAACCGTTCTGGGATTCAAGGTATTGCCCGGTAACAACGAATTTGAAAAGGCCGAAGAGATGACAAAAAACGTCCAGCCGGAAGATTTAGTAAAATTTGGGCTCATCCCCGAATTCATCGGTAGATTGCCGGCCATATCGGTACTCGATGAACTAACGGAAGAAGATTTATGCCACATTCTTTTGAGCACGAAAAATGCACTCATAAAGCAGTATAAAAAATTGTTGGCGTTGGATGGCGTTCGCCTGACAATTGTCGACGATGTGATCCCCGAAATCGCCAAACAGGCTGTTAAAATGAAAACGGGGGCTCGCGCACTGCGTTCGCTTCTAGAAAACATGATGCTCGATATTATGTACAAGGTCCCTCAAAATGACAAAATTTCCGAAGTGATAATCTCAAAGGATGCTTTCAATAAAAAATGTGAACCAACGTTCGTGACGAAAGAATAGTCCTTCAATGGGCAAATATGGTTATTCACTTGGTCGCTATTAAATGAAATGCCTATGCCCACTTTCCCATTCTATGAGCTCAATCCCTTCAGAAAACCCTGGGCTAATCTTAGAAAACGCTACAGGACATTTTACCCCTGGCCATTTCCTTCTCTTCTGTTTTTCAGCGTGTCTTTCTTAGGTAGAATAAGTATGGCGGGATAATTTTAATATTGGCAAGATTTCGAAATTTTCACACAAGTCCCAAAATTTTGTCCAGTTATTCGCCTTGACATCCAAATATTTGGCCATATACTTTTTCCTCCACTATGGACGCATTTCAAGGTCCTCTACCGGAAACACCAGAGGGCGCAGAGCAAACCAATCCCGCAGAGGAGTACGAAACTAATTTGGCACCAGGCGAGCCGAAATCAAACCCAGAGCCATCATTAAACACACATCAGCAAGTGTTAAAAGATAAGTTTGGACTTAATGAACGTGTTTGTGCTAATTTTGATGCGGAAAACCAAGAGGTACAAACCTTTGTTAAAGACTTAAAAGATGGCAAATTTGACCCTAACATCTTTAAAAAATTTCTGTTGTGTCTGCGCAATGGATTTGGCGGGCCGAAGTATGATGCGGCCGTACAACAGTTTAGAACTGAAATGGCAGCAACCAAGAATAAAGGGCTTTTTAGGGGAGAAGAGTTCCAAACAAC
>JAIRXJ010000011.1 GCA_031268375.1 Puniceicoccales bacterium | reverse complement strand
ATTCAACGCCACTTCCAGCATGCAAAAATGTACGCCGTTGGAACCACAAAACATTCAAAAATTTGGCAAATTGGGCCCATTCGTCGGTCTCCACAACATTCGGGTTGAAATTGCATCTCATCCTGCATGCATCCCGAAAGTTTGTGAATTTTCCCTAAAACCAGGAAATTCACACGACGTTTCCTGTGCCGAAGAAGTGCTCGCTGGATGCAGGGGACAGTAATTGGAGACAGTGGATACGTCTCCGCCATCCTCAATCCCCTTATTCTGCCATTGGTGCTCCTATTATTGCTTCCATTTTCTCTCCTCTTTTTCGAGATTCGCATTTTGATAAAATAAAATGTTGCCTTTTTTGGGGCATTTGCTAGCCTTATTCTCCCGAGGAGGTTAATATATGAAATGGAGAGATTTTATGAGCGACAGTGAGGTCGAACTGCGAGTTCCGGCTGAAAATGAAACCTACAGTGTCTTCAAATATGAAATCGATGAAAAGGTTGCCATTCAGAATGAAAATCATTGTGTGAAATTTAGTGAGGCCTTATCTTCGTTTGAAGAAAATACGGAAGTTTATTGTGACTGGTTACAAACATTGGCAGAAAACTAATCCTGGGGCATTGGTTATAACTGCCGCCTAGGTTTAGCCTTCATAAAAAAGAGAAAAGTACGGATGGGATATTGGTTTAAAATCCCAAGGATGGAATTTTTACTCGTACGATGGCGGAGAAAGAGGGATTCGAACCCTCGGATCCCATTTTGTGAGATCACCTTCTTAGCAGGAAGGCGCTTTCAACCACTCAGCCATTTCTCCATTGCCACCAGCAGGAATAAATAAAATGTTCAATTGTGCAAGTACAAGTAATATAAATTTGAAGACTTTTTATCATATGGTTATAAAAGAATAAGAGCACATAAGAAGCGGTATGAGGAGCAGCGTGCAGGTTAGGAAAGGTTAAATCCGTCCACAGAAAAGAGTGCATGGTGGGCACGGACGAAAGCGGTAATTCACGGGCGAAAAGTTCAGGCGGAAAAGGGGAAAAAAGGTGTTTGGTTTCTTTCCGGAGGAAAAATTTTACAGGATGAACATTAGGCCCGCATACGCCTGATAACCTTTTGTAAACTACAAAATAAAACTTCTCCAGGAGGGATCAGGCACTCACGCACACGAAGATATCCTAACTACCGTTGCTTCCTTCCGGACCTGACGGGGTTCGCTGGCCCTTCTTGCAAGAGACCCGACCTTGGGAGAAAAGGAAAAGTTTTTGGGAACAATTGCAAGCAATTTATAATTTTCGGTCAAGCATTAAATTAGCCAAGTCGAGATGGCCAACTTCCAACAATTCCCGGATGTGGGAACTACTGACACGCTTTCCTTTCAATATCAGTAATGGCATAACCGTGACTTCAATTCCGAGATGCTTCGCGTAGCCTTTTAAAATTTTGACATCTCCAACTTGATTGTGGCCAAATTTAAAATCTTCTCCAATGGAAATACCACGGAGGGTGGGAAATTTTCGCTTTAAAAATGTTACAAAGTCGTAGGGCGAAATTTTGGAAAATTGACCGTCGAATTTTTGTTCAAATATACCGTCCAGGGCATAGCTTCCTAAAATTTCATATTTCTTTTCAATGCCAAAAATCATAGGTTTGGGCTTTGCCGTTGTAAGGACCATCGTAGGGTAGGGAAGAAAAGTATAGACAACGGCAACACCACCGCTGTTCTTGGCCTGTTCGATGATGGAAGAAATTAGTTTTTTGTGCCCAATGTGTATGCCATCAAACGTTCCAATGGTCATAAACAACGGTTTCCCGGAAAAATCGTAAACAACATCGTCGAGAAATGTCTTTGTCACTTCTGCCATATTTTTTAATTTTTTTCTCGCTTGTTACCGTATAACTTGCGAAGGAACAACATCATAGGCAGGTATTAATCGTTTTGAAAGCTCAAAAATTGGTGTCTGACTAATCTCTTCCATCGTCAGTGCATCGTTGATTGAAAAATCTCCTATTGTGGTTCTACAAAGCCGGCTGAGATGTGCTCCACATTTTAAACGTTCGCCAAAATCGTTGACGAGCGTACGCACGTAGGTACCCTTGCTGCAGTGTACAGAAAAATCAACTTCATCATCCCGCAGATCATCGATTTCGAAAGCACTGATATGTATAAATTGAGGTTCCCGGTCGATGGTTTTCCCTTTCCTCGCAAGTTTGTATAACTTTTGACCATTTACTTTTTTGGCAGAAAACATGGGAGGCATTTGGTATTGATCCCCAAGAAATTCACCCGCAAGGCTCTTTAAACCTTCCAAAGAAATGCCTTCCACATCATGATTTTCTAAGATCTTACCTTCCATATCGTGCGAATCCGTTGATACCCCCAATTTCATCGTACCCTTGTAACCCTTAGATAGGTCTATTAAATATTGGGAAATTTTCGTCGTACGGCCGATGAGAATTATTAACAGCCCGGTTGCCATTGGATCCAGGGTCCCCACATGTCCTATTTTTTTTATCCCAAGGAGATGCCTCAACTTGGCGATGACATCATGGGAAGTTATCCCACGAGGCTTATCCACCAAAAGAACTCCATCTAGATTGCTGGTATTCACGATTTCAATTTTTAAGAATATTTCTTACATGTTCGGCGAGTGCCAATTTAAACTTTGCATAGAAGTCCGCATCTTTTAACTCAGTATTAAATCCTGCCGCTGCCGGATGACCACCACCACCAAACTTTTTAGCTAAAAGGTCCATGCGCCAGGTTGCATCTTTGGAACGTAAACTGCATTTCACATAGGTTTCGTGAAATTCCAAAAACGCTCCAACTTTAACTCCATCAATTTGACGTGTATAATTTACAAAACCCTCCGTGTCAAGGAGTTCTGCCTGCGTTTCCACGAAGTCATTCTCGGTGACAAATGATGTACAACAATGACCATCTTCAAAAACGGTTACATTGTGCAAAAACCTTTCCAAAAGTAGGTACTTTCGAAGGGTATTGCGCTCGTATACTTTTTGAAAAATTTCCGAAATATGGATTCCTTTGCCCATCAAAGTTTCTACGACCTTAATCGTAGCAAGCGTCGTCGTATCGTAGGCAAAGCGATTGGAATCAGTCATGATGCCAAGATACAACATTTCGGCGGTTTTTTTATCAAAGTCGATGTTTTCACGTAGCAAGGCCTCGGCTATGACCTGGGCGGTGGACGACGCATGGGCATCGATGATATTATGGTCAGCGAATTTGTCATTGGAGATGTGGTGGTCGATGTTCAAATATGGTCTATCATATTTCTTACAAATGTTCACCCCCACCCGCCTAAAATCTGAACAATCCACGCAAATTAGGGGCAATGTGGGATCGATCTGCCTATCGTCCACAACGGCATAGCCATTCATGAATGAAGACAAAATTGACCCATAATCGTCATTTTTTATAATGTTGCACTGGATGTTTTTTGCTTTCAAAATATTAAAAATAGCGAGCTGGCTTCCGACACAATCCCCATCTGGCCTTATGTGACCAACGACATTATAGGCAGAATATTCAAATAGTAATGCTGACATTTTTCTATCACCCATGGTGAGTCTCTAGGCTATTTAGTATCGCTAAAATATTTTGACCGCGGGCGATGGAGTTGTCATACTTGAAATTTAAATGGGGTGAACGTCTTAATTTTATTCGCCGGCACAGTGTTTGGCATAGATTTTTTGCATTTCCTAGCAGAAATTTTGTCGCTTTTTGGATATCATTTTCATCTCCTAGGACGGAAAAATAAACACACGCATCGTATAAATCTGGAGAAAGTGAAACTCCCGTCAGGGAAATTTTAGCCGCTGAATCATGGAATAACGTACGTAGAATCATACTTAGCTCTTGATATATAAGTTGATTTAGGCGAACAATTCTTGGCGATGGAGGCATGGGATTATAGTGACGGTTGAATTTTTATTATGTCAAAGCACTCTATGATGTCTCCGATTTCGAACGTATCAAACCCGCTAATGATAATTCCACATTCAAAACCTGCCCGCACTTCGTTGATAAAATCTTTTTCTCTCTTGATCGATGCAAATTTCCCCTGAAAAATCATTTCCTTTTTCCGTATCACACGGGCAAATTTCTCCTTTAAAATTTTCCCTTCTATGGTCATGCAGCCGGCAATTACATTATTTTTAATATCAAAAATTTTACGAACCTCAGCAGCCCCAAGCTTATTCTCCTGCAATTCTGGATCCAAGCATTCCGCCATAGCTTCTCGGACCCTATCAGCGATTTCATATATAATGTCGTGCTGAATAATCTTTACTCCGAGTTGTTTTGCCAAGGCCTGGGAATTCGATTCCGTTTTGACATTAAACGCAATGATCTGTGCCTTCGACGTATCCGCTAAAATAACATCACTCTTGTTGATCGAACCGACTCCCCGGTTCAAAATATTTAATTTAATTTTTTTGCTATGTATGGTCCCCAAAATATCGTCTAAGGCTTCCACACTGCCATGGACATCTGCCCGTAAAATTACATTTAAAGTTTTTTCACCAACGGCAGCCATTGCAGAAAATAGCTGGTCTAGATTGACAATTTCTTCCCTGTCATCTTTCTGCGAACTTTGGATTTTTTTAAGTTCTGCTTCCGTTTCTTCCGCTTGTCTACGGGCAACTTTTTCGTTCTCAGCCGATGTGAATTTTGAACCAACTTCGGGAATACCAGACCATCCGATAATATTTACAGGAGTTGATGCCGAAGCTTCTCCTACCCGTTGTCCACGATCATTGATCAACGACTTTACCTTACAATAGCAGGATCCACAGACAATACAATCCCCGATCTTCAAAACACCGTTTTGTATGATAGTACTTGCCATCGCACCGTGGCCAGGAGTAACCTTGGATTCGAGTATGATCCCTTCTGCTGGGTTCGATAAATCTGATCGCAAAACCATGATTTCCGCTTGCAACCGAATTAGTTCCAAAAGGTTTTCGATATTCGTCCCATGGAGGGCAGAAATTTCAGTGCACAATGTTTTGCCACCCCACTCTTCCGGCGTAATATTTCGTTGCTGCATCTGCTGTTTTACCCTATCAGAATTTGCTCCCTTGGAATCGATTTTATTGATCGCCACGATAATTGCAATATTCGCTTTCTGTGCAAATTTCAGAGCTTCATCCGTTTGAGGCATAAATCCATCATCGGCGGCGACTATTAGCACCCCTATGTCGGTCAAATTTGCTCCCCGCTCTCGCATCTTCGAAAATGCCGCGTGGCCGGGGGTATCAATAAAAGTTATTTTTCCGCCATTCTGTTCAATCTGATAGGCCGCCACGTGTTGGGTGATTCCTCCTGCTTCTCCGGCCGCAACATGTGCATGCCTAATGGTGTCAAGCAGCGTGGTTTTCCCATGGTCAACGTGTCCCAGTATGCACACTACGGGAGGACGTTCGACCAAAATCCCTTCTTTTTTCCCAACGGGGATATCTTGTCCGATGGGCAATTTTGGTTTGGTAATTTTTACCGGCTCTTGCTTTGCGATGACTAATTTATATCCAAACTTTCCTGCAACATTTCGAGCAACGGTTATGTCAATTTCTTGATTCATCGACGCAAAGACATTCATGCTCATCAGCTTGGATATCAGCTGAAAAGGCTTGATATTCATCTGGGTGGCCAATGTCCGTACCACCAGTGGGTTTTTAACTTCGATGGTTTGAAATACTTCATCCTTTAGAGGTTGCCGTTCAATTTTTTTCAAAAATGGCTTAGCATTGGTGGTAAATGTGTTCTCTTCGGGTTCATAAATTTTGTCATCGACGGCAGGTATGGGCTTCTTCAACTCAGGCAACCGTACCTCGGGTTCACCGTCTTTCCTCCTTATCCTGTCCAGAGAACTGACGGCGATCATCACGGGTTTTTCCCGCTTATCTGTCCTTTCCTGCCGCAATCGACCGGAATACCCCTGGGAATTTTTGTCGATGGCAGATTTTCCAACATCATGGGGTGACCCAAGCTTGTTGTTGATATTTGTATCTGTCGCACCAAGTTTCGAACTGGTACTATTTTGTTGCTCCTTTGACAAGGTATTGGAAAGGGGAACTTCTTGGATTCCCATGGTGCCGCCACCGGGGATATCACCTTGAACACTTCCAAGATTCTGCGTTTTTTGTTTCAGAGGGGAAACGGAGGACGTTCCTTCGGCGGGAAACTTTTTGTTCCCAATTTCCTCTATGAGTGCATCTGCATATATTGATGAAATCGAATTTGAAGGGCTATTAAAATCAAACCCCCGTTCACGCAACAACTGAATCACCTGTTTATTTTCCAAGTTCAGCCGTTTCGCTAATTGATATACTCTTACACTCATCTGGTTTTTTATCTTTTGCAGAATTTTCGTACACTGTCCAATATCTTTTTGGATACATCCATATCAAATCCAGCTTCTGCTAAATCTTCGGCGTTAACTCCTTCGAAGGCATCGATATCTGTAATTCCGATGGCCACAAGTTTTTGTGCCTGTTCATCGCTGACACCTGGAATTCCGTGCAAACCGGCTACTGCTCGCTCCAGTTTCTTGCCAAAATTTTCAGGCACCGCTTCACTTTCTTTACTTATATCCAGACGCCAGTTCATCATACGAGATGTCAACTTTGCATTCAATCCGTGTTTGCCGATTGCAACTGCCAGGTCTTTCTCTGCAACTTCGAAATAAATTCTCCTGCTGTCATGGTCAACGCGAACATTCTTTGGCACCGCTGGTTTTATTGCTTCAAAGAGCAATTTTTCAGGATCGTCGTCGTATCTAATAACATCAATTTTTTCCCCACTAAGTTCTCGAACGATGCTTTTTATTCTTATTCCCCTGATGCCAACGCAGGCACCCACCGGATCGATGTTTTTATCGTTCGTTCCCACACAAACTTTTGTTCGATACCCTGGTTCACGGGCGATACCCTTAATCGACACACTACCATCAGCAATTTCAGAGACCTCAATTTCTAACAACCGCCTAATAAAATTTACATGGCTCCTGCTGAGGACCAACTCAGTATCCCTACTGGCCGGATCAAGTTTTAATAGCAAACAACGGACTCTTTCCCCGATTGAAAATTCTTCTCCTCGGGCACGTTCACGGGCTGGCATTATGGCTTCTGCTCCATTCACGTCGATATACAAATTTCCACCATCGATATTTTTGATGGTCCCAGAAACTATATCCCCCACACGATTTTTAAAGTCATGGTAAAGTTTTTCCTTTTCGAAAAACCTCACCCGTTGTAAAATTGCATGTTTTGTTGTCTGGGCGGCAATTCTTCCCAAAAGTGCCGGATCAATTTCCTTTTCTACGACGGAACCAACTTCTGCATTTTCATCCAGCAACAATGCCTTGCTCAAATGGATTTGTGTTTTTGGATCACTGACAGAGTCCACCACTTCAAATACTGCCCAAGCCTGCAATTTCCCCGTTTTAGGATTAATTTCTATCCTAACATCATGGCCGGCATTTATGCTTTTTAGTGCCGCCGTACGAATTGCCTCGCCGATAGTTTCAATCATATCGGCCCGGCTAATACCTTTTTCCTTTTCCATGTACTCCAACACCGACAATATCTGACTATTAGTACTCATTAACTTACCTTCGAATACACTCGATAATAAAAAGTGGGACAATTCCCACTTTACAACATCAAAACCCTCGTGCCACATCTATCACTAATGAATTCTGTGTCAAGTACATTAATTTTTTTGCCATGTTTTACTATGTCACTTCGGACCAACGCTAAAACCCACCATTTTACTGCCCACCGCGGGAGAGTGCTCGGGGAGCTAGGAATAAAAATTGCCTGCCCGCAAAGCGAAGTTCTTTCATCCACATGTTCTTAAACCATGGCAGAAAGACAGTTTTCAGGAGAATTTCCTAAACATCAGGGCCGCATTTTGCCCACCAAATCCCATATTTTCGTTGATGGCATAGTGAACATCTGCTTTTATGGACTTGTTTGGTACATAGTTGAGATCACACTCGGGATCTGGTGTGGAATAATTTATGGTAGGAGCGATGATCCCTGTCTCTATGGTTTTGGCACAGACCGCAGATTCAACGGCACCAGTTGCACCCAACAGGTGGCCCGTTGCACCTTTGATAGAACTAACAAAAAGTTTGTCCGCGTGGTCTCCAAAAAATCTCCTTATGGCCACCGTTTCATATTTATCATTGTATGAAGTAGACGTACCATGGGCGTTAATATACTGTATAGCGGAAGGCTCTACGCCCGTTTCTGCAAATAGTTCCTCATAGCATCTTACGAGGCCATCCCCATTGGGGGCAGGAGCAGTTATGTGATATGCGTCGCAGCTGGCAGAGTACCCAATGACTTCACAGTAAATTTTTGCCCCCCTGGACTGGGCATGCTCCAGGGTTTCTAGGAGTAGAATTCCTGCCCCGTTGCCCATGACAAAACCATCGCGGGTTGCATCAAACGGGCGGCTAGCGGATTCGGGCGTGTCGTTGTACGCCGTTGAAACAGCCCGCATGGAACAGAAACCGGCAAGGCTAACGGGCGTAACGGCAGCTTCACTACCACCCGTAAAAATGGCGTCTGCCTTGCCAAGCTTTAACCAGTTAAAAGCTTCCCCAATTGAATGGGTGCTCGTTGCACATGCACTGAGAACTCCAAAATTCGGACCTTTCAATCCCAACTCCATACCGATGAGTCCGGATGCAATGTTGGCGAGTAGGGCCGGTATCATGAATGGGGAAATATATCGGGGGCCCTTTTGGAAAAAAATTCTAGTTTGTTCCGTTATCGTTGACATTCCTCCAATGCCAGAGCCTACGATGACGCCAATACGAGACCTATCAACATCATCGAGGTCGATTTTTGCATCATTGACTGCAAACTTTGCTGCGGCAACCGCATAAATTGCATATATATCGTTTCGTTTTATCGATTTGCCATCGATAAAGTCGCCTCCATTAAAGTTTTTAAGTTCCCCAGCTACACGGCATGGATAATTGCTAGCATCAAAAGATGTCACAGCTGTTATTCCACTTTTCCCTCCTATTAAATTTTTCCAAGTCTCATCGGTCCCGATTCCGACGGGGGTAACAAGCCCAATGCCCGTAACGACAACACGTTTCCCAAACCCGTTAATTGTGCGTATGGTGGTCATTGCTTAATGGGGCAACTTGCTACTCACTTTCTATTTTCTTGCTGATGAAATCGACGACATCCTTAACGGTACGCATTTTTTCAGCTTCCGACTCCGGAATCTCTCCCTTGATTTCATCCTTGAACTCTTCTTCGAACGCCATTACCAATTCAACGGTGTCGAGAGAATCAGCCCCAAGATCATCGAGGAACGATGCTTCCAGCGTTACCTGCTCTTCGTTTACATCCAATTGATCAACAATGATTTTCTTAACTCTTGATTCTATATTATTGCTTGTCATAAGTAAAATCCCTCATATCTTCCGCATCAAAATAATCCTATTCTGCTACGCAAGCCTTTTTCACATCACCATTCCACCATCAACGTTAATGACATGTCCCGTTATATATCTAGCCCCCTGCGAACATAGAAATTTTACAGTTTCTGCCACATCATCCGGCATTCCCAACTCCTTCATCGGAATATTTTTTAACAATTCTGCCACCATGTTTTCACTGAGTTTGCTGGTCATGTCGGTCCGTATAAATCCAGGAGCTATTGCATTTGCCGTTATGCCTCTGGAGGCAACCTCTTTGGCTATGGACTTGGTAAATCCGATTATTCCTGCCTTGGCCGCTGCATAATTCGCTTGGCCGAAATTACCTATCAGTCCGACGATGGACGCCATGTTAATGATTCTTCCCCATCGTTTTTTCATCATGGGATGCAATAAATTTTTAGTCCAATAAAAACAACTATTTAAATTTGTGTTTAAAACTTCCTGCCATTCTTGCTGGGACATTTTTAGCATCAAATTATCCCGGGTTATGCCGGCATTATTTACCAAAACATCAACCGCAGAATGCTTTCCCAATATGCTTTTGCAAGCATCTGAAACCAGGTCATGGGAAGACACATCAACGGCCATGTGCTCGGCAGAATATCCCTGATTTCCTATGTCCTGTGCCAGGGCACCACAACTATCTTCGGATTTGCTTATGCAAATTATATGGCCACCAATTTTTGCGAGGGATATGGCAATGGATTTTCCAATTCCTCGTCCGGCACCGGTTACAACGCAAATTTTTCCAGATAATTCTTGCTCAACCATGGGAATGGTAATGTTATGCCATTTGCTTTAGTCAATAAAATCTTTTATGGAAGATACTTTTGATATAAATTTTATTGAAAACTGAGAAAAATTTGGCAGCCTTAGGTTAGGCTCTGACTTCTACAAAAGTTATTGAAATTCAATGGGTAAATGGAAAACATTTTTACTGGTATTTGTGGCGTTTGGCATCGCCTTGGTGGTGATTGGGGTTGTATTTTGCAAAAAATCGAATACATTTCATCCCTCATCCATTCCCTCAGCGAACGAGCTTAAAAGGGTAATTTTCAAAACAAATGGAAAAATTACATCGCCATGGCTGGCCCATGAGTTACATATTAGGAAAGGTACGGATCTATTTTCACTGGATATTTCTTCCATGAGAGAACGGCTGGAAACCATTTCTCAAATTAGGAATGTTCTCATAGAAAAACGTTATCCCGATACATTATACGTAAAAATCAACGAGTGCGTGCCAATGTTAAAATTGATCGCCAATGTCGATGGAGAAAAGAAATTACTCCTCGTTGACGAAGAAGATGGTAGAATTTTTTCACCCATTTGCTATGGCCGAGAAGATGTTTTAGACCTATTGCCCGTCAATTTAAATTTGAAGACAAAGAATAAAATACAATTCCTTCCCCAGGAAGGAATATCCAGCGTTAGAGAGCTTATTGCCATATTAAAAGGTGAATTTTTAGATATTTTTCAGTCGATAAAATTTCTCGATCTCAGAAACTATGATCACCGTCAGGGTGCCATCTGGTCGACCATAGGATTGCATTTAAAGAATGAAATAGTCGTTGTGTTAAAGCCACAGGATTTCCACCTTCAACTGATGAAACTCGATTACCTAATCAATGAAAAATGTCAACACAACCTGCATAGGGTCAAGAAAATCACCATTTCTTCACCCGACAATGCAATATTGGAGTACAAATAGTAAACAGGCTATGGCTGGCTTACTCGATTCGCTAGCAATGAGCTTTTATTTGGTTTTTGCTTATGCTTCCAAAAGGGATTACACCGCAGAATTCGCCTCATGGAAAGATAAAATGCCCTGGGGAACGTGTACCGTTTAAACATTGATCGGGCAAATCTTGAACATGTCGGGTAAAATCTACACCGGGCGGATGGTCCCAGCAGGGCAACTTTGAGTGGCGACAGGATATTTCCATACGATTCTATTAGCAAGACCGCAAAAAATTTGAATATTTTGTCGAAAAGTTTTAAAAAAATTGGAGTCATTTTTTGCCAAAAACTTGTCCATACCTTGGGAGACGATGGCACTTGAGTCAACAAAATTTCACCGCCCATAGGTATCCTGCAAGTGCCGTAAATATTGGGGTGTTTGAGATTCGCACAGGCCATTAAATTGTTCGCTAGTCATCCTCCATCGCCAGTTTCCGGAAGGGGTATTCGGGGTGTTAAATCTTGCCTCTGATCCAAGATTTAGAATATCTTGCATGTTCAAAATCAGCAGGTGAGATGGCGATTCGTATGCCTTTTTGATGAAATCCCATGCAACGTCGTCGCAATTTGTTCGTAGGTAACACCTTACCTGATGCTTTATATCCTCAGATAACGAATTGAACCACCCCCCAGTCGTATCGTTGTCGTGGGTCCCCAGATACAGTACGCTATTTTTTTCATGTTCGTGGGGAAGGTATTTGTTTTTATTATTTCGGTCGAATGCAAACTGCAACACGTTCATCCCTGGCAATCCAGTATCCCGCAACAATTGCGTAACATCGTCATTTAGGCATCCCAAATCTTCCGCTATGAGTTTTATGGAGGGGAATATTTTTTTTACATGCTGGAAAAACCTTATCCCGACGGATTTTGCCCATTTCCCTTTCATTCCGGTGGTGGCGGGTGTAGGAATTTCCCAGTAGTCACAAAATCCCCTGAAATGATCCAAGCGTACCACATCGTACAGTTCCACACATCGCCCTAGGCGATTTGTCCACCAAGAGAAGTCATCGGCCACTAAAACGTCCCAGTCGTAGACGGGATTCCCCCACAGTTGTCCAGTTTCTGAGAAAGCGTCCGGCGGAACCCCTGCGACGAACTTGGGAAATCCATCTTTTTGCAATTTAAAAATCCGTTTGTTTGCCCAAACGTCCGCACTATCGAAACCGACAAAAATTGGAATGTCTCCTATGATTTCGATGCCGTTGCCATTGGCAAAGTTTTTTAGTTTGCTCCACTGTCTATCAAATGTCCATTGGACGAATTTGTAGAAAGTTGCCATTCGGCTAAGTTTTTCATCGGAACGGAGCTTTGCCATTGCGACCTGGGGGTCGGAAAATTCCTTTGGCCAATCCGTCCACAGGCGACCACCGAATTGATCTTTGATGGCCATGAAGGTGGCGTAATTGTCTAACCACCATGCGGATCGTTGGCAAAAGTTATTAAAATTTTCGACATGGTTTTTTGAACGTAAAAAGTTTTCAAATGCTATCTTTAAAACTGGCCAAAAGTTTTTATACAATTCCCCAAAGTCCACCGATGATTCCGCCATTGCCCCTAGCCCATTCAAATCCGGAGGGAATAATAATTCTTCACCAACGAGGTCTTGCAAATCGATGAAATATGGATTGCCCGCAAAGGCGGATGGGCTTTGGTAGGGAGAATCTCCATAGCTCGTCGGGTTTAGGGGGCATATCTGCCAGTACTTCATTCCGGATGTTGCTAAAAATTTAATAAAATCATAGGCCGATTTGCCAAAACATCCAATTCCGTACCCCCCCGGCAGGGAACTTATGTGTAAAAATATGCCACATCCCCTTGCATCTAACCCTAACCACGACCAAATCGCCATGGCGATATTTTTAACCCTTTTCGAATGGAAAACAAGAAATTAATTTTTTCACAAAATTGTTTGACTTTGGGAAATCTTTGAAATATACACACACAAGTATCAAAAACAAGAAAAGTATGCAAAACGTAAATCAAACAGCAGGCTATGAAACGAGATTTGCTGCATCGGCAATCAATGGATGGAATACCGTCATAAAACCTGTTTTAGAAAATTATTTAAAGCAAGCGGGTGGCATTATTCCCGGGGATATTGCCACTAGGAATGCTAGCACAGTAATGGAGTGTGCGAAACAGGCCAGCTGTTTTGCAATGCCGCTTGCTAAGTTTATGGCAGGCAAGGTGGTTGGTTTTTGCCAATTTACATGGTCATTAGCCGCCACACATCCTGTTATTTCCACAGCCCTTGTGCTTGTTTTGGTAATAATACCCGTACTCAGAGAATATCGTGCGGCCAATGAAAAATTTACGCTCAAGGCTCTCCCTGTTATAGCATGGATGATTATTACTCGGCCGTTTAGACTGGTCTATCGCATACTAATGGTAATAACCGGAGGAACCGACGTGGATAGGCAGAAACTCGCACGGGAGAATACGATGGCCCAGCAAAGAGTCGCTCAATCAGAAGAAGCAACCGCTCAATCGCAAAGAACAATTGATCAATTAAAAGGTCTGCACTCCATACTTAGGCAAGAGCTTCAGGGAAAAGCGCAAGCGGTTTTAACTAGGATTAGAGCTGAAAGCAATGAACCCCGAACGATGCTTGCTTTTGTAGCCAATGAAATTTTTCAATTAACTGATGAAATTATTAAAAAACCTTCCCTTCGCAATTATGTCACGCGGCGGAACTATTGTCAAGATTTAATTGAAAAAAATCAATTTACAGATATCAGGGCAGCATTTGATGAATGGAAAAAATGTCTAGACCTTTGTATTTTGACCCAATAGCCATATTTCGTTTTTATCCAGATCTAGATCTATATCCAACCACGTTGCTAGCCCATTGGGCATCCATACGTGAAAATTGTGTAATTACGGTCCTCCTTAGCCTTTTATCCGGCCAGCTTCTGCAAAATTTTGGCACACACTACGACCGCTGTGCCACCGGATGAAATGATTGTAGAGCGTCTTAGGACCATACTCCTTTGGCATGTCCGCCCCTTAAATGAACAGCGGACATGCCTTAATTATATTTGAACTGAAAGCCCCTATTGGATTGCAATTTTTGGAAAAATGTTTTTCATGGAAATGACATTAGTTATCTGTGATTAAAACATTGGAAAGTTGTTTTTCTAGATTGGTACTGATTCTCACGGGTCTTGTGCTATTGCCAAACATGGCATACTGTGCAGGCCATGGGGAAGGTGTTAGTTCTTCGTCGACGGAAGTGTTTTCCATTGGTAAACTCGTCATAACGGATTCCATTATCCTAAGCTGGATAATTTCAATGCTAATAATTTTTTTGGTGAGATTTGCCCTGCGGGGAGGAGTAAAAATCATCCCATCCGCAGGACAGGCGATAATAGAGTCCGTCATCGAAGGATTGCGTGGAATTATCGAACCAATTATAGGAAATAAAGCATTTCGGATGGTTTTTCCCTATTTGCTCGGTATTTTCTTTTTCATTCTGCTACAAAATGTGTGTGGTCTATTGCCCGGCATTGGAAGCGTGGGAATCAACGCAGGCGGTGAGTTTAGACCATTTTTTAGGCCCGCAAATTCTGACTTGAATACAACCTTGGCCCTGGCCCTGGTATCTTTTTTTGCGTGGGGATATTTTGGTATTCGGTGCACCGGTGTAAAAGGTGTGTGTTTTGAAATTTTCGGGAATAAGGCTGAAAAATCCGAGATTTCATCGGCAATATATGGTGGACTGTGCATTCTTTTTCTAGCCGTTGGACTGGTGGAATGTATTTCAATTCTCTGCAGAATTGTTTCATTGTCTTTCAGGCTATTCGGCAATACTTTTGGTGGTGAAAACTTATTGCACAACATGTATGGCTTTTCCGGTGTTTTGAAAAACATACCGATTGTAAATTATATAGCTTACCTAATTCCACTGCCGTTTTACTTTTTAGAATTTCTTGTTGCAATTATACAATCTTTTGTTTTTACACTATTGGCATCTGTTTACATTGGGTTAGTGTGCAATCAGGAGGATCACGCCCATGGGTGAAATTTTTAAGAAAGGGAAAATATGTTGAATATAATAGCTGAATTGACCGGAGATATCGCCAAAGGATTAGTCCAAGCTTTCGGTTGTGCCACTGCGGCCATAGGAGTCACCTGCATCGGGACAAAGGCCGTTGATGTGGTAGGACGAAATCCAGGTGCCTCCGGTAAAATTTTAGTGCAATCCATTCTTGGCATGGCCTTGGCAGAAGCCATTGCGTTCTATGCATTGTTTTTTTCATAGTGCCTAACTTTCTTAGGTTAGTCCATGAATAGTGGTTCAGTATGATTATTGGCTATGGTTGATATTGGTAGTCTTTTGGATAAATTTGGTGTCGATTGGCATCTGTTGCTCATCCAGTCACTGAATTTTTTGCTCGTAACATTTTTGCTATATAAATTTGGCTTCAAAAGTGTCATCAATGTAATGGCCGAAAGGCGTGAAAAAATAGAATCTGGACTGGTCTATGCCGATAAAATGCAGAAGGAAGTCTCCGCCTTTGAAAATTCACGTAGCGGAAGAATTGCATCCGTGAAAAAGGAAGCGGAGGAAATAATTCAGTCAGCCAGAGATAATGCTAGGGGCCTTTTGGAGCAAGAAAAGGTAGAATCTCGCAAGGCAGCAGACAACATGATATCCAGTGCCAAAAAAGAGATTGCCCTGCAACATGATAAAATGCTCCAAGATGCCAAGTCGGAAATCGGAACACTTGTGGTCGATATTTCTCAAAGCGTGCTATCTGCACAGTTGACCGCCGAGGAAAGAAACAAATACCTTCTATCGGCTGAGAAAGCACTGATGCTGGAAAATTTGCGATGAAAAATCATAGGTTACGGTTATTGGTGTCCAAACTGGCCAAGCTCTCTCTAGGAAAGGATTCGTTGTTGGATACCGAAAGAGTGCGTGGCGTAATTACGATTTTGAAGGAAATTTATGAGGGAAGGGAACTAAAATCAATGCTATGTGCATACCTGGTTGCCCTTGAAAAATTTGTCACTCAAACATCGATGAAAATTGAACATTGCGGTATCCTACCTGATTCTAGCGTAGAATCCCTACGGTCTCATTTTGAAAAAATTTTGGAAAGAAAGCTATCCGTTTCCGTCGAACATATAAATGACCTTATTGCTGGGATCCGCATATTCATCACAGATCTAGTCATTGAAAACTCCATCGCCGGAGTCCTAAATGCTTACAAAAAATCCATTGGAACAAAGTAATTTATTTGTCTTTTTTTATTAGGTGTTTTATCCCATCGCTAATATTAGTGCCAATTTTCCCCGCGAAATCTTTTGTTTTAGTTGCAGTATCTAGGGAAATATCTTTTATTTTAATGATTCCGTCGGTTGCAACGGTAGGGACTACTGGGATTGATGAAATTATGGAATTTATCATGATGGATATGCCAAATTTTCCGAGATCGCCGATCAATTGCCCTCCGATTTTTGCAGAGTCAGTACCATTGTGAAATTCCTTGCGGTAGTCGATTTTATATTCTCTCGATAAATTTTTGCGCTCATCGACGGCATGAACCAGTGAAATAGATGGCATTAAATTTTGATCAGAACTCATTTTTTCGGGCTACGTTTTTCGGTCTCTGATGTATTTGACTCTTTTTTGGGGGTCGCTTGATCTCCTTGCACACAATTTTTAACCAGGATAGTGTAATTACATTTCCCTTCTCCATTAGTT
>JAIRXJ010000047.1 GCA_031268375.1 Puniceicoccales bacterium | reverse complement strand
AAAAATATTAATCTTTTTTGACAATTCGCTCCTTCCATTTAATATGGATCCATGAAAATATTATTCGCAACCCCTGAATGCAGTCCATATGCTAAGGTTGGAGGACTGGGGGATGTTGTCCCTTCCCTGGCAGTTGCTTTGAAAGAAATGGGGCATGATGTGCGCATTGTTTTGCCAAAGTACGGTTCCATAAATTACGTTTCCAAGTGTGAGGTTGTCGAAGGGCCCATGATTGTTAACATGGGGTATGGTGTGGAATTTGCCCAGTTATTGCGAACGGAATATGAAAACGTTCCGATTTATTTCATCGAATTCGATAGATATTTTTCTCGCTACGGAGTTTATGGAGAGTTTGGCCATGGATACCATGATAATGGGGAACGCTTTGCATTTTTTTGTCGAGCCGTCGTTGATATGTGTCCGTTTCTAAACTGGGCACCCGATATCATACACACAAATGACTGGCCAACGGGCATAATTCCAGCTCTCTTGAGCTTGCATACCAAGCCGAACATTTTAAATGACACAAAATCAATTTTCACCATTCACAACATGGCTCATCATGGATATGCCAGTAAGGAATTATTGCAATTCACGGGATTGTACGATCACTATTGGCATCCATTTGCCATGGAAGCATGCGGGGCCGTAAATATTATGAAGGGAGCATTGCAGTTTGCCAATAAAATTACAACCGTAAGTAGAACATATGCCGAAGAAATCAAGACTGCCGAACATGGATATGGTTTGGATGATGTCCTAAAATACCGGGCAAAGGATTTGGTCGGCATTTGCAACGGTGTGGATATGAATGTTTGGAATCCAACAACCGATAAATTTTTGCCAGAAAATTTCTCAGCACGGTCATTGGAAGGGAAGAAAACATGTAAACAACATTTGCAACAGGAAGTGGGTTTGTACAATGGTTTGAATGTTCCGATTTTCGGTGTGGTTTCTAGACTTTTCCATCAAAAGGGACTGGATATTCTCTGTGACATCTTACCGAATGTTCTAAAAAGTATGAATGTCCAATTTGCCGTATTGGGGTCCGGTGATCAACATTTGGAATGGAGATTGAAGGACGTGATGTCTCGATTTAAAGATCAGGTTTCCGTACGAGTTGGCTTTGATGAACGACTTTCCCATTTGATAGAGGCGGGAAGTGATTTCTTTGTCATGCCAAGCAGATATGAACCCTGTGGCCTGAGTCAAATGTACGCTATGATTTACGGAAGCTTACCAATCGTACACGCCACGGGTGGGCTAATTGATACCGTCGACAATTACGACGAATTGACCGGCACAGGAACCGGGTTTGTTTTCAACGATTTAACAGATTCAGCACTGTATAATGCCATAGGATGGGCATGTGCCACCTACTACGATCGCCCTAAAGATTTTGAAAAATTGCGGCAATCGGCGATGAAAAAGGATTTTTCCTGGTCAAAATCTGCCAAAGAATATGAAAATACATATCTCGCAGCCATAGGAAAATCGCAGCAATTAGACTGAAGGGCTACAGCAACCCATTTTCTTTGAAAGAAAATGTTCCGTTTGTAGCGACGATTATATGGTCGACGAGTTTTATGTCCAAATATTGTAGGGCTATTTTTATTGTCCTGGTATTGCGTTCATCGCAATCGGATGGTTCCGCAGAACCACTGGGATGGTTGTGGGCCAGCATTATCGCTCTTGCACCGCGCCGTAGGGCAGCTTCTGCTATCTTCCTAGGGTATACCGCCGCCGCCACAACCGTTCCCGTTTCCAATCGTTCGATTCCATCTTTCATGAGTCGTAGCGACGAATCTAAGTAGGCCACTTCGAGGACTTCAACCGTTAGGTTCGATAGCCTATTTTCCCACAGCGTAGATGCTTTTTCGACGGAATTGTAAATCGGTATACCTTCAAGCTGTTCCTGTAGGTACAGGTTATTAATGGACCGAATGATTTTCAACGCAATGGCCGTCGATTCACCAATTCCTTTTATTTGTACTAAATCTGCAATGCTAGCATCAAAAATTCCCCTTATCGAACCAAATGTTTTCAACAGTGTCTTGGCAATTGTTTTTACATCTTTTCTGGGAATGCTTAGGGTTAGCAGTAGTTCAACTATTTCATGTTTGTTAAAATTTGTAAATCCTGAGCATATAAACTTGTTCCGTAATCTACGACGATGCCCATAATTTATAGATTTATCAAAAAAGCTTGACACTAGTCTTTGGTATGTGTTTTTAATAAGATTATCAATCTTTTCTTTACAGTTTATGATCCAATTTTTAAAATTAAGCAATAGGAGTCGTCAATGGCTGCATACCACAAAACATTAGATCATTACCTGCAAGTGGCAGGAAGCCGGATAGGAAGTAAGTTGTTCCTTGATAAAAATGGGCTTTGTGTCCTTCGGACAGATAATGAACAGAGAGAATGTGTGGTTGAACTGCCTAAAAACAGCGAAGTTGTTTATTTTTATTCACCGATTTGTAGGGTTCCCTATGGGTGCAGCGAAGAATTTTTTGAAAAAATCTTAGAGTTAAATCTGTGCGGAATCACATATAATCAAGCGACTTTTGGACTAGATGCTAAGACACAAAACATTGTTTTATCCTATACTCGATCCATGGAAGCACTCGACGAAGTAGCTTTTTCAAACATTTTGAGCAATTTCATAAAGACAGCTGACAGAGCCGAAAGAGACCTGGTAAAACTTGTAAGAGGGTTGATAGAACAAACATCATTAACAGAAGATGATATCGATGTGGAAATGAAAACACACCGCACCGTATCTAACAATGGTAAATTGAAAGTATAATTATGAATAGATTTGACACAGATATTAACGAATTAGATAAAGCAGGCAGTACTGGAAAGGTTCAGGAGTTCAAGGAAACCCCAATAATTGTATATGAACCATCCATCAGTACGGTAGCTAGTATACTTGGGGAAAATAAGACACCGCCGCCTTCCATCGAGTCTAGGGGAGGGGATATGGCCACGGTAGTAACCCAGGTGGCACCTCCTCCAGCCCAGTCCAATGACTTGCAAAATGTGCAAGAAAGACTGGATCAAATAAGGCAATTCCCAGCCGATAGGGTGATGGAAGTAGGAAGGGAGGAAATCCAAGCTATTTTTCCTATAATCAGTGATATCGATGGGGACGGAATTCCGGATGACCTTGACAAAAATCCAGGAGAAACCATTGCGAATGTCGCTGCTAGAATAAACAAAATTGGGAAATATGCTGTCACCGATGACAATAAGGCGAAAATATTTTCAGCACTCAAAGGTATAACAAAATCCTTGGATAGTCTGTTAAATAAAATTTCGGCCATGTCGGCTGCTGCTTCATCATCTTTCAAGCCAACGACCGGCGCATCGGCATTGGATGGCTTGGATGGAGAGGAAAATCCTTTTTCATCGAAAAAAGTAGACAAGGACTTTAGATAAAGATAGGTTTACAGTCCATGGGTAAAAAGCTTTGTTGTCTCTTCGGAAATGGCGTAGAAGAAATTGAACTAATAACCCCCGTCGATATTTTATTGAGATGTGGGGTTGATGTTTCTCTTGTTTCCGTCCATGGTGATGTTGGGGTAAACGGTGCACATAATATTAAATTAGTTGCCGATACGACCATCGACAAAATAACGGTGCCCAACTTTGATGGCCTAATTTTGCCCGGCGGCCCCGGTTCTTTTTCACTGAAAGATGATGTGGCAGTTCTAAACCTAGTGCGTTCTTTTCATGGGGCAGGCAAGTTGATATGTGCGATATGTGCGGCCCCATTAATTTTACAAAATGCAGGCGTTTTACAAAATGTAAACCATTGTGCCCATCCATGCACCTATGATGTCCTAACAAATGTTGATAAAAATGAACGTGTTGTCGTTGACAATCATTTTATAACAGCCAAAGGCCCCGGTGTGGCAGCAGAATTTGCATTTGCCATCATTGAACATTTACACGGAGAATCGATGGCATCGAAAATAAAAAGGGACCTGTTTTTTTAAAATATTGCAAAGACGATGGTATTAGGAAAAGCACTGGATATTTCGTTTTTTTATTTGCCATTTCCTAGCCTAGTAGGTATATAATCCACTGCTTATGTTAAAAAATGACGAAAGGTATGAAAAGTTAGCCAAGACGCTGGTAGAGTTTTCAATAAATTTACAAAAAGACGAACGGGTCCTGGTAAATAACATCGACATCCCCGACGACATGACGATCGCTCTAATCCAGGCTATTCATAGTAGGGGTGGGGTTCCTTTTCTGCGATTGCAATCCAACAGGATTGCCCGTGCCCAGAATAAGATTCTTTCCGAAGAAGCTTTTGCCAGTATCGGAGAAATGTCACTGGATGAGATGAAAAAGATGCAAGCATTCATCGCACTCCGCGGCGGAAATAATGCATTTTACCAATCGGATGTTGCCCAGGAACAACGCATGATGATAGATAGGATCATGCGTCCGGTTCAAGATTGGCGCGTCCAAAAAACAAAATGGGTAATTCTCCGCTGGCCCAGCGATGGTTTTGCTCAACAGGCCAAGATGAGTACCGATGAATTTGAGGAATTTTTCTTCCGGGTCTGCACGATGGACTATTCCAAAATGGAAACGGGCATGGAAGCTCTAAAAAAACGCATGGAAGCTACGGATAGGGTCAAAATTGTTGGCCATGGTACCGATTTATCATTTTCCATAAAGAGCGTTCCTGCGATTCCCTGTGGAGGGCACCACAATATTCCGGATGGGGAGGTATTCACGGCTCCCGTCAAAAATTCAGTCAACGGAATAGTTCAATACAATACCCCAACGGTCTACCAGGGGATTCCCTTTGAAAACATTCGCCTAGAGTTTAGGGATGGTAAAATCACCGCAGGGGACGCTGGAAATAAAACGGATGCCCTCAACAAAATTTTAGACGCCGATGAAGGAAGCCGCTACGTCGGCGAGTTTGCGTTTGGGATCAACCCGCATATTCTGAATCCGGTATGTGATATTTTATTCGATGAAAAAATTTCAGGATCTTTCCATTTTACCCCTGGCCAAGCCTATGAAGAGGCCGATAATGGCAATCGTTCGCAAATACATTGGGATTTGGTCTGCATCCAACGCAAGGAATACGGTGGTGGTGAAATATACTTCGACGGAGAACTAATCCGGCGGGATGGGCTATTCGTTCCGACCGACTTGCAAAGGTTAAACCCTGAAAATTTGATCTAGTGATAGTCTTTAAGACATTATACCGTGGGGCAAACGGAGAGTTTTTACGACCATTTTTCCCCTAGAATGCCAAATTGTTCCTCTTTTATGAAACAGATAAAACGGCAAGCAAAGACATTTCATTTATTGGAAAGTTCTGCCATTGGTGCTCCTATTATTGCTTCTATTTTCTCTCCTCTTTTTCGAGATTCGCGTATAAATTTTTATTTAAAAGGAGGAAAGATTTTTACATTACGAGACCTCGAATCGACCCAAGGATCAACCTTAGGCAGCTGCCTTTGATTCAGACCGAACTTACGTTGCAGGACATAATTATCATTCTGAGTTGACAAGATCGTTTTTTTATGTAGCATGTTCCTTTGGGTGTTAGTAGTTACGTGTGCGATTAACGTAGTACATATTGACCTACATAACTTTCTATGTTGGAAACATTTAACTGATACGTGTATTTTGAAAGCTTTACAAAAAGGGTTTACATTGGTTGAAATGCTCATAGCTGCATCGATTGCATGTGTTTTTCTAATATCAGCAATGAATGTTTTTGTAAATATTGGCAAATTTTTTGAAATTGCTGATTCTCAGGCATTAAAAACGGAACGAAGTATTATCCACTACGAAGCTTTTACTAAGATGGCATCCAAGCGTTTTACGCCCAAACAGTATATATTTATTGACCAGGCTATTCGTCAGGCATTGAAGTTGGAATTTTCTTTTCAGGCCATCGATGTGCCAAAATTTGCCAGATTGGAAAGTCCCAACGGCTGGGTGCCTTCCTTAATTAATTTACAATTGGATTCATCACCGTCGAGAGTTGAAGACATAATGCATATTATCGGGTGCTATATTTGGTACGGCAAGGATGTTGACCCAAAAACAAGTCGACCGTTAAGCACTGTTTCTCCATCTGTTAAAAAAATCCTCCTTGCGAGGAAAAATGTGTACTTTAAACCGGTATATGTGAATAAATATAAACATAGGCAAGATACTGGCAGCGGATGGGCCAAAGGAAACCTTTTACCATTCGATCAGAAAATATTCGATGAATTGGTCCAGGAGAAGAAAAATGGTAATGTTTCTAGAATCTATCTTGTCGTAAAGTAGTTTTCGATCCGTTGAAAATCAGCCCAGACTGGTAATAGGTTTGAACTGGCGAACGTTGGTATACGCTCAAAAATATTCGGAAAAGTAATTACAGATTTTATCTAAGAGAACAAAAATTGAATTGCAAATCTGTAAAAATTCGATAGAGTCGTTGATGCATTTGAAATGGCATGATAGAACGATCATTACCACCTTTCCTAGAAAAAATTTATCCGTTTCAACAACATTATATTAAATTGAGAAATGGGCCAATGATGCATTACATTGAGGAGGGTTCCGGAGAGACGGTGTTGTTCTTGCATGGGCACCCAACGTGGTCATTTTTTTTCAGAAATTTGATACTTTTACTACGTCTAGATTTTAGGTGCATAGCGATCGACCACATTGGGTATGGATTATCCGATAAACCGAAAAGTTATAGGTATGATATCAAAACACACATAGAAGATGCCATTTGTTTTGCCGAAGTAAAACAGTTTAAAAAATTCCATATCATTGCACAAGATTTCGGAGTTGTGGTAGCTTTAGCCATGGCGGAACGTTGGCCCGAAAGAATTAGTAGCATGTCCCTACTAAATTCCGCTATTTTTGCCCTACCAAAACTGCCTGCCGTTATTTTACTTTTTAAGTTTCCACTTTTTACATTCTTATGTTCAAGGCTTTTTAATTTGTTCACGTGGGTTTGTTTACACCTGGGGGCATTTTCCATGCTCGATGGGGACGTTGTTGACGGTTTCCTATGGCCCTACAGGAAACTTTCCGACCGTGTGGCTATTGCTGCTGGGATAGACGATATTCCATGGCTACCCGACCATCTATCCTTAGAAACTTTAAACACGATAGAAGAAAAAGCATTTATTTTGAGCAATAAAAAGATCAAATTTTTTTGGGCAGATGATGATTTTCACTATAAATTCGATGTGCTAAAAGCTTGGGGGAAAGTGCTACCAAATGCTTCCTATAAACGCTATCAAATGACTGGACATCTTCTATTAGAGGATTCAAACGAAGCCATAAAGGACATCAGGGCATTTGTTTATGGTGCACGAAATATCGAAAAATACCTATTCAAATAAAGCATCAAGGCTCCAGCCATTTTCGAAACAATTGTCAAAATATGATTGGCTAATTTCAATCAAATATGCCACCGCCAAGCAAAGTTTCATCCCGATAAAATGCTATGATCTGTCCACTTGCTATTGCCCGCTGTGGTTGTTCAAAGATGACACGGGCCGTGGTTCCCCTTTGAAAAATTTCAACCTTCTGGACAGGATCACGGTACCGTGGGCGAGCTAACAGGTTTTTATAGTCCCCAAATCCTCCATTTGTAAAACTTAGACCATGGATAAAAAATTCATCCCTAAATAGGGATTTCGACGTTGGCCGTTCAATTTCTACGACCAGTTGATTTTTCGCAAGATCTTTTCCAACGACGACATAGTAGGAAAAATCAAGGTTTGATGGGACATTGATGCCATGTCGCTGGCCCATGGTGAATCGAAATAAACCCTGATGTTTGCCAATAATTTCGCCCTGGCTATTGACGATGTCGCCAGGCTGATCTCGTATGTGGTGGGATAGAAAATTTTGAATCTTTACCTTGCCCAAAAAACAAATCCCCTGGCTATCTTTTTTTTTACAATTTGGCAAATTTGCTTTTTCCGCAATTCTACGAACTTCAGGTTTTGTTAGGTCCCCTACCGGAAATAGTGTGTTCCGTATTTGTTCCTGGGAAAGCAGGGCGAGAAAGTATGACTGATCTTTGTTTTTATCAACCCCCTCCAAAATGTCGACGGTATCGTCTTCATTTGTCACTACCCTACAATAGTGGCCGGTTGCAAATTTTTCAAAACCATGGGCGTGGGCATATTTCTTGAGTACGCCGAACTTTACCCGCGCATTGCATAGGACATCTGGATTGGGCGTAATTCCATTGCGATAACCATTCACTAGTTCTTCCACTACCAATGTTTGGTACTGCGATATCATGTTGATGATTTCAAATGTTATGCCGAGTTTTTCGCAAACATCTCTCACATCGTTCAAATCCGTTTTCCACGGGCAGTCCGCAATCGGGTTTCCCGAATCTTCGGCATTCCATGTACGCATAAAAATGCCGTGCACTTGGTAGTTAGCATCCTTTAACCGCAGTGCAGATACCGCACTATCAACGCCACCAGACATTGCCACCGCTACTTTAGGCCGCAACATTTTTTATACTTTTTCCCACTTCCACAAGGACAAGGATCGTTTCTGCTGACTTTAGGTAGTGAAGTTGATTTAATGATTACCCTAGGGGCATTGCTTTCATGCCGTTGTTGTTCGCCATTTACATTTTCCAAAGCACCACCAGACATCACAAGATGTTTGCGCAATTCATCAACCATTCTATTGAACGCTTGGGCACTTCCTGCCGATCGAAATAGTTGGGAACAGACATCTGAATTTATCTGTTTCAACATCATGTCAAAGTAGGCAAATGCTTCCGTGCGATATTCATTTATTGGGTCCCGTTGGCCATAGCTGCGAAGTCCAACGCTATTCCGCAAGGCATCCATTTCCGTCAGATGTTTTTGCCAATTACCATCGATTGCACGAATCAAAATCACCCTTTCGATAAATTTTAGGGATTCCGGATCATCGGTGGATTGTTTTATTTCATAGGCATCTTTTATTTTGGATAAAATTAATTCACAGATTGCATCCCGAGATTTATTCGCCAGGTCGTGTACTTTCAAATTCAAAGGGAAATTAATATTTATCCAGGACAATAATGTCTTAAGGCTGTCATCGTCCTCTTTGTTTTCCGAAGAGTTATCCGATAATTGTTCCGACCTAAATTCCAATTCGTTGCGAATGATGCTAAAAATAACATTTTGAACATTGTCTTCAATTAGGGAATCATTCCTGAGAGAATAGATAATTTTTCTTTGCTGGTTAAGGACATCGTCGTACTGTAACAAATGTTTTCTAATGGAATAATAGTACTGTTCGACCTTTTTCTGGGCCGTTTCAATGGAATGGTTCAACAGCGGATGGGCGAGCACTTCCCCCTCCTTGAATGTATTCTGCAGTAGCCGTGCTATTGGACCTGCCGAAGCAAAAATTCGCATCAAAGAATCTTCCAGGGAAACGAAAAATTTCGAACATCCGGGATCTCCCTGGCGAGCACATCTACCACGCAACTGCCGATCGACCCGCCTGGATTCATGCCTCTCCGTGCCGACCACAAACAATCCTCCCAACTCCGGAACGCCATCCTCCAATTTGATATCCGTACCACGTCCTGCCATGTTGGTTGCAATTGTGACGGCTCCTTTTTGGCCAGCTTGGGCAATGATTTCCGCCTCCTGTTGGTGATATTTGGCATTCAAAACCTTATGATTTATCATCTCCCGCTTCAGCATCTTACTCAACAATTCCGAAGCTTCGACGGACGTCGTACCAACCAGAACAGGCTGTTCATTTTTATTGGCTGCTTTAATCTCTTCAACCACCGCATTGTATTTTTCCCGACGGGTTTTATAGATTTCATCGTTTAGATCAATGCGGATACACTTTTTATGCGGAGGGATCACCACGACGGACCGATGGTAAATGTCGTTAAATTCCTGGGCTTCCGTTTCAGCGGTACCCGTCATGCCAGCCAATTTTTCATACATTCTGAAGTAATTTTGCATTGTAATGGTAGCGTAGGTTCGAGATTCTCTTTCAATCTTCACGCCTTCCTTTGCCTCAATGGCCTGGTGTAAACCATCGCTCCAACGACGTCCCGGCATGGCTCGGCCGGTATTCTCATCGATTATAACAACCTTGCCATCCAAAATGGCATACTGTTCATCTTTGTTGTACAAAGAGTATGCCCGCAAAAGTTGGGTCAGGCAGTGAATTTTGATACTTTTTTGAGAAAATTCTTCCTCCGTCCGACGTTTCTTTTCTACCTTTTGGTCCGGCGATAGGGAATCGTCCATGTCGATGGCGGAAAATATGGATGGCAGGTCCGGCAAGATAAATGCATTTTCATCATCGCTCAAGTTGGTACGTCCAAGTTCCGTCAAATCCGACTGATTATCCTTTTCGTCCAGGCAATAATACAGCTCTTCCTTGACTTGATATCTTTCACTTTTGAGCAATTCGGAATTCATCTCGAGGTCGAACCTGTCGAAGTTTTTTCGATAGGCTCCGTTTTCCATGAGGCGTAAAAATTGTTTATTTCTTGGCATTCCAAGCTTTACTTGCCAAAGTTTTTTATAGGCATCGTGATTGTAATCTGTTCCGCCATCATCCAGCATGACTTTGGCCTCAGATACCAGACGATTACATAATTTTTGCTGTAACTCGACCAAATGGGCGACCGATGGTTTCAACTCCATGTAGGGTGCATTCCCTTCATCTTTGGGGGCTGCCCCTGAAATTATCAGTGGCGTTCGCGCTTCATCTATTAGGATAGAATCCACCTCATCGACGATGCAGTAATAATGTCCCCGCTGGACTTGCTCCTCCAAGGAAGTCGCCATGCCATTGTCGCGCAAGTAGTCAAATCCGAATTCCGACGCTGTTCCATAGGTTATGTTACAACCGTACACCCTTTGACGCTCTTCGGTATCCATTTCATTTTGCAAACACCCAACTGTTATGCCAAGGAGTTTGTAGAGATAGCCCATCCATTCCGCATCTCGGCGGGCAAGGTAATCATTGACCGTAACCAACTGACAATTCTTCCCGGTGAGGGCGTTTAAATATAGCGGCAATGTCGCAACCAACGTTTTTCCTTCCCCCGTTGCCATTTCACAGATTTTCCCCTGGTGCAGGGCGATACCCCCCAACAGTTGCACATCATAGTGTACCATATTCCAAATTAATTTATGGCCACACACTTCGATTTCCTTTCCGCATAAACGGCGGGCCGTATTTTTTACCAACGCGAATGCTTCCGGTAAAATGTCATCGAGGAATTCTCCTCCTTCCACTCTTCGCTTCAATTCTTCCGATTTCGTAGCAACGGTATCGTTGGATAGCGATTCATAGGTTTCCTCCAGTCCATTGATTCTCTCTATTATCGGTTGGCATTTTTTGATGAATTTTTTATGGGTATGCCCGGCAAACAATCTGAAAAATTTTCCAATCATCTTCTATCAATTTCTCGAGCCCATAGGTTTAAATACAATTCATCAAACGTCGAATCAATAATTCAAAAAAGTAGATCCCATCCATTTGAATTTCAATTTGAGATTTGACAAAGGCAAACATTTTACAAAAATTATCCCAATCTATGTCAGAGGAAAATAAATGAATAAGATCTTTGATCTCTATAGTGAAGCCTTTTCTAATAAAATTTCCAAAATTGAGTTAAAGAAGAAGATAAAAGAATCCATTGCCAATTTGGATATTGCGATAAAATATTTAAAATCGGTCGATGCTGAAAAATTTATTGATGGGCTGCTGAAAAATTTTCCAATAGCGGCTAAAGAAGCATATGAGAAAGGAAAAATTTCCGAAGAAAATGTTGAAGCCGTTAGAAAAATGTCAATCGCTTGGCCCAGCGAATTATCACAGGCGATGTATGATATGAATCGAAAGATGCTGGACTATTGCAAGCAATTGAAAGAAAAAAAGGAATAGGCATTCAACGCTTCCTTTTCGCAAATTTAGTTTTTACGAATTCAAGAAGCCATATCAAATTTGGAAATGGCTTCTTCAAATATTTCTTCACCGAAAACGATCTCTATGTCTATTTTTAAAAAATAGGTCGGGATTGGAAATGCAAAATCCTTCGGGATCCTGACCGCATCCTTTTCCGTTGTAATTGCCAACGTAGCTTCCCTAGCACACGCGATGTCAAAAATATTTTCCAATTCATTTTTGGAAAACCTGTGGTGGTCTACGAACCGTTTTTTGTAAACAATTTCAGCTCCACTTTGTGATAAAAAACCTTCAAAGCCATCGGGAGATGCAATTCCACTAAATGCCATTATTTTTTTCCCTTCGATAATGTTAACCGGATTTACTTCGTTGTCGTGTATGGTTGATAAATTTCTCGAAAAATGGGCACATTCGATAATTTTGGCATCCGGATTGTATAATTTTATCATATCGATGAGGGAATTGTTGAAAACATTGTTCGATTTTGTTAGAAGAACATAGGAAGCTCGCTTGATTTGGGAAATTGGTTCCCGTAAAATTCCACGGGGTAACAAATATTTATTGCCAAAGGGATTTGTCTTGTCGATTAGCAAAAGGTTCACATGGCCTCGCAGTGGAAAATACTGAAAACCATCGTCTAAAATTATTATGTCGACCCCGAATTTATTAATTGCATAGTAACCCGCCTTGACACGGTCCTTGTCTACGATGACAACAACACCCGGCAGATTTTTGGCCAACATAAATGGTTCATCTCCCGCTACCTCCGAATCTAACAGCACCGATTTCCCATTGCTTACAACCTTGGGTGGTGGTTCATCGCGGTGGGTCATCCAGCGGACAAATGTTTTCCATCTGGGTTCGCTTTTACTCTTATATCCGCGGCTAAGAATTGCCACTTTTCTTCCCCTTTCATGTAATTCACGGGCAATTTTTTCCACGACTGGAGTTTTTCCCGTTCCTCCCACCGTCAAATTTCCGACAACTATGACTGGACATCCCAAAACATCCGGTGTAAAAATTCTTTTTGCATATAAAAGATACCTCAACTTTACAATCAACGTAAACAAAAAGGATAACGGCAGCAGTATTAGGGAAACGCATGTGATGCCCAATGATTTTTTTCTGTCGTATAGCACATCCGTTGCGAATATTTCCACATGGTTCATCAACCTATGGAATTTTCTCAAAGACCTTTTATAAAAATAACGGACTCTCCTTAATATTCGCATATCGTCTATTCACATAATGGTCGACTTTGAATGTCGAGCAAGTTAAAATTGTTTTATCTATTACAAATATACTTCCGAAAGGAATCATTTTTGTATCACCATCAAATTTTCCAAAAACCGTACTCAAATATAATTCACGGCATGCCGGAAACAATATTTCATAGATCATTGCACCGCCGCATACCCAAAGGGGACCTTTAATGGCAAGCTCCACCAGCTGGTCCAGCTTTTGGATCGTAGTAACACCGTCTTGGTGCCAAGCCGTATTCCTTGTCATTACAATGTTACGTCGATTCGGAAGGGGATGGCCGATAGATTCAAAAGTTTTACGGCCCATCAGCACCGATGCATTTTGTGTCATTCTACGGAAAAATGCCATTTCTTCTGGAATATTCCAAGGGATGGAATTGTTATTCCCGATGATGCCGTTGGGTGCCATCGCCGCAATTGCTCGAATATCTAATTTTTGTAATAGAATATCGTGTAGGTCTGTCGATACGGCCATCATACTGCAATAGGTGCTTTTATGGCTGGACCATGTTCATAGTCGACAATTTCGAAATCTTCATATTTGAAATCGTCGATGGAAGAGACCTGTCGATTTAATTTTAAAATCGGTAGGGGCAACGGTTTGCGAGCCAGTTGCTCTTTTACCTGTTCCACATGATTGGTATAAATATGCAAATCTCCAAACGTATGCACAAATTCTTTCGGTTGGAGATTACAGACATGGGCAACCATTATGGTTAAAAGGGAATAGGAGGAAATATTAAAAGGCACCCCCAGGAACATATCAGCACTTCGCTGGTATAGTTGACAACTCAGCCCGCCGCCGGATGATACGTAAAACTGAAAAAATGCATGGCACGGGGGCAAGGCCATTCTATCTATTTCTCCTGGATTCCAAGCCGATACAATGTGTCTACGGTTAAACGGATCTTTTTTGATTTGTTCTATGACGTTGGCCAATTGGTCTATTACTTGACCATTCGGAGCTTGCCATGTTCTCCACTGGGCACCATAAACGCGTCCTAAATTTCCATTTTCATCGGCCCATTCGTTCCAAATTTTTACACCATTGTCCTGTAAGTATTTGACATTGGTATTTCCGCTGATAAACCACAGAAGCTCATGGATTATTGCCTTCAAATTTATAAACTTTGTCGTAATAACGGGGAAAGTATCTGTCAGATTAAATCGCAGTTGGGCTCCGAATAATCCAATGGTCCCAACTCCCGTCCTATCATTCCGTTTTTCTCCATTGGTTAATACTTTATTCAAAAGCTCGAGGTAGTTTTTCATAGAAAAGAAAACTACCTAAGATATTTTCAGTGAATTACCAATGCTTTTTTATCTCTTCGCATCTACGCTGGTAATGGACCTTTTTCTTACCGCATGTTATTTTGGAAAGAATCGCATTCCTATAATAGTTGCATTTGCTATA
>JAIRXJ010000021.1 GCA_031268375.1 Puniceicoccales bacterium | reverse complement strand
AATCATAACATTTCCGAGTTCAGGAAAGGATTGGGCTATGGGCGATAAGGTACAAGTAAATCTTGGAAATTTCGCCACACAAGAAACACAGGACGGGCAAAAAGCTAAGGAAGGACAATTTGGGGATAAGGGTTTGTCCTCTGCTCCAGGGACCGGTTAGATGCTACTGCCGGTATCGCCGTTGGACGATATGGCCGATCCATTCGAAAGACCATGTCGAAGGGCAGGCAAACACCCTTGCGTTCCGGCGAAGCCATACTGGCATCCCTGTTCACTCCTCACAGGCAATTTGGCTGACCAACATGCACGATGAATTCTAGTATCAACGAAGAAACCCGAAGTCATCTGGAGCGGCTGATAGCAATGTATGCACAGATGTTAAGCAATCCCCAATTCACATTTCCGAGCAGGTATGCAGTCCGGCGGCAAATAATAGCAAATGGTTTCATCACCGTTAATTTGCGAAATGGTCGGAGAGGAAGAGACAAGATATTTGGAGATATTAGGAGTGGCGATTCTGCTAAAATTGGCCAACAAATTAAAATGTGGCGGCAAGAAGGGATAGAATATGTCGAATCGCCAGATGAAACAGAAAAGTATAAACTCAAAATGCCGATACGCAACATGAACGACTCGTTGCTTACTCACATCTTCTTAGCATCTAACTTCGGAAATAGAAAAGTGGATGACGATCATGACTTGGGGGTCATGCTGATATACACCGGATTATTGGAATATGACGAAATACGCCCAGTGGAAATCCCAGTGGACGGTTCAAATTTTCCGGCCGGAATGGCAAAATTAAAAGAACAGGCCGAAGCCCAAAAGAAACTGGGACACCACTACATGCATGTGGTGATGCAATCATCCAAAGTTGCCTATATGGAGAACATTGACATCGCTGCCCTACTGGCCCTCAATCCGGATACTATGGAAGCCGGAAAGGCATACCCCATCGGCGACTGCAATTGGGAAGGTAATGATATGTCACAGGATGTTCCTCGCCTGGCGGTCAGAAAAACGAATGGCACCCCTCCAACCCTCGAATTTGGAATCTTGCAGGAATCGAAATTCGAAAAAGAAGACGTGTTAAAATTTAAGATTTATGGCACCGAGATTAAAAAGCTTAGCTCCCAAGGTCTCAATCCCTTTGGGGAATTGGACAGCTTACCTTCCCCATTCGCAAAAGGAATCAGGCAAGTATTTTCTGGGGGAACCGATAGCATAGATAATATGTCGTTGGTTAGTGTTCGTGCTAAACTAAAGGCCATGCCTTTGAGCGAAGCCCGTGGGATTTGGCAGACGATAGCGAATGAAGTGGCGGTGGATTGTTTTGATGCCGACGGCCATGTCGATGTCGAAAAGCTCAGAAGATGGATGACATTTCTCGGAAATGCAGAAAATTTCAAGAAAGCACCGCTCCGTTTCATTCCCCACGCAGAGTTCATGCGTTCCCAGATGTATACGGTATGCGAAAGCCTTCGAGATAACAGAAATGGTGCCAGGGACCGGTTAGATGCTGCTGCTGGTATCACCGTTGGGACCCACGGCCAATCCATTTTAGATACCATGTCGAAGGGCAGGCAAACACCCTTGCGTCCTGCCGAGGCCATACTGGCATCCCTGTTCACTCCTCACAGGCAATGGAGCTTGCCGACATGCACGATGAATTCTCTCATCAACGAAGAAATACGAAATCATCTGGAGCGGCTGATAGCAATGTATGAACAAATGCTGGCTAGTGGCCAACTCACATTTCCGAGCGGGCATACAGTCTGGCAGCAAATAATAGCAAATGGTTTCATTACCGCTGATTTGCGAAATGGTGGGCGAGGAAGAGCTGCTGTATTTGAAGATATTACGGGTGGCGATTCTACTAAAAGGACCCAACAAATTGCAAAGTGGCGGCAAGAAGGGATAGAATATATCGAATCACCTGATGAAACAGAAAAGTACAAACTTAGAATGCCGGTACACAACATGAACGACGTACTGTTTACCCATTTCCTCCTGGCGTCTAACTTTGGAAATAGTAAAATGGGTTTCGATGAAAACTACAGAACCATGCTGGTATACGCCGGGATCTGGCAACATCGCAAAACATATTCACCGGCGATCCCAGTGGGTGGTTCAAAATTTCTAACTGGAATGGCAAAATTAAAAGAACAGGCAAAAGCCCAACAAAAGCTTGGACATAGCTACATGCGTGTGGCAACCACAGGAACAATCTTTGGTAGATATGGTCATGCGGAGAACATTGACATCAACGCCCTAGTGGCCCTCGATCCGCATACTATGGAAATTGGGAAGGCATACTCCATCGGCGACCGCAATTGGAGCGATTGGGACATGTCGCGGGATATTCCCCGCCTGGCGGTCAGAAAAACGAATGGTACCCCTCCAACCTTTGAATTTGGAACATTGTGGGGATCCAGATTCGAAAAGATTAACATGACAGCGATTGAGGTTTATGGCACCGAGATTGAAAGATTTGACTCCCCAGGTTTCTTCAGTCTCTTCAGGGATTTTTCACAAAGGTATCTTGATTTTTACAGGGATTTCTTTAAAAAGGCTTTTTAGTTTTTAACTTTATCTGCTTGGGTTATATCGGTTATTTTATAGCTTTCCATGTGTAGGGAAGGATCCCCATCGCTTGTTCTTTTCTCTTTTATTTAAATTTGTGGGGACTGACCTTAGAAAGAAATTCGTTGGAAACGAGACAAAGCGGCTTTTATATTTTTTAAATAAAAAAGTTCACTTTTCTCCTGTCAGCGAGTAAAGCCATTGCTCTTCTAGCTTTTTCTTTTGTCGTTGCCTCACAATGGCTAGTGCTAAGCATTGTAAATTCATAAAACCATGAATCTACGATTTTAAGGTTCATCCTTTTCTATGGTATATGTGGTGGAAGAATCTTTTACGGTCCATCCTTGGTCGGACAATTCCTGGCGTAATTTGTCGGCTTCGATGAAATTTTTCGACCGTTTGGCTTGCCACCTGGATTCTGCTAACTTCTTTATTTCTTCGGGAACTTCAATGTCCTGTTCTCTGTCATCTAAGCACAGACCAAGGCAATACATGATCGTTGAAAATTCTCTATGCAGCCCATGCTTTTGTTCTTCATCCAAAGATTCGAGAGAGGTTTCGTTTATAAGCTTAAAAACACTTCCCAAACACGCAGGGGTATTCATATCATCCAAAAGTGCGGAAAATGCATTTTCTAAAAATTTCCACTCGGAAATTTCAAACCTTTGAACGTCCCGTCCCGGTGCAATTTTATGGAAAAAAATCTGCAGTTTTTCAATGGCGTTCTTCGCCGCCACCAAATTGTTAAGCGTAAAGTTTAGCTGTTGACCATAATGGGCGGAAATGAGAGCATATCTCAAACATTGGGCTGAAAATCCTTTTTCCAAAATGTCGCCTAGTGTGTACAAATTGCCCAAACTTTTCGACATTTTTGCCCCATCCACCAGCAGATGTGCCACATGCGTCCAGTATCTGACAAATTTCTTACCATTGGCACATTCGGACTGTGCGATCTCGTTCTCATGGTGCGGAAATTTCAAATCCACCCCTCCCGAGTGTAAATCTATGGTATACCCCAAATACTTCTTTGCCATGGCACTACATTCTATGTGCCACCCGGGACGACCTTTCCCCCAGGGACTCATCCAGAAATTTTCACCATCTTCTGGTTTTGTTGATTTCCAAAGGGCAAAATCTGAAACATTCTCACGGTCATACTCATCCGCTAAATTCTTTTTACCTGCACTGTCGATTTCTTGGGTTTTCAGCTCACGATTTTCAATGTTCGAAAGTCTCCCATATTCTTTAAAAGAAGAAATTCTAAAGTAGATCGAATGATCCTGGGCAAGGTAGGCAAATCCTTTATCTATGAGGGTTTTTATCATGTCGATTTGTTCATTGATATGTTCCGTAGCCTTGGGCTCAAAATCGGGTGGTCTCATGTTCAAGGCTTCGCAATCTTCGTGGAAAATCTTCGTCCATTTTTCCGTAAAAGTTTTTAGGGAAACATTATTTTTTATTGAATCGCGAATGGTTTTATCATCGACATCCGTAATATTTCTGGCCACGCAGGGATTATACCCTTCCACTTCTAATATGCGGGTGAGTACGTCTTGCAAAAGGTAGGTCCGAAAATTACCGATATGGGCGTAATTGTAAACCGTCGGGCCACAGAAATACATAGTAAATTTTCCACCGGGATTGGGCTGTAATTCTTCCTTGGTATTTCCTAAACTGTTAAATAATTTCATTATGAACATGAATACCTACTAAATAACATGGCAAAATCAAATAGTTTGCGAACTTTGGACCTCATCGACTAAACATTTTTTGAGCACCCATGTATCCCCAAGCTCTAATCAACGAGACCACTTCTTATGAACAGCGGTTCGATGGCAGGGTCCCTACCCATAAAATCGCGATATAAAACATCCGCTTCGTCGCTGTCTCCCCTCGAAAGAATCTTCTCACGGAACTCATTCCCGACCTCACGGCTCAACACACCGTGCTCTTTGAATTTGTTAAAGGCATCGGCATCGAGCACCTCAGCCCATTTATAGGAATAGTATCCTGCCGAATAACCTCCTCCAAAAATGTGTTTAAAGCTTAAAGTTATGGTTGGCACATATTCTGACATTGCAACTCTGTATGTTTCTAAAACTTGCCTCAACTGGTCTTCAATGTTTTTATTTTCATAATTTTCATATTTTTGGTGCAATTCCATATCTAATTTCGCGAAACATAGTTGCCCCATCATCCCACTTCCAGACATGAAATTTTTCGCTGCAATCATCTTTTTAAACAGTTCTTCCGGTATTTTTTCTCCTGTTTCAAAATGTTTGGCGAAAATGTCGAGGCTTTCCCGTTCCCAGCAGAAATTTTCCATGATTTGGGAAGGCAATTCGACGAAGTCCCAGGCGGTGTTTGCTCCATTCATAGAGGCATATTTGACCTTTCCAAACAAATGATGTAACGCGTGGCCGAATTCGTGGAACAACGTTTCCACTTCCCTGTGGGATAGCAGCGATGGCATGTCTTCCGTGGAAGGTGTCAAATTCGTACAAATGGTAGCCGTTGGATAATGCCAGATTCCATCTTCATCTAAATATCCACTTTTGGTATCGTTCATCCACCCTCCCGCATGTTTTGGTTCCCGCGGATGGATGTCCATGTAGAGCCCACCAATGTAGGCACCATTTTCTTCGAAGGCCTTGAAATATTTCACGTCGTCATGCCAAACGGGGATCGATTTGCCGGGGGGCACATCGTGTTCGTTTTTTGTAAAAAATGTCAGTTGTTCCACAAATTTTATGCCATAGAGCCGGTTTGCCACTTCAAATAGTCCAGCGATGACATTTTCCAATCGAAAATATGGCCGCAGTTGTTCCTCGTCAAAATCAAACCTGGCCTGCCTAAGTTTTTCCGACATGTAGGATGTTTCCCAGGGCACTAATCTAGATTTTTCAACCCCCACAAACTCCGCTCGAAAGCTTTCCATGTCGTCGATGTCACGGACGAAAAACTTCCGTGTCCTGTCGTGCAAATTTTCAATGAAAGATAATGCCGTCGATCCGTTTTTTGCCATTCTTCTTTTTAGTGCGTAATCTGCATAGGTTTTGTGTCCCAATATTTTTGCTTTTTCATCCCTCAATCTCAAAATGTCCTCGACTAGTTTTTGATTACTGTAGGGATCCTTGTGGCCAACGGTCAACGATGCTCGAAAAATTTCCTCGCGGAGCTTTTCGTTATCCAAATATTGCATGCACTTACCCGAAGTGCTTGGATTTAGAGAAATACGATACCCTTCATGGCCATGTGCTTTTGCGTCTTCCCGCAAAACATCGACGGTAATGCTTGGCAGACCTTTTAGATCTTCGACACCATCCACATACTTTTCCCAGGCATTGCGAGAGTCTAGGACATTTTCCGTAAATTTTTGTGCTTTTTGAGACATTTCTATGTTTATTTCTACGATTCGTTCCCTCCGTTTGCGTGGTAGATCCGCACCGATATCTCGAAAACTGTCCAGGGTGTCATTCAAAAGTTTTTTGTCGATTCCCCGTAGGTTTTGTGCCTCTTCCGTCTCAGCAAATGTTTTTATTCGCAACCAAAGTGCATCGTTTAGCAAAATATTCGCACTAAATTTCGCAACCTGCGGCAACATTTTGCTATGTTTTTCCCGGAGTTCGTTGGAATTACACGTCGAATCAAGGTGCGAAACGTAACCCCATGCCACATCGAGCGGGTCGGTTGCTTTCTCAAGGGCAATAATAGTATTCTTAAATGTTAATTTATTCAATGGCAGAGATGCAATTTCATCGATATTTTTTTGTGACAGTTCTATGGCTAACGAAATATCCGACTCGATATATTTTGGCAACAATGTATGCCATTTGATTGGCTCATCGTCCGCTAAAAATGGATGATAATTCTTTTGCACTTGTTCTGCTTCTAAAAAATTACAGATAAAAAACAATACCATTAATACAAGTTGTCTCATGGTGGGATTATGGGCTAATATTATTTACAAGACTCTCAACCCTATTTTACACAAATTGCATAAAAAATGTAGTAGCCAGTTGCAAATCCAGGGCTTTCCAAAGGTTTGCAACCAAACAAATCCGATGATATGATCCACCAAAATTTTCAACCCTGAACCTATGCCTATCCTAAGCACTGGGCAAATGTTGTAAATTGTTTTAATATTTTTCAAAAATTGCCATTTGAAATTTTATCTTGACAATGCTTAAAATTTCAGACAAAAAATATATTTATGGAATCAAACACTCGATCTTTTTTTTCTAGTCCGCAATCATTGGAAGATTATATTTCATTTGTGAGCCTTACATATCTTTCACTTGGAGCAGTGAAGGTAGGACTCAATGTAGTCGGAAAAGGATTGCGAAATGCAGCTAGTGCAGCCAGAAGAATATTTGGGAGAGGAGTAGAGAGCGTGAGCTATCAGCTATACGATAAAAATTCGTTCTCACAGGCGCAAAGCGACAAAGATGATAAATCTCCCTCTTCTGCCTCTCTTGTCTTTCCTGATGGAGAAACGATGAATTCGAAATTACTTAATGAATTGCGAAGCCGAAATTCAAAGACAAGTCCGTCAAGTTTGGCATTGGATCTGCCTGCCAATGCAAGTCCACAAACCAAATTCAATGCAACCATGACGTCCCGGACAGACCAGATTAAGGCTAACATGGATAGATATTTAGGAAACACTTTAGAACTAAATGAAAAAAACAGTATACTTGCAGAGGGGATTAAAGAACAAAGCGAGAAAGCAGCTGACTTAAAAGCAGCAGCAGCTTTAAAAGAATGTTCTGCAAACAAATGGAGTGCATGGGGACAGTGTCTTATTACTCTAGGTGGAATCTGTGGAACGCTTCCACGATTGCCTGCTCTGGCAGCATTTGCGGCAGTACAACCGCTAGCAGCTGCAGCTGGTGCGGTACTTGGTGCGGGTTTAATTGTCTATTCCTGTGTGCGTAAAGGGCAAGCTGCTTTGATTACATGTGATGGCGACGAAATTCAAGCGGAAGTCCAATTGAAAAGGGATGAACAAAACAAAAATAACACCGAAATTTCTACCTATCAAAATTTATTTTCAACAGAATCTCAGGCATATAGTACGATGTTCAGTATGTGGCAAAGCATAATTTCTGCGATGCATGAGTCAATGAGAGCGATAGCTGCCAACATGCGATAAAAGTGAAAGATAAACCGTAGGGATTTTCAAGTACGATTTGTCCCTATTGTCCTTTTGTGTTGACTATATGAGCCCTAAAAGTATTTCCTGAAACCAGAAATGCTGCTTGTGTAGTTCAATGGATAGAATGCTAGCCTCCGAAGTTGGTGATTCGGGTTCGACTCCCGACACGAGCGCCATGTTCCTTCGCGGGGACCTTACTGTTCAGATTGGAAAAAACGTAAAAATGTGTAAAAATCCATGAGCCTATCGGTTTCATGGTGGTTTTTCTGGCCAAGGGCATCCATAGTCATTCCACTTAAAAATGGAGTTCACGGTGCTCTTTATTCCTGGCCTCTGCCCCAATTGAAAAATTCTTGGCCAACCTTGGGAAAAAACTTTGCAGTCCTCTGGCTATTTTCTTCTCCTTCATGTGTTTTCCATATGCGGAAAATATTTCTTCAGCCGGTTGATTTTTTATAAAAATTATCAAATTTTAAGGACAGCATTGACCAGCTAGGCAGTGTTTAAGCCGGTTGGAGGAAATATTGAAATTTTTATAAAAAAGAGTTGACTCGTGTGTTTCGAAATTTAGCTTCCACGAACACTGCCATTGAATAATTGGTTGAATTTGTGAAATGTGTGCCGGAAAGGTTTTTTCAGGATTGCGATGAGCAGTTTTAGTTGTGAAAAAGTTCTTGACGGAAGTCGGTGAATGATGTAGGTTGGCCAGACGTGAATAATTTTTGTTCTTTGAAAGTACTACTTTGTGTGATTTTGTACGGCTCTTATAGAGTCAATTAATACTTTGAAAGTATTGTCCAAAAATCTATGAATAAATACAGGATTTTGGGCTCTTCTATTTTAAACGTTCTATTTTAGGAATGTTTCATTCCGTGAATAGAAAATAGAAAAATCCATCTATGATGGAAAATAATTATGGAGAGTTTGATCCTGGCTCAGAGTGAACGCTGGCGGCGTGGTTAAGACATGCAAGTCGAACGCGATTCGGTCAACCGTAAGGAAGATCGATGAAAGTGGCAAACGGGTGAGTAACACGTAAACAACTTGCCCTTTAGTTGGGGATAGCTCGCTGAAAGGTGAATTAATACCGAATGTGGTGGTTTTTCGCATGAAAAATCTACTAAAGCTTGAAATGGTGCTAAAGGAGAGGTTTGCGGCCTATCAGCTAGTTGGTGAGGTAATGGCCCACCAAGGCTAAGACGGGTAGCTGGTCTGAGAGGATGATCAGCCACATTG
>JAIRXJ010000007.1 GCA_031268375.1 Puniceicoccales bacterium | reverse complement strand
GATTGGAGGCTTACTTCGCTGATTGTTCCTTCGAAGGGCACCAATGCGGTGCTTGTAGCTCCAGCACCTGCCGCTACACCTCCAATGCCTACCGCTGCTTCTCCGGCACCTACCGCCGCCGCTCCAGCACCTGCTACCACTGCTCCAGTATTTAGAGCTTTTATGCTCAATGATCCTGATTGGAGGCTTACTTCGCTGATTGCTCCTTCGAAGGGCACCAATGCGGTGCTTGTAGCTCCAGCACCTGCCGCTACACCTCCAATGCCTACCGCCGCAGCTCCAGCACCTGCCGCTGCTTCTCCGACACCTACCGCCGCAGCTCCAGCACCCGCTACCACTGCTCTAGTATTTAGAGCTCTTTCGAATGGTGAGCTATTTAGAGCTCTTTCGAATGGTGAGCTAGCCCAATATTTTATAGCCCAATCTGTTATGCTCAGTGATTCTGGTTTGACGTTTACTTTGTTAATTGCTCCTTCGAAGGGCACCAGTGCGGTAGCTGCGCCATGTGCCCCCAGTTTGACGCTTATTTCAGGAGCTTCAATTCTCCTTCTGTACCATATGATTGCTATGGCCTCTTTAACGTTTGTGCTTATCCCGTGCCATATGGTTGTGTTTGCTGCATTAGTTGCTGCTTGACTAGAAATTCCATCCATACCTTCACTCTCAATTACGATACGTATTTCATCAAAAAACTCGCTGTGAGGTTAATTTATTAAGAAATCCATACAAACCGCAAGCAAAAAACCAAAAGAAATCCGATCTAAGTTTTATCCAATTCAATTACACCTCGCCCGGATCGTTTTTTAATGGCCTGTCGATTTTTCCAATGTATTTTAGAACTTGTGTACATTTTTGCACCAATTAGCTGAACTAGGGAATTGCTTTTAGGAAAACAATCATTACTTCATCTGTCATCATGGTAAAATGCTTTGCAAGACACATAACCCATTTGAACGACGGTGATAATGATGACAACGATGATGCTTCGGATCATGATTCGAAGGATGCTTCGAGTTGTTCGTCGATGATGCAGAAACGGTTTCTTAGGGAAAGAAAGATTTTTCTGTGGGGTGGCATAAATGATGTGACGGCAAAAGATATCACTGAAAAATTACTGTACCTTGAGCTGTCGGATCCCGGTAAGCCCATTGATTTTTTTGTAAACACCCCCGGAGGATCCATAACATCTGGTATGTCAATCTATGACACCATGATTTTAATTTCCTCTCCAATCCGCATAATAGTAACTGGAATTGCGGCAAGCATGGGATCAATTCTGCTCTGTGGGGCAAAAAAAGGTAACAGGTTCTTGTACCCCAATTCCAGGGTTTTGATCCATCAACCGCTCATCATGGGTCAGATTGTTGCCCAGGCGGTTGACATCAACATTCAGGCACAGGAAATGGAAAAGACCCGGGCGGAATTAAATAAAATCCTAGCTGCGTCTTCCGGCCAACCCATAGAGAAAATTACAAAGGATACGGATCGAGATTTTTATATGAACGCGAAGGAAGCGATCGACTATGGGTTGGCCGATAAAATTATAAAGAATATATTCTAATGAAAAATCCATGGAGGGAGAAACCATAAATGTCGCCTTTGTTTTCGATGATAAATTTTTCGACCTATTCAAAGTTGCTGCTTATTCGATCGCGAAAAATACAAAATCAAACCTTACAATTTATGTCATCGATTGCGGAATTTCGGAAATACATCGAATGGAGATTGGCAAATTGCAAAAACAGTTCCCCCATGTGGTCGGTATTTTTTGCAAAGAACCGGAGAAGTCCAAGGTCTTCGAAGAGTGTCCTATTCCTAGCCACTTTTCATCCGCTATTTTTTATAGGTTGGCCATCGCCAAAACATTTCCCAATCTCACACGCGTAATATATTTGGACTGTGACATTATCGCGGACGGGGATATCAAAGAATTGTGGGATGTCGACCTGGGAAGCAGGCCATTTGGTGCTTTGAATGACGAAACAAATTTCTTTCTGCCGGAAGATATCGAACGCCGTAAAAAGCAGGTTGGTATCCCACTTGAACACACCTATATTAACTCAGGAGTACTGCTAATCGACATTAAAGAGTTCGAAAACAAGCATGTGTTTGAGCGTGTATTGAAATTTGTTGAACATTGTAAGACATCGCTGGCATGCCCAGAGCAGGATGCCATGAACATATGCCTCGACGAAAATGAACATTTCCCCATAAATCCAAGATTCAATTTTACACCATTTGCTCCACAGGCGAAGCAGTGTTTAAAAAATTTTGGACCCCCTTTGATTATCCATTTTTCGTCTGGAAAGCCGTGGACTTTTAATAAAAAATTTATCGGCATACTAGACCGACTTCATTTGTTTAGCTATGAGGTTAGGTTTATAAAAAAATATTGGAAATATTCCAATGAGATCAATGAACACGCGTTTTCATCAAGGGACATGGGGACCACGGTCTTATTTTTTTACAAGCGTGTGTTTGGCAAGCTCGAATATTTTGTTGCAAAAAAAGTTCGCAATAGAATCATAAGGGGGTTCCGCAACATTATAAATAAAAGTAAAAAATGTGTTCGATGGTAGGGTACACAACCTTGCCGGAAAAATTAGCAACAGGGTAGTAAACATGACCGAAACCATAAATGTCACCTTTGTTTTCGATGATAAGTTCTCAGATTTATTCAGGGTTGCTGCCTATTCCATCGCCCAAAATACGAAGGCGAATCTTGCGATTTATGTCGTCGATTGTGGAATTTCAGAAATCAACAGGGAAAAAGTCCTCCAGTTGAAAGAAAAGTGCGACAACATTCTATCCATAAAAATTGGCATGCCGGAACGGGTGGAAGTTTTGGAAAATTTCCCAACGGAGGCACGTTTTAATTCCGTCGTTTTTTATAGGCTGGCGATCCCAAAGGTATTCCCGGAACTTAGCCGAGTAATATATCTGGACTGTGATATCGTTGCGACCGGTGATATTTCTGAGCTTTGGCATGAAGATTTGAATGGTCGTCCCTTCGGTGCGGTCGAAGAAGATGGCAATTTTTCCGATGAAAAAATTAGGGCGGATAAATTGGCATATTTGAAATTTCCAGAAGAAAACCGCTACTACAATTCCGGTGTTCTTTTAATTGATTCCAAAAAGTTTGAAGAATCCCAAATTTTTGAAAGGGTGATTGGGCAGGTAAAGCAGACAAAAATTTTCTTGCCGTGTCCGGAACAGGATGCCATGAACATATGTCTCCGCAACGACGAACATTTGCCGTTGCACCCAAAATATAATTTTATCCCATTCGCATCGTTGTCGAAAAAATGTTTTTTCAGCATTGGAAAAAATGTAGTCCTCATCGAGTATGCCTGCGTAAAGCCGTGGGAAATGAATAGGCCGACGGTTAAACTGTTCCATTGCCTTGGACTTTGCCGCTATTCAACTTTCATGCTATTAAAATTCTGGTACTACGCCGATCAATTGGGAGATGTGGACCCTAGCAATAAAAATCCTTTTCCCACACTCAAGTTTTTTTACAAACGACTGTTCCAACCAATGGGACGATTTTTCTCAAAAGCCATAGCAAATCTTGGTAAATCTTGTACGCATAAATGAAGACATGGGGGAAACAATAAACATAGCATTTGTTTTCGACGATAAGTTTTCCGACTTGTTTAGGGTTGCCATATACTCGATTGCCAAAAATACAAAATCAAACCTGGCAGTGCACATTGTCGACTGTGGAATATGCGAAGAAAACAAGGGTCTAATTCGAAAATTTATGTCGGAATTTAAAAACATTTCGTCGATGGAATTCAAGGTTCCGAAACGCATAGAAATTTTGGAAAATCTTTCCATAGAACCTCCATATAATTCTACTGTTTTCTACAGGCTAGAGATACCAAAGATCTTTTCAACACTCGAAAGAGTGATATATCTGGACTGTGACATCGTTGTCGTTGGCGATATTGTCGAACTTTGGAAGGAGGATTTAAGGGGTCGCCCTTTCGGTGCGATCGAGGAGGTTGGCAATTTTATAGATCCGGATTGTGTTTGGCGTAAAAGGATGACCTTGGGACTTCCCATGGGAAGTCGTTACTATAACACAGGAGTTCTCTTTTTCGACTGTGGACAATACCAAAAATCAAAAATTTTCGAACGCGTGGTTGAGTTTGTAAAAAGCACTAGAATTTCTCTAACATATCCGGAACAAGATGCAATGAATGTATGTCTCCGAAATGATGAACATTTAGCTTTGCCTCCTAAATACAACTTTATGCCTTTTCACACGCTTTCCAAAAGAAGTCTCCGGGTCATAAAAACCCCAGTAGTGATACACTATGCAGCGGTAAAAGTGTGGAAGTTAAATTTAAACAAAATTCTCATAAAAATTCTTTATTTATTCGGAATATGTAGGTATTCACTTGGAATGATTCTTTGCTTTTGGCGATATTCGGATAAAGTGGATGGGAGAAAATTTCCCAGCGGATCGGTTATTTCAACCGTAAGATTCTTATATATACTCTTCCTTACAAAATTTTATCCCGAGAAACTTCAAAAAAGATGATTAAAAACACCACGGTATCCCATGGATGAAGCAATAAACATAGCATTTGTTTTCGACGATAAGTTTTCCGACTTGTTTAAAGTTGCGGTATACTCGATTGCCAAAAATACAAAATCAAACCTGGCAGTGCACATTATCGACTGTGGAATATGCGAAGAAAACAAGGATCTAATTCGAAAATTTATATCGGAATTTAAAAACATTTCGTCGATAAAATTCAAGGTTCCGGAACGCATAGAAATTTTGGAAAATTATGCCATCCCAGCACATTTTTCCACGGCCATATTCTATCGACTGGCGATTCCAAAGGTATTCCCGGAGCTTAACCGGGTGATATATTTGGACTGTGATACCATCGCCGTTGGTGATATTTTCGAGCTTTGGAATGAAGATTTGAAGGGTCGTCCTTTCGGAGCGATCGAAGAAGATGGTAATTTTTTTAACGAAAAAACCAAGTTGCGAAGGATGAAAGAAATTAATTTTCCCGAAAATAGACACTATTACAACTCCGGGGTTTTGCTGGTTGATTCAAAACAATTTGAAAAGTCTCAAGTCTTTGAAAGGGTGATTGAGTTTGTGAAAAATACTAACCTTCGCCTGTTAAGCCCTGAGCAGGATGCCATGAACCTATGCCTTGCCGATGACGAACATATGGCCCTGAGCCCAAAGTATAATTTTATCCCCTTTGCCTCATTTTCGGAAGCATGCCTTAAAAAAGTTAAAAGTCCTAGGATAATACACTATGCTGGTAGAAAACCATGGGAAATGAATAAAAAAGTTATTAGGTTTGCTGCATCGTGCGGTATGGGGAAATATCACATGTCTATGATGCTAAAATACTGGGAATATGCAGATTACGTGGATGAAAAAAAGTTTTCCAGCGGGAATATTTTTCATACTTTGAAGTTTCTCTACAAATGTCTTTTTCAGCCCATTGAACGATTCATATCGAGAAAATGTTGCCATTTCCAAAAATTTCTTTTTGGATAACGGAAGAAGGAGGTTTATTGAACGTGGAAATAGGGAAAAAAGTCATCTTAACCGGTGTGCAACCAACGGGCAAACTCCACCTAGGCGGGTTGTTGGGTGCAATAAATAATTGGCGGAAAATGCTGGATGATTACGATTGTTTGTTTTTCCTGGCGGATCAACATGCCATAACGATGCCATACGTTCCTGCGGAATTGAGAAAAAACACACTGGATTGTGTCGCGCAGTATATTGCCTGTGGGCTGGATCCTGAACGGTGTAAAATTTTCCTACAGTCCCAGGTAATTGGGCATGCGGAATTGATGTGGATATTGGGATGCATCACCCCCATTGGCCAGCTGGAAAGGATGACCCAGTTCAAGGACAAATCGAAAAAAGTTGGGGAGTCGGTATGCTCCGGATTGCTGTACTATCCGGTACTAATGATGGCCGATATCCTATTGTACAATGCCAATTTGGTTCCCATCGGGGAAGATCAGAAACAACACCTGGAAATTACGCGGGATATTGCACAAAAATTTAATGGTACCTACTCCGAAACTTTTGTTTTGCCGGAGCCGTACATTGGAAAGACGGGAGCTCGCATAATGTCGCTGCAGGATCCAACTGTTAAAATGTCGAAATCGGATAAAAATCAAAGTGCAATCGTATACATAACGGATTCCGATGACGTCATTCGAAAAAAAGTTATGGGGGCGGTAACGGACTCCGACAGTCGGATATTCTTCGACCAAAAAAACAAACCGGGAATTGCCAACCTATTGAACATACATGCAGCAGCGACGGATCAAAGCATGGAAACATCCGTTGCACAATTTGCCGATCTTACAAGCTATGCTCCTTTTAAACAGGCGGTCGCGGATGCAGTTATCACAAAAATTTCTCCGATCAGAAATAAATATTTAGAAATTGCCAACGATGGGAAATATTTATTATCTGTGCTAAGGGCGGGTAAAGAAGAAGCCCAAAAGCGTGCCAACAAAATGATGGCGAAGGTTTATCGCAAGGTTGGATTTTTGTTAGATTAACACGGCATCGAATGAAAAAATTTGTAGTATCTGAAAAACCAAGTGTGGCAGGTGATCTGGCAAAGGCATTGGGAACGTTTAAAAAATTTGATGATCGCTATGAGAATGATAAATATGTGATTAGTTGGGCCGTTGGGCATTTGGTTGAACTTTTCATGCCGGAAGATTTCGATGTATCCCTAAAGCGATGGTCGCTAGACACCCTTCCCATAATACCGGAAAAATTTAAAACAAAACCAATTGAAAAAGTAAAAAAACGTTTTAGCGAGCTTAAAAAATTAATTCAGCGCGACGACGTTGATCTGCTCATAAACGGATGTGATGCAGGTCGAGAAGGGGAATTAATTTTTACATACATTTACGAATTGGCAAAGTGCAAAAAACCTTTCGTCCGCCTATGGCTGTCTTCCATGACGGCACAGGGAATCAGAGATGCATTCGAACATCTTAGAAGCAGCGAGGCAATGCAACATTTGCAGGATGCTGCCAAATGTCGCTCGGAAGCGGATTGGTTAATAGGCATCAATGGAACCCGTGCCATAACGACGAAAATGTTCCCCGTGATGGCTCGACAAGTGGCGACCGTAGGACGTGTCCAAACTCCTACTTTGGCGATGATAGTAAACCGAGATGTTGAAATTGTTAATTTTAAACCGACAAAGTTCTGGAAGATTCTCGGAACATTTGGTATTCACAATGGTCCCTATGATGGTATCCTACAAAAAGATCAAAAACTGGATGACAAAAATCCCCACGATAGGGCCGATAGGTTGTGGGATAATGAAAATGCACTGACAATCGTTGAGGCGATTAAAGATGAGCAATTCGCTACCATTTCCGAACAAAAGAAACGGTCCAAACAAACATCCCCGAGGTTATATGATTTGACCACGCTGCAAAGGGAATCCAACTCGCGCCACAGCATGCCTGCCAGCATGACGTTGCGCATTGCCCAGTCTCTCTATGAGAAGCATAAATGTATTACCTATCCCCGCACAGATTCCCGTGCGCTAACGGAAGATTACGTACCAACCTGTTACAAAATACTAGCCGCTATCAATGACGAACATAGAATCTTTGCCCAACGCATAATTGAAAATAAAGCAGTTAATGGAAATAACAGGAAAGTTTTCAACAATAGGCAGGTTACCGATCACTTCGCCATTATTCCAACACCACAAGTTCCCAAAAACTTATCCGAAGAGGAATACAAAATCTTCAACATGATTCTAAAACGATTCCTTTGCGTATTTTTCCCGGATGCAGAGTTCGACGTAACCACCCGAATCAGCAAGGTCAAGGAGTATTCATTTAAAACGGAAGGAAAAGTATTGGTGGTTCCTGGATGGTTGGAAGTTTATGGAAAGAATGAAACCGAACAGGATGGCGTATTACCTGCATTATCCGATGGCGATGGAATTCCACCACGGGCCAATGTTATTGAGATAAAAATTGTGGAAGATGCAACCCGTCCTCCAGCTCCCTACAATGAAGCAACCTTGTTGACCGCCATGGAAGGTGCCGGTAAGCTGTTGGACGATGAAGAGCTCGCCGATGCCATGAAGGAACGTGGTTTGGGGACTCCGGCAACCCGGGCACAGATCATAGAGCATTTATTAGCTTTAAAGTACATTGTCCGGGACAGAAAAGACCTAAAGGCAACGGCAAAGGCCGAAGATTTACTGAACTTCCTAAAAGCCGTAGACGTTGAAACTCTTTCAAGCCCAGTCCTTACGGGCGAATGGGAATACAAACTTAGGCAGATGGAAAATGGTAATTTTGCCCGTAAAAGCTTCATGGAAGAGATTGCGGATTTGACGACGGACATAGTTACAAAGACGAAAAATTTTGTCGAAGGAAGTGACATTACGAAGGAAACTTCCATAATTTC
>JAIRXJ010000044.1 GCA_031268375.1 Puniceicoccales bacterium | reverse complement strand
CTCTTGCTTAGATCGTCGATCTTTACAAATAATTCTACAAGTCTTAGGGTTTGGTTTTTCATCCATCTTCCCTAAGATTTTTCCTTCTTTTTTCTCTTTTTTATTTCGCCATTCGCGTTTCTATTTTGATGTAAAATAAGTCAAAATTTTTGAAGGAATGGTTGACAATGTGGCGTTTGGAAGTAACTCCGTAGCATGGAAAGGCGGAAACGTACACAACGGCGTCAATTGGCAGATTTGCACGCACACCTTGGAACATCAATCAGCCCGGCAACACTTTGGGAGATAGCCCAGGACAAAGGTTTCGTATTACCGAAAAGGGATTACCATGACTTTGTAGAATACATCACCATATCACCGGAGAATCCAATACCGCTGGATGAGTATTTTACCACCATTTATCACAAACTATTGGATAAACTTTCGTCGGGAACCAAGGAAGTGGAGCGGGCAATCTATGAATCTTTCTCCGGTGCCTACAGGTCTAACCAGGTACACCTCCTTGAGCTTAGGACGAATCCAATGAAACACAATTATGAGGCGGAAGTTGACCTGGATCAGCTCATAATGGCGATGTTACGTGGAATGGAAAAGGCCCTTTTGGCATATCCGAAATTATCCGGTGGTTTGATCTTTTGCCTTGGGAGGGAATTCCCCTACGAAAAGAACAAAATCATCGTTGAAAAAGCGATAAAATATCACGCACGTGGGGTCGTAGGGATCGACATCGCAGGGCCCTATTCTTCAGAATTCGCCATTGATGAGTATAAAACATTATTTGATAGTGCACACAGGGCAAAATTAGGAGTAACAGCACATTCCGGGGAACAAAAAGAACACAATGACATGTGGGAAATTATTGAATCTTTGAGACCGGCAAGAATTGGGCATGGCCTTTGTGCGGCCTATAACGTAGACCTGATGAAAGAACTAGTACGACGCGATATCGCGTTGGAAATTTGCCCGCTTTCAAATTTGGCAACCAAGTCCGTAGAAAATATAGATGAAATGAAATATATCTTGCGTAGATTCATGGAAAATGGCGTCAAATTTACAATTAATACCGATTGGCCGGAGGTAATAGAAGGCAACCATTTGCACGAGCAGTTGCAGTGGTTGATTGACAAAAAAATTCTAAGCGAAGAAGAATTAGAAAAATGTAACAAATTATCATTTGAAAGGACATTTGTTCCCGGTTGCGGCCTTGATCCGTATTTATAAACACGGGAAGAATGGAATGATCATTTTCATCGAAATAAGGCAAATTTATGGATAAAATTATAGGCGAGGCGTTGACATTTGATGATGTGCTAATTATCCCATGCTATTCGGAAGTGACACCGGATATGGTTGACATTACTTCTTTTCTCACGCCATCGATTCGTATAAACGTTCCACTGGTTTCATCGCCCATGGATACCGTTACCGAAGCGAGTATGGCAATCGCAATGGCAAGGAACGGAGGCGTTGGTGTTATCCATAAAAATATGTCCATTGAATCTCAAAAAGGTGAGATCGGAAAAGTAAAGCAATGGCAAATAAAAGGAACACGGGATAAATATCCAAGGGCATGTAAAAACGATGGGGGAGAATTAATCGTTGGAGGAGCGGTCGGCGTGGGGACGGATTGCTTACCAAGAGTAGAAGCATTACTCACTGCCGGTGCGGATTTCATCGTCGTCGATTCTGCCCACGGACATTCTGCCAATGTCATTCGTTCTGTCAGCGAGATCAAAGCGGCTTGGCCGAACTGTCAACTAATCGCCGGAAATGTCGTTTCCTTCGAGGGTGCCAGGGCAATATTGGAAGCTGGTGCTGATACGATTAAGGTGGGCATTGGGGCCGGTTCAATTTGTACAACACGCATCATCGCCGGGGTGGGGGTTCCCCAAATTACAGCTATTGCGGAAGTCGTCAAGGTTGCGACAAAGATGAACAGGTGCGTCATTGCCGATGGGGGAATCAAATATTCCGGAGATATTGTGAAAGCAATCGCAATGGGGGCCGACTGTGTCATGTGCGGAAATCTTTTTGCCGGTTGTGAGGAAGCACCCGGAGAGAAGATTTTGTCCGATGGTCGCCAGTATAAAATCTATCGGGGGATGGGATCCGAAGAAGCTATGAAAAGCGGTAGTGCAGATAGATATTCACAAAACAGTTCAAAAAAATTTGTTCCGGAAGGCGTCATCGGTCGTGTCCAATACAAAGGGTATGTGGATGATATTGCCTACCAATTAGTCGGGGGCTTGTGCTCTGGAATGGGGTATGTTGGAGCTGCCACCCTAGAGGACTTGAGAAGAAATGCTAAATTTGTAAAAATAAATGCAGCTGGACTACGGGAAAGTCACATACATGATATTACAATGGTAAAGGAACCACCAAATTACAAAGTTTCCCCATCATAAATGCCATGAAACAGCTTTCAAAAGTTCTAGTCGTTGACTATGGATCGCAGTATACGCAACTTATTGCCCGTCGCATACGGGAAAACGGCATATATTCGGAAATTTTGCCATGGACAGCATCCACCTCTGAATTTGAAAATTCAACCCCATCCGCCATTATTCTTTCCGGAGGTCCCAATGATGCCGGGGAAAAGGGAGCTCCGACACTAAATCACGCCCTACTGCACCTCAATGTTCCTATCCTTGGTATTTGCTACGGCATGCAGCTGTTGGCACTCCATTTCGGTGGAACTCTGGTAAATGGCGAAAACAGAGAGTATGGGGAAACCAAATTGAAAGCGAACGATGGATGCCCGCTGTGGAAAGGCGTACCCCCAAATACTACCGTATGGATGTCCCACGGGAATCACGTAAAAACACTTCCAAATGGATTCACATCGGTTGCTGAAACAGCAGCCATTGGCATCGCCGCAATGGCAAGTGAAGATCATAGAATCTATGCATTGCAATTTCATCCGGAGGTATCTCATACATCCCACGGGGTGCAAATTTTGTGCAATTTTTTATTTGAAATTGCTGAACTGGAACGGAATTGGAACATGGGATCATTCATCGACGATACCATTGCGAAATGTCGTGAAAGAGTAAAGGACTCAAATGTTCTGCTTGCCCTATCCGGTGGCGTTGATTCCACCGTTGTGGCTGCGTTGCTGCACAGGGCGATCGGGGAGCAGTTGCACTGCATTTTTGTTGACCATGGATTGATGCGTCAGGGGGAAGCTGAAGAAATTGTTTCAATGTTGTGCCAATGCATGCCGAAACTGCAATTACAGACCGTCAAAGCACAGGACCTATTTCTGAAAAGACTCGTTGGGATAGAAGATCCGGAAGCCAAACGAAAGATCATTGGGAAAACCTTCATCGATGTTTTCGAAGAACAGGCTTCAAAAATTCCCAATGCAAAATTTCTGGCACAGGGGACGTTATATCCAGACGTCATTGAGTCCTATTCCGTGAATGGCGCAGTCATAAAGAGCCACCATAATGTGGGAGGGCTTCCGAAGGATATGAAATTTGAACTAATTGAGCCATTGCGAGAGCTTTTCAAAGATGAAGTGCGGGCGATGGGATTGGGAATTGGACTGCCGGAAGATGTGATATGGCGCCAACCGTTCCCGGGACCCGGACTTGCAGTACGCATACTTGGGGAAGTAACCGCTGGCCGGCTATCGATTTTGCGGAAGGCGGATAATATAGTGCAACAGGAACTAAAAAAATCCGGCTGGCATCGCAATGTTTGGCAGGGGTTTGCTGTTTTATTACCGCTATGTACGGTCGGTGTAATGGGAGACGCACGCACATACGATAATGTGATAGCATTGCGCGTTGTTGACAGTGTGGATGCCATGACGGCGAATTGGACACGGCTTCCCCACGACATAATTGCATCAATTTCCAGCCGCATAGTCGGAGAAGTAAATGGGGTAAATCGCGTTGTCTATGACGTATCATCGAAGCCTCCCAGCACAATCGAATGGGAATAGTCATCACCTCTGTCAAAACATGGCCTTCAGAAAATTCTGTACTTCCTTGCTTTGACTCAACTCGAGTCCTCGAAGTCATGGGGTGCGTATGACGTTTAGACTAAAAACTCTTCGCAGGGATTCATGTTAAACACTTGAATGCTTGGCGAAAGCTCGATCAGTTCATCCATAAACCAATTTCGCGAATCCTCTTCACCGTGGACAAGGACAACGGCACGGGGAGACATGGTCAGGACATTTTTTAAAATTTCTTCCCTGTCAGCATGGCCACTGATATCAAATTTATCAATTCTAGCCGCAATTTTGGCCACATAATTTTGAGCTTTAAATAGGAAAGAATCCCCTAGAGAATATTTTTGAAGCTCTCCGCCGGGAGTACTTTTATCACAGAAACCAACAAAACAAATGGCATTTTTATGGTCATCAATTATGGCGGAAGCAACATTATAGGCGGATGTGTTTTCCACTAGCATACCACTGCTGAGGACAAAAATTGAGGGTCCCTGGATCTGTTTTTTAATATCATTTGGGTTATTTCCTCGGAAAATTTTTATCTTCAACTCCTTAGTAATTCTTCTTCGAAAATTTACACCGGACAGCTTTTTTGAAATAAAATCGAAATCCTCGATGAGGCCATAGCCTAGTCCAGAACAAAAAATCGGAGTATCTTGCTGCAATTTATTCTTTTGGCGGGCACAGCTTATGATTTTGAGAATTTCTTGCATACGTCCGAATGCAAAGGCAGGAATTAGAACGGATCCTCCTCCGCTGATGGTGTCACGAATTGTCACAATGAGACGTTCTGTTTCGCTATCGGCTGAACGTTCTTTTGTCCTTATGGTGGACCCACGCGTTGTTTCGGTGATCACCGTGTCGATTTTCCGGGTTGGCCATTTTGCACCCCTAAGAATTTTAAGGTCCCGAAATAAAACATCACCGGTGTAAAATATACTTCTGTGTTTGTGCTCGACCAAAATGGAACTAGCCCCGACAACATGGCCTGCCTCAAAAAATGTTATGGTGATTTCATCGTTGTCTTTTTTTAGCACCCGTGATTTCCCGAATTGCATGGGCAAAATATGCTGTTCCAATGCTTCAATATCCGCCAAGGTATACAAAGGATATTCTCTTATTCCCAGTTCATCGCGTTGCAACTGCATAACGGTAACGCAATTGTTTAAAATTCTTGGTAAAACGACGTGGGATGCCTGTGTTATCAGGACACGGGCTTGTTGCTGCCTTTTCATTATGTATGGCAATGAACCGACATGGTCCAGATGGCAATGGGAAATTAAAATCAGGTCGATGACGGTTGTTCCAAGCTTATCGAAGGCGGGTAATGCGTCGTAACCAGAACGTTTGGGACTAATTCCCGAGTCAAACAAAACATTGAAGCTTCCAATTTTAGCAGACAAGCATGAAGATCCTATGTCTTTGGTCCTATTTAAATCAATTAACTGCATGGGTAAATTCCATATGTAAACGTCAAATATAATATTGACTCGGACCTCCTATTTAGAGTGCTTTTTTTTATTAAAAAGCAAGAAAATATGGATAATTAATTTTACGCAATTTCACATGGAAACTTTGGAGTCCGAAAAATGTCCACCAATCGTAGGTATTTAAAGGAATTGCAACATGTTTTGAAAAAATAAAAAAGGAAGACGTTACCGCAAAGAAAAGTTGGCGTTTTTCACAATTAATTTGTTGCCAAAAGCACTTTGTTCCAAATTGTTAGGAACACTATGAATCCTTTGCAGCAGATTTGTCAAGGCGTCGACACCATGGTTGGACAAGATGAATTGGAGAAAAAGTTGGCCAGTGGAAAACGGCTTAGGGTCAAACTAGGGGTTGATCCCACGCGGCCAGATTTGCATTTTGGGCACTTGGTC
>JAIRXJ010000010.1 GCA_031268375.1 Puniceicoccales bacterium | reverse complement strand
CACAGGAGAGGTCATGGATTGAAATGTTTTTGTTGAACCTTGCGGAATATGACCCGACAATATTCCAGTGGTTGTTTAGTTTTTGCAAAGCTCTGAATGATACGATGGCAGCATTTCTGCGAGGATACTTAAGTTTAAATAATCCATCGACATCGACGAAGGGAAATGCGAAATCAAAATCAGCGTCGGTATGTTGCATTACTCGGCATTCCCATCCCGTTTTCAAAGACAATGTCAATTTTTTGTCTACATGTTTAAAAACTTCTTTTTCGATATTAAGGCCAACGACGGTAGCAAGAAAACTGTGAGCAAATCCAAATCCAAAGTCAATTATTGACGGGGTTTTACTACTGTCTGCATATTGCAAGATGTAACTGTAGTCTGATTGGAGCCATAGGCCAAACTGGTATCCATTATAGGCATATAGATTTTTTATAGATTCCACCCTCAAGGAAAGGCTATGGGATTTGAAGACAGCAAATCTATCTTTGCCGTAGTTATACCCAAAAATAACCCCAAAGTTAGTCTTCAAGCATTTATCATCGAACGATTCATAGGCACCAAATAGTCTTACTGCATAGATGTCTTGTTTGGAACCTATGTTGAATTTTCCAGGGTCGATGTTGTGAGGGGCGTTGAAAGCTCTTACTATTCCGGAAAAATCCTCGAAAGATATTGGTGTCTCATTCATATACCCCAAGGCAGTACCCAGACGGAAGTACTTTTCATTGGCAAATGCCCAAACATGATCAGCTCCTAGGATAAGACCATACGCATCATCTTTGTAGCTACACCCTGAGGCGATATTATTCTGGCTATGGCTATAGATGGCATGAACGAATGGATCGGCGAGACAGCCTTTGACACTTGTCATACGGCTAGAAAGAGCATCGGTTAGTAAATTACTAGTAGTCACCGCCGAGAATGCTAATTCATCACCAATAATTGAAACTATGGTAGAAAAAAAAGATCCTATCCGTGTACTCCCATCAATCGTAATAGCAGCAAGTTTCAAGTTAGAATTAAAAATTAAACACCCAATGACCGCCATTGAAACAATAAATGTCTTTTTCCTCTTTATGTTTATCATGTTGGTACCTCCTATTGCTTGTTGGAGATAGCAGATAATACTATCCTACGTCAATGATAAATTACAAAAGTTTTTCGAATTTTATAAATATGAAAATGGGTTTTGGGAACGTTCAAACGTATTGCCCGAAAAAGAGCCCCACTTTCTTTTGGCCGTTTTTGTATTTTTTCGTAGATAGCTATGGCCTTGGGGATAAAGAGGATATCAATTGTAAGTTTATCTGTGCCATGGAGCATTTCCTTTTCTCATTTTCATGGACAATGTTTCTTCTCTCCAGGCTTTTATTTCCCAGGATTCATATTCCTGGGAATGACCTTAAAATTTTGGCGGAGAGAGAGGGATTCGAACCCCCGGTACCTCTATGATACATTCGATTTCGAGTCGAACACAATCGTCCACTCTGTCATCTCTCCGAAGCATTTAGTTCAAATTGAACAACCGATAAATGCAAGTCGCAATTTAATTTTTCTTTGGGTAACAACCAATTCTTTTTCGCACCCGCGGATGCATCCTGGAATCTGTTTACATATCATCTGTGCCTCGGTCCCATGCACTATGCCCATGGCATGACCTATGACTTGGCTGTCTATTTTATTTTCTCTACCCTGCCTAGGCTCATCGAGTACTATTTCATCCTTTGCTTCGGTTTCCAGCTACTGCTTTTCAGTGGTTCCTAGAATATCGCCTAAAATATACTGGCAAATGGCATAAATCTCATACACTCCCCAGCTTTTACTCGTTGATGTCCACGATTGACGCACAAGCAATGCAGACTCTGGTTTAATTATCGATGAAATTATTGAATCGAAAAAGGCATTAGTTTGGGCCTGTAATTTGACATGGTCGGGCACACTTAGGTTCCTTTCTCGGAAGGCAGAGTTAAACTTGGAATCAACTAGGTCCTTAAGCCTAACGACTTCAACTTCCGACAGCGGTTTTAGATTTTCTAGGATATTGTTTTTTAATTTAAAAATTTTACCCCCCTCTTTCGCATATAGCTCAAACATATTGACTGCCCTATTTCTATCAATGAAATTGGTTGGTTGCGTCGGACATATTACACTTGCTTGCCTAATCCTAAGAGGATTAGAAAAAAACTTAGATTCAGAATTATGAGGCTTATCTAAGCCAACGCACGCAGATATGCCCTTGCCATTGAAGAGACATGATGTAAATTTCTTCTGGGAATCCTCATAGGAGGCTCCCCGATCTTCCATTAGATCTATTCGACAAATGTTATTTTCAGCTTTCTGAGATGGTTCCATGTATGTGCCTATCTATTAGAATAATATACTATTTTTTTGCAAGCAAAAACGAACTTCTTCAATGAGTTTTTTCATGTCAACGACGGGTTAATGTGTTATTTTCACGCCAAAGCGACGGCTCATGTCCGCCAACGAAAGTTCAAAATATATCGCATTTCCAAGGGGACATAGCAGTGGATTTTTGCACAATAACAGTGCATTTTGCAACTTTTTAATGGCATCCTGTGTTCTATAATTTTCCAAGCTAGAAATCTGCGAAATACATCGTGCAAAGGTCTCTTCCATATTCAATGCCTGTGCATTCTTGGTGAAAGCATTGTCTTCCGCAATCAGCCGATGGGTCAAGCTGGCCGCATCTTGGTAGGATAACCATTCCGGAATCGCATCAATCTTGTAGTCGTATTGCCCAAATGAATAGACCGAAAATCCATTTTTCAAAAAAATTGGTAAGAATCTTTGGAAACGATCTGATTCATCCTGGGACAACGAAAATTCTATGGGCAATAGTAATTGCTGTAAGCTGGCAACATCACATCGAGCCTTTACCTTTTCGTAGGTTACTCGGCTGAGAGCCAGCCGAATGTTAAAAATGATAATGCCAGTTTTCTGTTCAAAAATTGCAATCTCTCCAAAAGCTATCCCGACAAGCTTCCAATCGTGGTCACCAGGTTCTGCCGTGGAAGGTATATCCAGACTTTTCTGTTCAACGAATGGTATTTCCCGCCGGAGAATTTTACTGCCCAGGGGAACTGTTGGGCAATTTTGAATGGGAGATTCCCTTTGCAAACTTTTCCATTGCGGTTGTTGGAAATTTTGAAACATTGGTTGTGGTTCCCCTTGGACAAATTTTTCAATCGCCATACCATCGTGTTTTCCAAATATGTCCAACAGGGCCTTTTGAATGAATCCTCTGACCGCCATTTCGTTTTTAAAACGAACTTCTTTTTTCATTGGATGAACATTTACGTCGACAATCGCCGGATTGATTTTCAAAAAAATGTGAGCCAAAATCCCCCTATGGTTTGGAAAGATCGGTTCCAAAACATCGCATATGGCATAGCTGACGATATTGCTTTTGACCAAGCGGTTGTTCACGGAGACGACTATGTTTTTTTTACAAACATTTCCAAAGGTTGGATCGCAAATCGCTCCATCCATCGCATAATCTCCTTCGGTGTATGAAAAATCGATAAATTTTTCATCGTACTTGAAAATTTCATTCACCCTATCCGCAAGATTTTTGGAATTCGGCGACTGAAATATCATATTTCCATTTTGAAAAAGAGAAAATTTTACATCCGATTCAACCAGTGCCAAATTTTTTATCAGAGATATTATATTCATGCTTTCTGTTTCATCGGACTTGAGAAATTTTCTCCTGGCAGGAACGTTGTAAAACAAGTTTTCGACGATTACCTTTGTCCCGCTAAATTTCGCACAATCTTTGATATCCACAACTTTTCCACCGTCTACGATGATTTCCGTCCCGTGGGCATCACCACTGGAACAGGTTATCAACTTAAACTTAGAAACGCTCGCTATGGATGGGATGGCTTCACCGCGAAAACCAAATGTGGCCAGCGAGTCTAAATCTTGAATATGGCGCAATTTGCTGGTGGCATGTCGTTTTATGGACAACAGAGCTTCTTCTTTGGGCATGCCGAAACCATCATCTTCGACGACTATGGAAAACTTTCCTCCCCGAGAAAATCTAACACTGATAAGCTTTGCCTCTGCATCCAGACTATTTTCAACTAACTCCTTGACGATGGCAGCCGGTCGTTCAACGATTTCTCCGGCAGCAATTTTATTGGCGACGTCTTCCGGTAAAACTTCAATCGTGGAATCAAGCATTGGAGAAAACTAGTCTTGAAACCAACGGCGGCAAGAACTTTTTGCCGTGTGCCATAAATGGTACCGCTGTCCTTACTTTTTCATTCCAGCTTTCTCCGCCAGCTTCCGACATGGCAATCCTAACTTGGAACCTTAATGGCTTTACAAAAAATTTTCTTTTATCATTTTGTCGAGAGAAGTTTAAAAAGCTTGTATCTATGAATGTTAGTGAATTGGATTTTCACGGTTTGAAATTACTGTCAGCGGATATTTCACCTTCGCGCTATCTCTTCTGTCCCCAAGATGTTGCCAGGATAATAAGTTGGCAAATTGTTATGGCCGACAATAGCATTCGAGACATATTATTTTCTGAAGTGGACGGGGAAGATTCCATCGGCGACATTGGTTCGAAAATATTTTTTAATGCGAAGTCGATGCCCCTTGCGGGATTTGATTCCCTGGGCATTGAAAGTTTCAAATTTGAAAAAATTAGCGATAGCAAGTATGAAATAATTTTCGTTCCAGAAAATGATGCTGGGCTATCATTTTTGCCAAAAATAACGTACAGGCTGTCAGAATTATATTTTCGCCTCGAAATTTCCATAACTAACCGTGGAACTATGCCGATATGCTGGTGTCCAGCCATACATTTTTTTATAAATTTGCCTTGGATCAATGGAACACCACTGGAAAAGCATATCATAAAAAATCTTGCAAAGAAACGGCTACGCATATCCAATGACATGCACATAATAAATTCTGTCAAATCCAACGAAAGAACATCCCTCGAATTGCTGAATAATGACATTATAGGATTTACCCAGCTGCAGGATAGTAAGATTTGGATAGGAACACCCAACGAAGAGGAAGGGCTTTCCTTCATCTTTGGGAATAAAACCAAACGGTCGGTCCTAATGATACGAAAAACTCCGATAGCTGGCAAAGTAGAGGTGGCTTTTGTGTCAGATATGCCTTCCGAAGACAGCGGAAGTATGACAAACGCTGACATTCAAAATTACGCAATGGTAGCATCCAATGAAACGGATATATTCGCGATAGAAATATCGGCCCATTGACCGATGGTCTTTGTAATCGGACAATTTTCTTTGAAAATGTTAAATATTTTTTATTCGCTAGGGATGTGGAATTTAGGCAACCGAAAAATTTTATAGCCACACCGTTCAAATATCATGAACAGGTTGAGCTTGCCATCGATGATGTAACGAATCTTGGCATGGGACTTGGCCGCGTGAACGATTGGGTCATAATGGTTCCCTATGTTCTTACGGGCGAGGTTGTAATTGCTAGCATTTATAAAAATTTGAAAAATTATTCCATTGGTGACCTAGTAAAGGTCGTCAAGCCCTCCTCTGACCGTGTCGAGCCGAAATGTCCATTGTTTGGCATCTGCGGGGGTTGCCAATACCAGCACATAAAATATGAAAAACAATTGGACCTCAAACGCCATCAGGTATTCGATGTGATGAAAAAGTTGGCAGGCATTGCATTTCCAATCAATGAATGTTTGCATGGAGACCGCCCCTATAACTATCGTTCGAAAATAACCCCCCATTTCCAAAGGTCCGTACCACCCATAGGGTTTTTAAAAGAGGGCATGCGAACGATTGTTGATGTGGAACAATGTCCAATTGCCACCGAAAAGATAAATGATAGGTTAGGTGCCCTACGGGAAGATATTTTACAAAATAAAAGTTCATTGAAGCGGGGAGGGACCATTCTTCTGCGAGATTTGGGCCAACGGGTCGAAACAAATCCCAAAGCGGTTGTGGCACAGAAAATTGAAAATTTTAAATTTTCCTACCAAGCCGGTGAATTTTTCCAGAACAACCCCTACCCATTGCCACAATTGACCAATTTTGTGATCCGGGCGGCACGGGGTCCAAAATATTTGATCGATGCTTACTGTGGCGTTGGAGTTTTTGGCATAATGGCGGCGAAAAATTTTGAAAAAGTCCTTGGCATAGAAATCAATGGGGTCGCCATCAATTTCGCTGAGCAAAATGCCCGAACCAATAGGGTTGACCATATTCGTTTTATCGCTGGAACGGCGGAGCAAATTTTTGAAAATGTTGAATTTGTGGGATACGAAACCAGTATAATAATCGACCCTCCGCGGGCCGGATGTACCGAGGCTTTCCTATCCCAACTGTTGGCATTTTGTCCCGCAAAAATTGTTTACGTTTCCTGTGCTCCAGACACACAGGCACGGGATTTGAAAATCCTTGGGCAAAAATATTCCATCGAAGAAATTCAACCGATCGATATGTTTCCTCAAACAAGGCACATAGAGAACATAGTTGTATTAAAATTATAGGGACAGGATGGAAAGTCTCCATCGGATTGTTTATTTTTATCTGGCACCACCTAGATTACAACCAGTTTATAAATTCTTGGGGTTCTTTTTGATCTTTTGCAAAGGCGTGTCCTATCGTCATGCTGGTGCTCAGGAGGGGATTCGAACCCCTATATCTTGCGATACTGCCGCCTGAAGACAGCGTGTCTACCAATTTCACCACCTGAGCAATCAGATATCAATAAATAAAAAAGATTCATTGTTTCATCAACGACTAAAATGCCATACTGAGAGATATTTTTGCACTTCCCCGAGGAAAAAAATTTGAACAATAGTGGTGTAAAAAAAGCAAACTGTCTTTTTGAATCAAGGACAATCACCGGGCTGTGTGCAGAGAGGGACGCCTCTTCAACATACCTCCTGCACTCCTGGCGGAACCATTGGAGCATGAAAAACAATCTCCACCGGCAGAGAGATGTTGCACGCGGTGAAGACCAATCAACTATCCGCCATGGAACATCGGTAGCCATACGCAATTTGATCATCTTCCTGGCCCACAGACTTGTCACCTCCCTAGCTGGTTTTATTTGTCTCCGCTCCCATTTCCATTTCATCTCACTTAATCTTTTCACATAAATCCCAGAACTTTGTCCAGTTATTCGCCTTGACATCCAAATATTTGGCCATATACTTTTTC
>JAIRXJ010000014.1 GCA_031268375.1 Puniceicoccales bacterium | reverse complement strand
CTGCCACAGAACGTGTCTCCAGCACATCCTCAGGCACTTTCCTCTGAGGAATACTAACTTTTCCATCGCCTACTACGGTGAAATCTCCAACTTTTGGAGCACCGCCGTCTTCTTCCACTGGCCTCACAACTGATTGGCTATAATCGCAAATAAAATTCGTTCTTCCTGTTCTTTCCATAAGTAAGATTCTTGGAAACAATTTCCTTCTCTTTGTCAATGCCTTAAAATAATTTTTTTGAATTTATCGATGTTTTTACACTAGGCTCAGAACTCATAAATTCAAATAAAAGAGAAAAACACAGGCAATGCAGATGGAAGAGAAGAAGGCGTGAGCACAGCGATCGTAGCGGGTGGCGATGGGACGCCAATCCTTCAATCTGCCGAACATATTTTCGATTTTGTGGCGTCGCTTATACAGATCTATGTTGTAGGGCAACTGTATTTTACTGTGGCACATCGGAGGAATGCATGGTTCCACCCCACGTTGTCTCAGTTCCTCCCGAAATTAGTCGGCATCATATCCTTTGTCAGCCAATGGGTAATCCGCATCCGGTAAAGTCTTTCATCAGTTCCCTGGCTCCAACTATGTCGCTAACGTTCCCGGCTGTCAGGAGCAATCTCACTGGCCGCCCAGAGGCATCGCAGACAGCGTGTAACTTACTGCCAAGCCCTCCTTTCGTGCACCCGATCTTGGGGCGCAGCGAAGCCCCCCTTCCCCTAGATTTACAGCTATTCTGTGTACTTTCAAATGGGTTGCGTCCATCATTAACACTTTCGTCCCTGCTTTTGCTAACTTCTGCAAAGTCCTGGCAAACACTCCTCCTTTGCTCCACCGAATGAATCGGTTGTAGAGCGTTTTGTACGGACCATCCCTTCGGTACACCCTTCCATTTCAATCCGTTACGGAGAACATAGACGATCCCACTTATGCCCCTTCGGTCATCTACCCGCGGGCTCCCTTTCGGAAAATATCTGCTTATTTGCTCAAGGGCTTTTTCTTTTATCATTTCCATTTCTTGTCCTTTAACCCTGCCCTTTCCCTTCTCTTTGTCAGTCTCTCCTTTATGAGTCCTGAGCCTGGGGTGGTTATATTGTAGCGTATTATTCAACATGCTTAGAATAGTTATGGTAAAAATCTCTGCGTAAGTGCACACAAAAGCTTGCAATTCATAAAAAAGCATTACCATATTTAATATGGAAGGAATAGTATCTGATAGTTTACGAAGATCCCAAAATTCATCTTATATGGGGAGCGGTATTCATGGAATGATGAATAGATGGTTCATCGCAGCACCACCAAGCCGTATTTCTGTTGCAGTACTCCAAGGACGTGCTCTCGGTGTGGTACAAGAAGAAAGGATATCTAAACACGCTAAGCAAATCACAGAGATCTGCCGTTTTGCAGTCGGAATGTCGCTAATTTTGAAAACCAATGGTTTTAAAATTACAAGCAATATACTTGAAGCACTCTCAGAAATTACGCGATTTATATTGCATATTATAATTACGCGACGAACGCAACATGCATTACCGGAATGCGATCGTTCGTGCAAAGCTTACTTTTACGATGCTGAAAAACAAGATATTGTCTTTAAAAAATTGATCGTGTTCCTTGCATCGGCGAGTAAGGCGTTTCTTGAGATCGTGCCCCAATTAGTACGTCTTCAGGTGCTGCCAAAACTACTCCCATATTTTAGCTTATTTTTAGATTTTACAGAATTAATGCTTAAATTAGTACTTAACTATAAAAAGCTTACCGAAAATGGTCTTACCAGCGAAAGTGTGTTTAAAATAGCAGCAGCTCTAGTTGCTCCACTCTATCATATCGCTTCATGTGTGGTATTTATGATAGCTAGTAGTATCGGAGGAACATTTGCATGTATTTTGCTAATAAACTTAGCTATAGTTTTCTATTGGCTTGTGGAGGAAGGCATGAAAGACACAGCACTATTCATGCAGCCACTCGACAAGTTATTGCTTAACGGCAAGATCGCCAACGAATTGGCAAAGAGTATTCACTCATCCATAGGGCCTACGGATGAAAGCATAAAAAACATAGCACTACTCATGCAGCCATTCGACAAGTTTTTGTTTAACAATAGGATCGCCAACAAGTTGGCAGAAAATTTTTGTTCATTCATCAAACCTATTTCTTTTATCCATGGCATTCTTAGCCAGGAAGTATTTCAGCAGAGGTCAAATGATGCAAGAAAACTATATCTCTCAGTTATTGGGTTAAATGTGTGTATGGGAACAATACTACGACGGAAAAAAGTCACGAAGGACTCGAACGGAGATTTATCGTAATAGGTCATTCAACACACTTAGGATGATTTAGGGTGAAAATTTTCACATAAAAAACATTAGATCTTGTAATTTATGGAAAAGCGTTATAGTATCTACTATGACACAAATACCACCATTAGCACCTGGAGGTTCACAAAAGACACCGAATGTATTCAGTTCCGATGCTCGTGTTTCACAGGAGAAAATGTCTGTTGAAGGGAAATACAATGAAGGGAAACCCCAAGGTGTTGATTTAAACGAACGGGATGTTGTTTCTCCCGCGGGACATGTTTCCAATGCAGCACAAAAGAAAAGTATACTTAAACTCGTCCAACAGATAATCCTAAAGATCTGTACTTTAGCAGACGGAGCATCGATAGTTTTGGACGCCAATAGTTTTAAGATTGCAAAAAATATAATTGATCTACTCTCAAATGTTACGCAATATACGCGACATATATTATCATTACCGGAATCGCCTGAACAATTTTTACCGAAACTCAAACAATTACTCTCGTCCTATTTTTACAATGTTGAAAATACAGCACAAAAGAAAAGAATACTTAAACTTGTTCAGCAGATAATCCCAAAGATCTGTACTTTAGCAGATGGAGCATCGATGGTTTTGGGCGTCAATGGTTTTAAGATTACAAAAGATATATTTGACACATTCTCAAATGCTATGCGATTCACACTACATATTATCGTCACACGACGTACATTATCGGAGTCGCCAGAACAATTATCGAAACTCAAACAATTACTCTTGTCCTATTTTTACAATGTTGAAAAAAAAGAAATTGTATTTAAAAGATTACTCTCGGCCATGTCATCAACATGTAAAATAATTCTTAGGCTTGCACCTCAGCTAACACGTTTACAGGCACTGTCGAAAGTATTCCCACACATTAGCCTAATTTTAGACATTATAGGATTAGGACTTAACCATGAAAAATTTACCAAAGGTGGTTTTACCAAGGAAAATGTGTTAAAAATTGTAGCTGCTTTATCCTATCATGTCATTTCATGTGCAGCATTTGTGATAGCTGGTAGTAGTGGAGGAATTTTCGCATGCGTTTTGCTATCACAGTTAGTTATATTTTTCAATTGGTTAGCGGCTGGAGGCATGAAAGACATCACCCTAATCGGTCAACCACTCGATAAATTATTGCTCAACAACAAGCTCACGGACAGTGTTTGCTCATTCATCAAGTTTATTTGTCCTAACCAAAACGTTACTGACAAAGACATATCTCGGCAGAGTTCAATTTATCTCTCGGTGATTGGCTTAAGGTTGTGCTATTCAGCTACATCTGAAATTGTAAAAGCAATTAGGGAATTCATTAGGGACAGCCGAGAAACACCGGAAACAAACGTAACGGCAACAATACCAGAGGGGCAAGAAATCCCAGAGGACACAAACGAGAATTTACTGATACCTGAAAACCCTGAATCAATGGTGACAGACGAGCAAATTGCATAATAAAAGGCTCTCCGTACCAAAAACGAAGAACCGCATTAAATTTGTAAACCATGGGTATACTTCGCTTCCAATTCCAGGAGCCATGCTTTTATGCCAATGCCTCCCCCATAGCCGATGAGGTTCCCACTTGCTCCAATAATCCTATGGCAAGGAATTACTATGGAAATTGGGTTTCTATGGCATGCCATTCCCACTGCCCTGTACGCTTTTCTTTTGCCCATCATTCTCGCTATGTCTCCATAGGTTGCTGTCCGACCGTATGGGATTTTTAGCAAGGCTTCCCAGGCGGATTTTTGGAAATCTGTCCCTGAAAGTTTCAATGGAAGGTTAAAAATTTTTCTTTTTCCAGCGAAGTATTCGGAAAGTTGCCCAAAAGCTTCATTGATAATGGGAATATTCACATGGTTTGCCGAAGAAATTACCCCAAAATCAATGCCGATTATGTGATCATTTTCGGCCGTTATTGTCAATGGGCCAATGTCTGTTTCATGGAAAATTGTATTTTGCTTCATCGTCTGAGGATTCATTTATGGTTGTCGGAAAAATTGTGGTCGGGAAACTGAGAAAGTAGACACAAATTTGTTATCTCGCATATAAAAACGCCAGGGATAGTTCGTCGCTCGACGAATACCAACCCTGGTCGTTTGCACAATGTTTTCTGGCAAAACAGGAGCAGCCCGTTCTATCCAAAGGTTCCCTTCCCGGCGGGTTAAATCTCGCCCATTGCAATGGATGTCGATACCCATTGTGCGGCATAGTTTTCCGGGACCACTTGTCCCCGACAGCCCATTAAGCCCTTCCAACGCACGAATTAGAACGGCACTGCCATAATTTTCCCTGTCGGTAACGATATTTAAACAATGGTACATGCCGTAAATGAAATAGACGTAGGCAATCCCAGGCCGTTGGAACATTGCTTCGGTTCGTGAAGTACATCCGCGGAAAGCATGGGATGCAGGATCTTCCTGGGTATAAGCTTCAGTTTCGACGATATAACCCTGGAGAACAGCATTTCCAATGGATCGGCAAAGTATTTGGCCGAGTAACTCACGGGCAACAATCAAGGTGTCGCGAGCATAAAAATCCATCGGAAGTATAGCCATCGGACGGTCAAGCTTTATGAGTTTTGTTTAGGCTGCAACAACATTTTTATTCGTACCAAATATTCCCATCCTACGAAATTTTTGATACCTTGCATCCAGCAGGTTTTTTTTGTCAAGTTTTAATAATTTTTGCAAATGCTTGGCGATCGTACTTTTAACGGCATTTGCTATGAAATCGAAGTCGTTATGGGCACCACCAAGCGGCTCGTATATTATTTCATCCGCCACACCAAATTCTATAAGCTTTTGGGGAGACAGCTGCAAAGCTTTTGCCGCATCGGGAGCTTTGGCTTTGTCATTCCAAAGGATAGCAGCACACCCTTCGGGAGAAATAACAGAATAGTATGCATTTTCGAGAATGAGTACCCTATCCGCCACCGCTATGCCTAGGGCCCCACCTGAACCTCCTTCGCCGATGAACACAGAAATTATTGGGGTACCGATCGACGACATCTCCCGCAAATTCACGGCAATCGATTCCGCCACATGTCTTTCCTCGGATTCAATGCCAGGGAATGCTCCGGGAGTATCGACAAATGTCACTATGGGCATGTTGAATTTTTCTGCCAACTTCATTAGGCGCAACGCTTTTCGATAACCTTCCGGTTTTTGCATACCAAAATTTCGCCGTATGTTTTCCTTGATCGACCTTCCTTTCTGCTGGGCGATGACCATAATCGAAGTACCGTCACAGGTAGCCATTCCACAAACCATGGAACTGTCATCGGCATACAACCTATCGCCGTGCAACTCTTGGAAGTTCAAAAATATTCTATCTATATAATCCAATGAATACGGCCTCTGAGGATGTCGGGCAATTTGTACTCTTTGCCATGCGTTCAAATCAGCATATACTTTTTTTTTGGTTTCCTCTATTTTTTTTTTCAGAGATGCGATTTCTTCTGAAAAATCGATGTCGGAAACTGCCGCACGTTCGTTTAAGATTTCCAGTTGATTGGCGAGATTGTAAATTGGTTTTTCAAAATCTAAAACAAACTTTTGATTCATGACCCATAATCTAAGTAAAGGGTGAAAATTGCAATAAATTTAGTACAACCTAATATAGGTCTGTCGTGGCGAGAGGAACGTTTCCGATGACAAATTGCCGAAAGATTTTTCCCAAAATTTGACGTTCGATAAGACCCGTACGAATTGTTTGGGATAATTTTTCCAGCAACTCGGGAACCTGTTCCAAAATATAATTAACGTCAATGGGGGCGGTAGCGGTGCTGCTGTCGGGTTTCAGTATTAATATTCCTACGGTTTTAAATCCCAAAGTTTTTAAGGCAATGCCGTAGAGTAAAAGCTGCAGGCCGAAATATCGCTCCATGTGCCACTTGATATTTCGTTCCGTCATTTCGACATTGCTTCCGGTCTTGAAATCTATGATCATCGTATCTGCATCGAAATGGTTCGCATCGTACGGATTTCCGTTGCTGATGATAAAATCTAACCGCCCCGATAGGCAGAGTTCCCCATCCTTTATTTTAACCGTTAGATCCGACGGAAGTGAGTATTCACTGCGGAAAGATTCCCAATTTGGCATGGCAAACAGTTTATCCACCAGGCGTTTGGCCCAAATGGTTGCCAAATCTACGGTTCGAGAAAAATCGGCTGGAACATCTGCATCGGCAGCAGCACAGGCCCGAGCCACCATACTTTTCACGCGGCTGGAGCGGGACCGTATATTTCTATGAAAAATATCCGGCGAATGTCTCCGAATAAAGGTGCTTCTCGCCTCAAAAATTTGTAAAAATTCGTGGGTAAATGAACCGAGTGCAAGTTTTTTATCGAAGAGTTTTGAATACCAGGGCATCATTGGTAGCTTTAGAACGAAATCATAGAACCCGGTACATGGTTTTTGCAATATATATTCCAGCGAGCTACATGAAAGTTTTAAGCTCGGATCGATGGCAAAACAGTAGTCGTGTATGCCTTGGGATAGGTCATGCCTCCTAGCATAGGAAATTGTGCATTTTTCTATGCTTTCGATGTCTTCGCTGCTAAGGCTATCGTCTGAAAAGTAGCTCAAGGTGTCGGGAATGGATTTGAGCAGAAGATCACTTCGATCCTTTGAATAAAATTCCTTCTTGGCCAAATGGAATATTTCGGTAAAAATTTTTGCCGGTTCCTGTTCGACGCCATCGCTGAAATAATTTTTTGTGGCATAGGACAATGTCAGTTTACATTTTTTGCACAGGATTTCAAATATGGTTCGTTGCAAATACTTCTTTTCCTGGGAAGTTAGTAAATGGTTGTGGGAATGTTCAACGGCGGGATCACCGGAATTTAGGCGGATCGTTGTGGAGTTATTGATCCCATCAATCACAGCGGCAGAAAGCCAGTAATTTTCTTCGGAAAAATCAAAATCCCTAGCGGTCATCCCAACGATAAACATATCCGTAAAATCTTGTTTGTAGGCGGAATTTATATTGGTGAGGACGACATTTGCCTGGGGGTTCAACGTGTAATCTTGGCTTTTAGAAATAACCGATGCCACAAAATATTTGACCAAATTTCTTTTGAAAAAAATCCTTTCCGCGATGGGACCATTCGATTGTTCCGTCAAAAATTCTACCATTTCCCGAGGTAAAATATCGCCGAATGCCTCCGTGAATTTTTGGTAAAAGTTTTTAAAAGAAAACTTTGTCCCGTGCATGTCATAGGGCTCGATGATGTCAAATGAATGAATGTTTTTTAGGTTGGCGAATTCCAACACAATGTCGAAGTTGTCCGACAAACAACCCCTCTGGAGCGATGGCAAATCGCTAATAATTTTATCAAATTGTTCCCGTCCGATCAGGTTATTCGCCGATAATTCCGCACAAAATCTACAAAAACTTGGTATATCTCTCCTAATTTGCCAATCACCCCACAGGTACAGAATGGTTTCGTGTTTTGCTGACTTTTTAGGATGCCCGATGGTATCGCAATAGGATAGGCCGGCTGCTTCCAGTTTGTCCACCAGCATCGGCAGTTGGATGGTTTGATTATCCTTGAAACATACACCTATCTTCACCGAAGTGTCCCGGGATAAAAGTTGTAGAATTTGATTAAAAGTTGTTTCGACTTCGTCATATATTGTATCGTAGGCTTGAAATTTTACGTTCTCTCCGAAATCATGGTCCCCATTACATAGGTAAAATATGCTTTCGCCAAAAACTTTTTCCAGGGTATTGATCCATAGGTGAACAAACTCCGCATCTCCAAAGTCATAGATAATTACATCCGTCTGTGCATAACATTTCGCAGCGACCTCCATCAATACCTTGGCATTGGTAAAGGGTGAAAACCCATAGAAAATTACCTGCCCATCCATGGGGGTTTTTAGAAAAGATGCAGACTCTAGCAATAATCTGTCAACGTCCTGCTCCAAAATAAAATCATTGGCAGCAATTCCCTTCCCTAGGTCCTTAAAGAATGTACACAGGTCTCCGTTTAGTATGTTTTCATGTTGTATACCCGCCCACAGGGTTTCATGGAATGCTTGGAGGGTTGCCTTTTTATCCGCAATAATTGTGTGTTGCGTATAATTACCAGCGTTCATCCCATCGGCTACTTCATCGAAACAAAGGCTGACCATGCCATTTGGGCAGATTTTTTTTGGCAGGTCAAACTCTAACGCCAGGTATTTCCTAAATTCATTGGCCGTATAAAATTTTATGGAACGAAGATGGCTATCGTTTTGCGAAAAAATTGTTTTCAAAGACCATATGTCATCGTAGGTAGGTATGACAAATATGATCTCCGGACCATGAAAAATATGCGACATTCCATTGATAAAACTCGAAAAATTTTCGATAACATAGGTTGCCATATAAAGCCTATTCCTCCCATACCGTTCTCACCGTTGGAATTCCTCCCTTCCGGGAATGGGATCGTCTATATTGGTATTTATTAAGGCTTTGCATGGTTATCTGTCGATCACATTTTTTCAAGGAACGCAGGTCCCTATGAAATTTTGACACCCTAAACTTTTTAGATAGCGACCTAAACCTCATACTACTATTCCCTTGGTGGGAATATATTCGAGGGTCATCGCCGGGATAGCCAGATTTAGGCCGTCTGTGGGTTGGAAATGCAACAACATCTACCGCGCAAAAAGCACACACCAGGCAAATAATTGAGCAAACATTACATTTCATCCGAAAACATGCCTATACTTGACCTATTTGTTTTAACAAATTCACAAATTCAGAATTTTTAGCGACATCGAAGGGTTTTCCTCCTTTTATCCTTTGAAAATCTATGCAACTCATTTGGTCGTCATGGTTCTCATCGAGTCCAATGACTCCAGACTCTCCTGCGAGGGCACATTTTACAGCCATTTCGGCACTATCATTGATCAAAGCAATGTCGAAAAGGTTTGAAGGGGCAGAGCGGGCAAAATATCCGCTTTTTTGAACCAATGTTTTTTCAGCCCCAATCTTTTTAGTAAATTGCGACTTAAACCATTCCCCCGCATTAATCGAATCGAGCTTGACATGGCCAAAGGCATCGCGGGTAACCGTTTCGCCCTGTGATTCCATCTCGGCAACAATTTCGTCGACACAGGCACCTTCGCTCACGAAAATGTTTACACAGCCCACGGTTTTCATTACCTGCTCCAGCCGGTCGGCCTCCTTTTTCAAATTAATGGTTATTTCGGGGACATATACTCCATGGATAGAATAACGTTCCTTTGCCATTCCCAACCCGGCAATGAACCCGCGTTCGTGCAACCGCTTTGTATAGCACAATGCCGATACAGCCGTCAGCCACCCACATTTGCGACCCATGACTTCGTGGATAATGAACATTTTTGGGTTTGCCGTTGTTTCAGCAACGATATGTTCGAAAAACAGTGCACTTTGTTCAGCTGCTGTGTTTGCACCCAAACTATGGGCAATTGGGACAATGTCATTGTCTATGGTCTTTGGCAACCCGATAACTTGTAAATTGTAGCCATTTTCTTTCAAACGTTTTGCCAAATCAGCGGCAACACCATTAGTATCGTCGCCGCCTATGGTATGCAAAACATCGATTTTATCTTTTACTAGTTGTTCTGCGGCGACATTGAGCGGAACTTCTCCATCTTTTACAAACCCACGTTTAACACAGTCTGCCACATTTGTTAGTTTTACACGGCTATTCCCTATGGGGCTACCGCCGAATTGGTATAAAATTTCTACCGATTCCACGACTCCGTGTGTGACGCTGGATGAATCACCCAACAGTAACCCTTTGTAGCCGTCGCGGTAGCAAACTATCTCAATGTCTGGAGATGCTTTAACATGCTCTTTTATCAATGCCGCAACGGCGGAAGATAGACACGGAGCAATTCCTCCCGCAGTCAATATGGCAACCCTCTTCATGCTGTCATATGCTATCGCTCTTCTGCCTTTGTGCAATTAAAATTTTTAAAAAAATGAAGCGGGGATAAAAACCTTTCGTTAGCCCATAAAATAATATCCTATGGAGACTCCAAAAATGTAAGCGTCTTTTACCCTTGGAAAATTTTTGCATTATTCTTGATATGCCTATTTACCATTATTATGTTGCGATACCATGAATAGGTATGCTATCGTCTGTGGGGGAACGGGAGGTCACTTGGGCCCCGGCATAGCAATCGCAGAAAAATTGATGGTACGGAATGGAGAATGTTTATTACTTATCAGCGATAAAGTAATCGACAGTGTCATGTTGAGAAAATATGACCAATTTGAATATGTCACATTGCCGGCTAAGCCATTGGCTAAAAGTATTTGGAAAATTTTTGAAACAATAAAATCACAGTTTGTCTCCCTCTTCCAATGTATGAAATTGGTGAAAAACAGAAAAATTGAGTGCGTCATAGGCATGGGGGGGTTTACAAATTTTCCAGCGATCATGGCTGCATTTTTGATGCGGAAAAAAATAGTTTTGCATGAATCGAATCAAGTGATTGGCAAAAGTGTAAAGTTACTAGCACACTTAGCCGACATAATTTTCCTCCCGCCTTCCGTGAATTTTAAAAGTCGATCTTTGAACAAAAAAGTTTCACACGTGTCCATACCGCTCAGGCGGGAGATGCAAAAAATCGACAAGCAGGAAGCCAGGAAACGCCTAGGGTTAGATCATCTTGCGTCCGTGGTAACGGTTCTAGGCGGAAGTCAGGGAGCAAATGCCCTAAACGAATGGGCAATTAAAAATTTTCAACGGTTGAATGGTAAAAACCTGGCCGTTTGTTGTGTGCGTGGCATAAAGAGTGATGCCCGAGAGGAAATAGTCGGCATGTCGGACGATGGCAATGCCATTAGGAACCTATTCCTCCCATTTTGTAACGATATGTCGTCACTCCTCAGTGCAACGGATTTGTTGGTGTGCCGGGCCGGTGCTGGGACGATAGCAGAAGCCATACTTTTTGGATTACCGATGGTGTTGGTTCCCTACCCGAATGCCGCTGAAAACCATCAGGAAGTTAATGCTACCCACGTGGCAAACGATGGTAGGGCAATTGTCGTGCGGCAGGAAAATATCGATTTACTCGCAAATATCGTTATTGAATGCTTTCAGAAAAATCTCAAAAACTTCCAGATAACTCCCCCACCAGACAGCGAGCATTCCGCCGTTGAAATTATTGTAAACCGTATCCAAAGGATGATAGGAAATGAGTAAAAATATTTGTATGCTTGGAATCTGCGGAGCCGGCATGGCACCGTTGGCAATTTATCTAGCCCAACGGGGAGACGTGGTTTATGGATGGGATGATTATGCCAATTTGTCAATTAAGGACCTTTTGATATCACACGGGGTTATCTTTGTGCCCGAACAGATTCTTCCACCAAACTGTGACTGTGTGGTGCGGTCGAGTGCCGTCAATGAACAGAGCGATAGCATTTGCCAACGTGCAGCAAAAGATGGCATTGAGATCTTCCGAAGGGGAGAATTTTTAGCAAAGATCTGCCGGGACAGGAAATTGCTTGCGATCGTGGGGTCCCACGGGAAGACTTCTGTTTCCGGTGCGTGTGTGGAGATTCTTAGACACAATGGACTAGCCTTCGACTATGTGGTGGGAGGATTTTTCAAAGGGAATGAAATTTCACCATCCGCCTACAACGAAAAGTCCGAATGGATAGTGGCTGAAGTTGACGAAAGTGATGGAACCATAGAAGAATTTTCCCCGGAATGTACCATTGCTTTGAACTATGACGATGACCATATATGTAACTACGGTAATCGGGATAATTTTTTAAAAACATTTGAAAGGCTGTTTGCACGGACAAAGTCGACCATTTTTGTCCCCGAGGACGACATGATTTTTACGAAAATAGCGTCCAATTTTTGGGAAAAGTATATCAAAATTCAAGGATTGAATGGCAACGATTTTTCCGAAAAAAACAAATCCATAGCGTTATTTTGTATGCGCAAAATTTTCAATGAAGATATTGTTCTTCCCCATAGAATAACGGGTATTCAGCGGCGAAGTGATGTGATGCTTGAAACCGAAAAATTTGTTTTTCTGAATGACTACGCCCATCATCCGACGGAAATTAACTCACTGTTGAGATATGCCCGAACCTGCTACAAAGACTATGAACTGAACATAATATTTCAGCCCCATAGACTATCTCGCACCAAACAATATTTTGCAGAATTCGCAGCCAATTTGGATATGTTTGATAGGCCATTTGTCGTCGAACTATATGCCGCATTTGAGGAGAAAATCGAAGGTGTTTCCAGCGACCTTGTGTTCAATGAGGTAAAAAATCCGAACAAAAAATTTTTAACCCTTTCACAATTCGAAACCGATATGCATGATATCTATGACAGGCTATCTCCGTGTGATAAAAAGCAGCTAGTCATGTTTGTCGGGGCAGGTAATATCTTGTATCACGCCAAAGCTTTTATCGGCAAAATCGCATTTGGAGAAGCGGAGAAAGCTTTTAGGCAGGCCCAAATAAAATTTTCACCCTTTGAGGATTTAACCCGTGCATTTTCCATAAAAGTATCAACATCTGCCCGAATACATGTAAATCCTACAACGCACAACGAATTGATTGCGGCTGTAAACATTTGTCGCAACTTGGGCATTAGGTATGTAATTATCGGCAACGGAACTAAAATATTGCCACCGGATGGCATGATCAACGCAGTTGTAATAACATTGGATTCAGACCATTGGAAATCACTGGAATGGACTGGAAATGATACTTTGCGTTGCATGGCCGGAACTTCTCTCCGAGACTTTTGTAAATCAGTGAGTGGGAAAGGATTCCTGGGGACCGAAAAGTTATCGTATATTCCAAGCCATATGGGTGGCGCAATCCTTATGAATGCGGGGGCTCATGGCCAAACCATATCCGACCATTTAATATCCATCGAAACTTTGGATCCCCACGGGGTCGTACATACCATAGAAAAGGCCGATTTGCGTTTTGGATACCGAACGGCTTCCATTCCTCGCAACAACATCATTCTTGGTGCTACCTTTCAATTTAGCGAACGGGCACCCAAAGAATATTTTACTTCCATGGCTGAAGAACTGCTAAACTGGCGAAAAACACACCAACCAAGAGGTATCAACTTTGGATCAGTGTTTAAAAATGGAGATGATTTCTGTGCCGGTGAATTGATTGATAGGGCTGGTCTAAAAGGCACGCGTATGGGAGGCGCAGCCATTTCCGAAGAACACGCCAACTTCATAATCAATCAGGGAAACGCATCCTTTCGGGACATTGAAAAGCTCATAGATTTAGCGAGGTATATGGTGTACATAAAATTTGGAAAGTTCCTAGGAACGGAAGTAAATATTCTAAGAGCCTAGGGGCTTAGAATTATCTTTTTAGGCCCGTTGTATAGAATAAAACCTGTCTTGGAATAATTAAAAGTTTTGAAAATTTTTATAAATCTCCAGAATATTTCCGTTCAATATTATCTTTCTCAATTAAATACTGTTTTATATCTATTTCTGATAGATGAAGCCGTTTTTGTAGTTCATCTAACTCTTTTTGTTTAAGCTGATTTACATATGTTTTTGTTGCTGTATAATTCATAGAATTAACGCCGTTCGCTCCACTTACCGGATCCCATAAAGTAGATAGGGGCCACAATAATAGATCAATTATCCCACAACCATATTCATGTACATAAAAAGAGCCACCTCCAGGAAGAAAACCAAGCATTATGCCAATAGTGGGATTTTTTTTTTCAACCATTAAACCTTGTTGTTTGTAAACTTCTAGCTCTCTTTTTTGTATAGAACTTGGAGCTGAAGCACAAGCGGACAAGAAGATTAAACTCATAAGTCCTATTATAGCTTTTTTCACCTTTGTTCTCCTTTTGTTATTTGATTAGCTTGAATTAACCCTATTAGGTATAGGTTGTCATGCCCCTTATTTTGTCAAGAAAATTTAGTTTTAACAAAGAGTATTAATTCACAAAAGTTTTATAAAAAAATGACATATAGAATAGCACATACTTCGACACCAATAAGTGTAAGTTTTCCGAATCAGGTTGTTACAAAAGAATATGTAGACTAAAGAATTTTCTTCAGCAAAATGTTTATAATTTGTACATTTGATTTATTTAAGGCAAATTCTGGTAAGGGTGTTAAAAAAGACACATTCTTGACAGTTGAGCATAAAATTTTAGCGAATTTTTGTTCCATGATTTTCATTACCATGTTCGACAAAATTTTAAAAACAACTTTTAGGGTACCCCTATTATTTAAATCTCAAACGCAGAGTACCAATATGGATGCCAAGGAAATGGTGAAGAATGGGCAACAGGTACCATTCATGGTTCTGGCGAAGCAACAATTAGCTTCCTATGGACAGTATGGGCGGCGTTGGGTCGGAAATATTGTCGGAAATTTATACCTGTCCTATGCTTTAAAGGTGGCCGATACCTTGCAAAATCATCCAACGATCTTTGTAAGGTACGTGGCCATTAAACTTTGCGAAATGTTATCGAACAAATTTTCCATCGACGTAAAAACCAGGTGGCCCAACGACATCCTCATTAATTCGAAGAAAATTGGAGGTTTGCTTTTGGAAGTTATAAGGAGCGACAACAGCATTACTTCAGCAGTTCTAGGAATTGGGATTAACATACTAGACACTCCAAAGATCGACGATGCCCCATACCCAATATCCTGTTTGCAGGAATCTGCCAATGTTAAATTAAATTTTGATGATGTGCTAATTGACATAATCCATGCTCTCATTGAAATTGTCGAAGAGTTTGAGACGGTTAATCCTGGAAATTTTATCCGGTGAAGCAAAGGGGGAACATTTGCTAAAAGGTTCTGCGGAAACCGGCAAAAAATACACTGACTGGTTTTGGGAAGGAGTGTAAGTTTTTATTGCAAAAAGTTGCACAAATGGCTATCCTAAAAGCAGGATG
>JAIRXJ010000035.1 GCA_031268375.1 Puniceicoccales bacterium | reverse complement strand
CACCACAACCAAGCACAACTCCTGCAGCCCCAAGTAAACCGGAGGCTGATCATCCAAATGCCACTCCTCTTCCTGGTGCTTCCGCTGCAACTCCACCTCCTTCCTCTTCCAGAGTACTTCCATCTCGACCGGCGGTAAGACCCACCACAATTCAGCCGCTAGGAAATCCTGGAGCAGATAAAGATTTGTCAGCTACAATGCGTGATAATTTTCTTGAGGCATTTAAAACTAAGCTACCTGAACTGGTGTTAGATTCCGATGGCCTACAGACGAGCAAAGACATAGAATCTCTTTTTCAAAAAAATACGACTGCACGACACATGTCTACTTTTCAGTACGCATGTTCGCTACAACTTTTTGCTAATGATGTTCTAGGGTTGGACGACCAAGGGTTCGAGTTTTTGTCCGTTACTCCCGAGGACATGCAAAAGTTGAAAAATGATATGCTTGAGGCATTTGATAGATATACAGAATCTTGATGACCGCGGAGGGCATTATGCCGGATGTAAAAACCTGGTTTAACATTTCTGTAAACGGGCTAAGATTATGCAAGGAACAAATAACAGTCCTCAAGTAAGTATGAAGACTGGGGAGCTTTTCGTTGAGGTTGTAAGGACTGCGGGGAACCTACCCGCATATTCCCCATAAAATACTTGCCAGGCTTCAAATTATCATTCTTTTTTCCGTGAAAGAATGTATGGCTACTGAACAACGCATAGGGGTATTTTCTTTGGTAATGATCAACTTTGCGGCCATTGCCAATGTTAGGACTTTGCCATCCATAGCCCCCTATGGGCTGTCCATGTTATTTTTTTATTCCATTGCAGTCTTTTGTTTTCTAATTCCCAGTGCATTGGTATCCGCCGAGTTGGCATCAGGTAGTCTGGGAAACGGTGGAATTTATAGTTGGGTTTCCCAGGCTTTTGGGCCCCGTGTGGGCTTTTTGGCAGTATGGTTACAAAATGCCAATAACTTTATATGTTTCCCCATGGCCCTGTCATTTATCGCCAGCACGATGGCCTATGGAATATTTCCTCAACTGGTAAACAATAGGGTATTTACGCTTTCGATCATACTTATTGTCATTTGGGTTGGAACGTTTTTAACCCTGAGAGGGGTCACACTGACCGGGCGTATCAGTGCAATCGGTGGCATTGTTGGGACTTTCATTCCCGTCGCCCTAATGGTCGGAATTGGAATATTCTGGTTGATATCCGGCAGGCAGTCCCAGATAAAATTTTCAGCCACCTCCTTTATCCCCAACCTGTCCAGTGCGGCCAATGTCTCACTATTCCTCGGAGTTTTGCTCGGTTTTGCCGGTCTCGAGATGTCAGCCAATCATATTCAAGACGTTGACCGTCCCCAGGAAAAGTACCCACGGGCCATATTCATATCTTCTTTTCTGATTTTGGCCGTTTGCCTATTGGGTTCATTGGCAATAGCCATTGTGATCCCTGCCAATGAAATTACAATGAATGGAGGAGCGATACAGGTATTGGCAGCATTTTTTGCGGAGGTCAAAATGCCGTGGGTCATGCCCCTACTCTCATGTTCCATGATAATGGGATCAATTGCTTGGTTCTGTGCATGGGTATCGGGCCCTCCCCGTGCACTCCACGTGACAACCTATAACGGAGATTTGCCGAAGTGGTTTCATGGGTTAAACCATCACAATATGCCGACAAACATAATGTTGGCCCAGGCAATCATCTCATCATTCCTATCCATCCTGTTCATATTTGCAGAGTCAATAAATACTGCATTCACCATGTTAACCGTTGCCACCACACAATTTTTACTGCTGATGTATGTGATAATGTTTCTATCGGCGATGGTCTTAAAATTTCGATACCCCGCCATGGTGTGTTCCTACAAAATCCCATTTGGAAAATTTGGCACATGTGTAGTCGCTGGTACTGGACTAATCGTATGTACATTGTTCTATGGAATAGGGTTTTTCCCTCCCAGGGATATAAATATTCAAAATAAATCTGCATATTTTTTTACCATTCTGACCATCAACATGGTTCTCGGTTTCCTACCATACATTCTATTACAAATGTTCCAAAAATCGTCCTGGAAAAATAAAGCCTAGAAAAGCCTTCTTGTGAAGAAGTAAGCGACAATGGCACAAACCACTGCGACGGTGCATGTTGATACTAACCGCTTTAGAAAGTTGTACTGAACTTCTTGGGCATACATGGCATGTGTCTCCTCGATGGCTTTCTTTTTTTCTTTGCGGGCAAAGGCTTCTAAAGCCGTTTTTTGTTTTACCAAGTCTATGGCGTATACTTTCGTCGAAGCTATGGATTCCATGGTTATATTTTCCGCATATTTTTTTTCGAAATTGTCGGGTTCTCCGTGTATGGCAATGGCGACATCAAGGGCAGCATCGGCCAATGGACCATCCTTAATTCGTCCCACATATAGCATTGTTTGCTCTATGTCCTGTAGTTTTTTGGAAATTCCTACGATCCCATCATGGGCCCGGTAAATGCGTTCCAACCGTTCCCTGTGGGGTTTAACTATGGAATTGCATCCGCATAAATTAATCAAAACCGCAGAGCATACCAATGGCAGTAAAGCTTGCTTAAAAAATTTTTCCATTTTTTCAAAAATTCATTCCCCTGACAATTTACCCTAGTGGTCTTCCTATTGTCCCTCAATCGCAACATACATGATATTTTTATTGGTAATGTCGGATAGCTTACCGATGGCTGGGTTAGAACCGTTTGAATGGTTGGCTGCTGGGCTCAGGACTCATAAGCCTAGGCGGGGAATATTCTGTAAAATATGACGACCAAAAATCAGTTCCATCTCTTGGCCTCCAACTTTCTTTTCCTTTTTCTACTCGTCATCCTTTTTTCATGAGGCTTGCCTCTGGCGATCTTTGCACTTCTCTTTCAAATTTCTATCCGGGGATAAAGGAAATGGTCGAATTAGAAACGGAGATAGTGGATGGGGAATTTTTACAAAAAACCAACGGGTACGTGTTTTTTCTTTGCAGAACGGCCAATAGTACTATGCAATGATTTTGTTAAACTGGAAAATTATCAAAGGGTAAAAATAAATATTGACGTTTGTCCGTGACCTTGCAAATTGCGGATAATCGGTCTTAGGTAACGTACACGCCGTCGTGGCGTTGTCAATGGCGGGCGCCCTTGTAGCTCAGCTGGCAGAGCGCATCCTTGGTAAGGATGAGGTCGGCAGTTCAAGTCTGCTCGGGGGCTCCAGAGTTTAAAATTTAAATTTTATATATAAATAAAAAAGGAAACAAAATGGCAAAAGAAACCTTCGAACGGAATAAGCCACACGTAAATGTTGGAACCATAGGGCACGTTGACCATGGAAAGTCAACGTTGACAACGGCTATATTAAAAGTACAATCGGACAATAAGTTGGCCGAATTCAAGTCCTACGCTGATGTTACCAAAGGCGGAACGGTTCGTGATTCTACCAAAACTGTTACGATTGCCGTATCTCACGTCGAGTATCAGACGGAACTTCGTCACTATGCCCACGTCGACTGTCCGGGACATGCCGATTTTGTCAAGAACATGATTACCGGAGCTGCCCAAATGGATGGAGCGATTTTGGTCGTCAGTGCCTACGATGGCCCAATGCCTCAAACCCGCGAACACATATTGCTTGCACGTCAAGTAGGAGTCCCAAACCTGGTCGTATTTTTAAATAAGGTTGACCTTTTGGATGATCCGGAATTGCTTGATCTGGTTGATATGGAAGTTCGCGAGCTTTTGAATAAATATGAATATCCCGGCGATAAGGTTACCGTTATTCGTGGATCCGCCTTGGCAGCATTGGAGGGTAAACCGGAAGGTATTAAGTCCATTGGCGAATTACTGAACGCAATCGACAATGATATTCCAGAACCCGTTAGGAATGTAGATATGCCATTTTTAATGGCCATTGAAGACGTTTTCTCGATTACGGGAAGAGGAACCGTTGCAACGGGTCGTATTGAACGTGGATCCGTCAGAGTCGGAGAGGAAGTCGAAATTGTTGGGTTGCGCGATACGGTAAAAACCACATGCACGGGAATCGAAATGTTTCGCAAGCTGTTGGATAGGGGCCAAGCCGGCGACAATGTTGGAATACTCCTGCGCGGCATTGACAAAGATGATGTCGAGCGGGGGCAGGTGTTGGCCAAAATCGGGTCAATTCACCCGCATACAAAGGCAAAGGCCGAAATATATGTCCTAACCAAAGACGAGGGGGGACGCCATACTCCGTTCTTCAATGGATATCGTCCGCAGTTTTACTTTGGAACAGCTGATGTCACGGGTGTTGTTAATTTGCCGGAAGGTAGAGAAATGGTAATGCCAGGGGATAATTTGAGCATAGAATTGCTGCTGCAGAAACAGATAGCCATGGAAAAAGGACAACGTTTTGCTATCCGCGAAGGGGGTCGTACCATAGGGGCAGGGCGTATCACAGAAGTAATAGCCTGACAATATTTGAAGAAAGCCCGTTAGGCTACCTTGCCGTTTGAAAAAAAGAAATATGGTTAGTTAATGTTTAAAATCAAAGGAGAATAGTTCAATTGGTAGAGCAACGGTCTCCAAAACCGTAAGTTGGGGGTTCGAGTCCCTCTTCTCCTGCCATGGTTTCCACGAAAAGAATAATTATGCTAGGAAAGACGAAACGTTTTTTTGCTGAGACATTGGATGAGCTCAAGAAGGCGGCTTGGCCCGCGAAAAAGGAATTGGGAAAATCTACTGTCGTTGTCATAGTTGGTATGCTTGTGATTAGTTTTTACGTAAGCATAATAGACTTTTCCCTGTTCAATGTCGTAGATTTTGTGATCAAATGCGTTAGAGGTTAGAATAAAATGGATGATGAGACATTAGAAGAACTTGAAACCGTGTTTGATGAAAGGATGTTGCTGCCAAAATGGTTCGTTTTGCAGACCTTGTCAAATCAGGAAAGTAAGGTCAAGGACGCCATTCGTGTCCTTGAAAAGGAGCATAATTTTGGAGATATTATCCAGGAAATACTGGTTCCAGCGGAGAAAATTACGGAGATAAAAAATGGTAGAAAATATTCCCGTGTGAGAAAATTTTATCCAGGCTATGTTTTTATTAAAATGAAAATGTATGACGACGACGGTAAGTTCCTCGAAGAACCGTTTTCTCTTGTGAAAAGTATTCCGGGGGTTGTTAGATTTGTAGGAGATCGCAATCCCGTTGCATTGAAACAGGATGAAATTGACAACGTTTTGGCAAAAGTTGAAGCCGTTAGCAGCCAAAGTATCCCTAAGACTACCTATGGACTGGGCGAAACTGTAAAAATTAATGATGGTCCGTTTTTAAACTTGACAGGAACGATAGAAGGTATTGATACGGAAGAAGGTCGGTTACGCGTAAATGTTTCCATGTTTGGTCGTTCGACTCCAGTCGATTTAGAATTTTGGCAAGTTAGACGATGTGCTGACGGGGAAAATTAGAGTTTTTAGGAGTAAAAAATGGCAAAGAAGGTCATCAAAGAGATAAAGTTACAGTTGCCCGCCGGTGCTGCAAATCCGGCACCTCCGGTTGGCCCAGCATTGGGGGCAGCCGGCATAAATATTATGGGTTTTTGCAAAGAATTTAATGCCAAGACGAAGGACCAAAATGGAATGATCTTACCGGTAGTCATATCGGTTTACGCGGATAAAACATTTAGTTTTATTCTCAAGTCTCCTCCCGCTGCGGTCTTGCTCAAAAAAGCCGCTGGCATAGAAAAAGCATCGGGAGTTCCTAACCGTGACAAAGTCGGAAAGGTTACAATGGCCCAGGTCGTGGAAATTGCTAATATTAAGAAGGAAGATTTGAACGCTAATTCGATTGAACAGGCGACTAAAATAATTGAAGGGACAGCAAGAAGCATGGGCATTGATGTCATCAAGTAATAAGTTTATGAAAAAATCAAGCAAACGATATACTAAAGCACTGGAGGTTGCCGATTTGGGGAATGGATATTCCGTACCGGAAGCCATTGAACTGCTGAAAAAAATGCCAAAAGCAAAGTTTGATGAAACCGTTGTGCTGTCTGTCCACTTGGGTGTAGATCCAAAGCAAAGCGATCAGATGGTTCGCGGGACAGTTTCATTGCCACACGGTAGCGGACGAAGGGTGAAAGTATTAGCATTTACCGATGATCCGGCAGGGGCATTGGCTGCAGGGGCTGACGAGGCAGGATTGCACGATATTTTACAAAAAATCAACGATGGTTGGTTGGATTTCGACGTAGCCGTAGCAACAACATCGGCTATGAAAGAGGTCCGTTCCGCTGCTAGGATTTTGGGACCACGAGGTTTAATGCCCAACCCAAAAACCGGTACCGTTTCTGACGATTTGCCTTCTGCAATTCAAGCGGTGAAGGCAGGGCGGGTAGAATTTAAGATGGATAAAACTGCTAATTTGGCAATTGTGGTAGGCAAACGATCATTTGAGGAACCAAAATTAGTGGAAAATTGCGATATGGCCATAGATGTTCTATCGAAGATGCGTCCGACAGACTTTCGTGGTAAATTCGTAGAATCTATGACAATTGCAGGATCCATGACGCCGGGCATTAGGTTGTCACAGAAAATATTTGGAAAGTTTTAGGGGAAAAAATGAGAAACGAAAAGAAACTTTTGGTTGGGGAGATAGGGAAGCATCTCGACAAGTCGAACTATGTATTTTTTACAGACTTTCGTGGCGTGACGGTTTCCGATGTTTCAAACTTGCGCCAGAAATTACGTCCGGAGCAGGGTGAATTTCATGTTGTAAAAAAGTCTCTGCTGAAAAAGGCAACCGAAGAGCGGTCATTGCCGATGCCGGCCGGCGGTTTTGAGGGGCAAATAGCCCTCGTCGTTGGCGGGAAAAATCCTGCTGGAATAGCGAAATTGTTGAAGGAATTTCATAGAATTAGTAAGGAGGAAAAATTGGCAATGCGGGGTGGTTTGCTTGGTGGCAAGCTGCTTAGTTTACAAGATATAAGCACATTAGCGGAACTTCCTGGCATGGATATTTTGCGTGCACAATTTTTGGCATTGCTAAATACTCCAGCGACGAAGTTGGTGCGAACGATGAATGCTGTCCCACAGGGCATATTGAATGTATTGCAGGCCAAGGCGAGATTATAGAATTTTTCAAAAAAATGAAACTTTGCTAGGAAAAGTGTTTCTTAAATGGCGTTTGGTGATGCCGCTAGCGAAATTTCGAAAGGAAAGAAAATGGCAAGTATAACAAAAGAACAAGTAATAGATTGGTTGAGCGAACAGTCGGTATTGGAGATCGCTTCCCTGGTTAAGGACTTAGAAACTAAGTGGGGTGTCAGTGCAGCAGCACCGGTAGCAGCGGTGGCAGCCGTTGCGGCAACGACTGCAGCGGATTCACCGGCCGTGGAAGAGAAGACTGAATTCGAAGTTGTGCTCAAATCGGCAGGCGAAAAAAAGATTGAAGCCATCAAAGCTGTCCGCGAAGTCGCAGGACTCGGACTAAAGGAAGCTAAAGATCTTGTCGAAGGAGCTCCGAAGACCGTAAAAGAGGGGGTTTCGAAGGCCGATGCAGAGGAAATAAAGAAAAAATTAGAAGCTGCCGGGGCAACCGTTGAGCTGAAGTAGCTGTCTCCATGTGGTTATTTTCAATCATATGATCTTTTTTTGGGAAAAACTGTAGTCTTTTTTATTGTATTTGATACAAATACAATGAGGGGGCCACGGTTGAATAGTTTGTATAAAAATTTTGAGGAAGTCATTACAGCCTATGATGGACAAAAATCACGTTAGTTTCGGAAGTTTAAAGGAAATAATAACTCCGCCTTATCTCATTGAAGCACAGATAAATTCGTTTAAAGAATTTTTACAGGCTGATGTGGAAGCGAAGGATCGGCAAGATGTTGGTTTAGAAGCGGTTTTTAGGCGGACGTTTCCCATCGAAAGCTATGATGGGACGGCCTCACTGAATTATGTATCCTATAGGGTTGCTCCAGCCAAATATTCGGAGGATTTCTGTATCAAGGAGAGTCGAACCTATGCTGCTCCATTGTTTTTGTGCCTAAAGCTTTCCAGTGGTGATGATTCGAGGGAGGAAGAGGTTTACTTGGGTGAAATTCCGATCATGGGCGAGCGTGGTTCGTTTATAATTAGTGGGACGGAACGTGTTGTCGTCAGTCAGTTGCACCGATCTCCGGGCATTTGCTTCGAAGTCTTCGCCCATGCGACGGGAAAATTATTGCATGCATTCCGCATAATGCCTGACCGGGGGACTTGGATAGAGGTACAAAATGATCAGAACGACCTTTTGTATGTCTATTTGGATAGGCGTCGTAGACGCCGTCGGTTCCTCCTGACAACGCTGTTGCGTGCGTTTGGTTATAGTTCGGACCGGGAAATATTGTCGGTTTTCTACAAGTTACAGGAGGTTAGCGTAGAGCGATTAATCAAAGAAGAGTCTTTGGTCGATATTGTTTTAACCGATGACGTAATAGACGTGGAACATGGCATCGTTTTGGCACGGGCCTACGAACCTTTGGGCAAAAGCATGCTAAAAAGTTTTATCGAAGCCGGCATTGCCACAATCTCGGTTGTAAATGTTTCGGAGGATGGTGGGCTGATAATTCGTAGTCTGAAAAAGGATACGGCACGGAACGAAGAAGAAGCCCTCTATGAAATTTATAGACATTTTAGGCCCGGGGAACCTCTGAATTTGCAAAATGCACAATCGTTTTTTACTCGCAGTTTCAAGGATAGTAAACGCTACGACCTCAGCAAGATTGGAAGGTATAAAATCAATAGTAAGTTGGGGCTACATAAAGATTTAAACGATACCCTGGTGGGAGTGGACGACATTGTGGCAGCAACAAAGTATCTGTGTTCACTGCGATCCGGCGAAGGCGGTTCCATCGATGACATTGATAGTTTGGGTAGCAGAAGGATTCGGGGGGTCGGGGAACTCTTGATTAACCAATGCCGCATTGGGTTAGCTCGTATGGAAAGGGTAATACGGGAAAAAATGTCGCTACTAAACCAAAGCGTTGACATACTTTCAGCGCAGAAATTGGTTAATGGGAAAATGCTAATGTCCGTCATTAGGGACTTTTTTGCCCGGAGCCAGTTATCCCAGTTTATGGACCAGATAAATCCACTATCCGAGCTCGCCCATAAAAGAAGGTTGTCCGCCATCGGTCCGAGTGGTTTGAATCGGGATCGTGCTGGCATGGAAGTTAGAGACGTACACGCGTCACACTATGGTAGGATTTGTCCAATTGAAACACCGGAAGGTCCAAACATTGGTTTAATCAACTCGCTGAGCACCTATGCACGCATAAACGATTTCGGTTTCATCGAAACTCCATACCGTGTGGTAAAAAATGGCCATGTCGCTTCTGATGTTGTTTATCTATCTGCGGATAAGGAGGAAAACAAATTGATCGCCCAAGCAAATTCTGACATCGATGAAAATGGCAATTTGACCGGGAAAATTACCGTGAGAAAATCTAGTGAAATTTTAGAGGTCGACCCCCACGATGTCGATCTAATGGATGTTTCTCCAAAACAGGTAATTTCCATTGCCGCCGGGTTGATTCCATTCCTTGAGCATGACGATACCAGCCGTGCCCTCATGGGGGCTAATATGCAACGCCAGGGGGTCCCATTGTTGACAACGGAAGCACCTTTTGTTGGAACTGGAATTGAAAAAAAATTGGCCTGTGATTCTGGCCATGTGGTTCTGGCAAAATCCGACGGTATTGTTGCCTCCATCGACGGAACAAGAATTATCGTAACCAAAGATGGGAATTTGCCAAATAATTTTAATGAATCCGATGGCTCCAATGGTAAAAATATTCAAATTTATCATTTGCGTAAATATTGGCGATCGAACGCGTCCACGTGCTTTAATCAAAAGCCGGTGGTAAGTAAAAATCAAAAGGTGCAAGCGGGTGATATTTTAGCGGATGGGGCGGCAACCGATAGTGGTGAATTGGCTCTGGGGAAGAATGTTCTTGTGGCATTTATGCCGTGGAATGGATACAATTTTGAAGATGCGGTAATTCTAAACGAACGCATGATTCGGGACGATATTTTTACATCGATTCACATAGAAGAGTATGAAGTGTCTGCCCGCGATACGAAACTTGGTCCCGAAGAAATAACACGGGATATCCCAAACGTTGGGGATGAAGCATTGAAAAATCTGAGCAGGAATGGCATCATTAAGATCGGGGCTGAAGTAAAGCCAGGAGATATTCTGGTTGGGAAAATTACACCAAAAACGGAAACGGATTTGGCACCGGAAGAAAAACTTCTGCGGGCTATTTTTGGGGAAAAAGCAGCCGATGTTAAGGATTCGTCACTGTTGGCACCCGCGGGATGCTATGGAACTGTTATGGATGTAAAAATTTCTAGCAGGATAGACAATGAACGGGAAGATATTTCCGAAATAGAGTGCAAACGAAGAATTAAAAAGACTAACGAAGAATTTCGTACCCAAGCGGACATGATTCGGGATGATCTAACGGAAGCATTTTCTAGCATTTTATTGGGAGAAAAAATTCCATTGGACATTACGGATAGCGACAGTGGAGAAGTGATTTTGCCAGCTAATAGAAAAATTACAAAAACATTGTTGCGCAGACTGGCGGCCTGTGGAAGTAATATTAGGATGGCTGTTTCTCCCGTAAGGACTAAGATTGTGGAAATCATCGAGGTATACCAGGCAAAATTTGATGACTTGGAAAAGGAAAGGTTGCATAAAATTGCAGCCATTGAATCTGGAAATATTGACGACAGCGGTATCATTAAAAATGTTAAAGTATTCGTTGCAAATAAACGGAAGATACAGGTCGGTGATAAAATGGCTGGCCGTCACGGCAATAAGGGTGTCGTTTCAAAGATTGTCAAATCGGAAGATATGCCATTTTTGGAAGATGGAACTCCCATCGACATAATACTAAATCCTCTCGGTGTCCCAGGCCGTATGAACGTTGGACAGGTTTTAGAAACACATCTGGGGCTGGTGTGCAAAAAACTTGGCATAACAGTTTCAACCCCCGTATTCGATGGCATTAAAGAAAGTAAAATGCAGGAGCTATATAAGCAGGCAGGCTTGCCGGAAGGTGGGAAGGTTGATTTATTCGATGGCTGTACGGGTAGAAAATTTGATCAGAAAGTAATGGTTGGCTATATTTATATGATGAAACTAAACCATCTTGTCGCCGACAAAGTCCATGCCCGTGCCGTTGGTCCATATAGCCTGATAACGCAACAACCTCTGGGAGGCCGTGCACAATATGGAGGTCAGCGGTTTGGAGAAATGGAAGTTTGGGCACTTGAGGCCTATGGTGCGGCCTATTCGTTACAGGAATTATTGACCGTTAAGTCCGATGATTTACAGGGCAGGACAAAGATCTACGAGTCGATAGTAAAAGGAGATACGTCTTTGGATGCTGGAATTCCACAGTCATTTAATGTTCTCGTAAAAGAGATGCAAGGGCTATGCCTAGACATAAAGTTGGAGGACGATAGGCTATTGGACATGGAAAATTTTTAACTAGTGAATTGATAATACAATGAGTTTCACAGAAAAAACTAATTTCAAGGAGGCAAGGTCAATCCTCGGGTTTGATGATATTAGCAACTATAATCGCGTTGGTATTTCCATTGCTTCTCCCGATACTATCCGTTCGTGGTCAAGCGGTGAAATAAAGAACCCGGAGACGATAAATTATAGAACTTTTAAGCCCGAACCGGGAGGGTTGTTTTGCCAGAAAATTTTTGGTCCAGTGCGTGACTATGAATGTGCCTGTGGCAAATACAAACGAATTAAACACAAGGGAATGGTTTGCGAACGATGTGGCGTTGAAGTCACAGTCTCCCGTGTTCGTCGAGAAAGAATGGGGCACATCGAGCTTGCGGTTCCAATATCACACATTTGGTTCCTAAAAAGCTTACCAAGTCGGATCGGGCTAATGCTCGATGTAACGGCAAAAAATTTGGAAAAGGTCATATACTATGAACGTTACATGGTTGTTGATCCAGGAGTTACGCCCTTGCAAAAATACCAATTGTTGACGGAAAAAGAATATGCTCAGTTGCAGGAGGAGTATGGAGAGGATGCCTTTGTGGCAAAAATAGGAGCAGAAGCTGTGCGAGATGTTCTGGCACAGATTGATCTGCAAGACCTTATAATGGAGTTGCAGGAACAGTTGAGGGTTACCCATTCAAAGCAGGCAAAAAAGACCTTGACCAAACGACTAAAGTTGGTGAATGGATTTGAAGCGAGTAATATGCGACCGGAGTGGATGGTATTGGAAGTTTTGCCAATTATTCCTCCCGACTTGCGTCCCCTGGTCCCCCTGGATGGAGGGCGTTTTGCTACCAGTGACTTGAATGATTTATATCGCAGGGTTATCAATCGCAATAACCGCCTGAAAAGCTTGTTGAGCTTAAAAACCCCCGATGTCATAATTCACAATGAAATGCGCATGCTCCAGGAGGCAGTCGATGCATTATTCGACAACGATAAACATGGGAAGAGCGTCGTAGGGGCGGGCAATAGACCTTTAAAATCCCTTAGCGAAATGTTGAAAGGGAAACAGGGACGTTTTAGGCAGAATCTACTAGGTAAGCGCGTCGACTATAGCGGTCGATCGGTAATTGTTGTGGGCCCGGAATTGAAGATCCACCAGTGTGGGTTGCCAAAACGCATTGCTTGGATACTATTTGAACCGTTTATAATAAGGCGTTTAAAGGAGCTCGGTTTTGTGCATACGGTCCGCAGTGCCCGTAAGATGATAGAAAGGCAGGCTCCTGAAGTTTGGGATATTCTAGAAGAGGTTACCCGGGAACATCCCATATTACTAAATCGTGCACCCACGCTCCATAGATTGTCTATCCAAGCGTTTGAACCAATTTTAATAGAAGGGGATGCCATACGATTACATCCTTTAGTATGCGCAGCTTTCAATGCTGACTTCGACGGTGACCAAATGGCCGTTCACGTGCCACTGTCTTTGGAATCTGTAATGGAAGCAAGAATGTTAATGTTAGCTTCGAAAAACATTTTTTCTCCATCGAGTGGGAAACCAGTGCTGGTCCCGTCGCAAGACATCGTCCTGGGTTGTTATTATTTGACGATTGATCCTATGACAAAGAAAGATCCGAATGCAGCTTTGCCATTGATATCTAGTGTCGAAGAGGCATTGCGGATAGATGCGGAAGATATTTTAAGAAAGCATGACAGGGTACGCTATGTAAATCCAGACTACAAGCAGAATACTCGCTACGGCGATCCAAACGCAAAGATTATAGAAACTACGCTTGGTCGGATAATTTTTAACAGCATCTTCCCCAAGGTTTTGGGTTTTGTAAATTCTCCGGTGGCTAAAGGAAAACTAGGAGACCTCGTTCTCAATACCTATAAGGTAGTCGGCCAAGAACTTGCCGTAAAAGTCTTGGATAGATTGAAGGATCTTGGGTTTAAGGAAGCTACAAAGGCGGGATTATCCATTGGAATTGGAGATATGATAATTCCAGACAACAAACAAAATGTCATTGCCGCTGCCAAAAAGAAAATTGCTGACGTGGAAGCACAACACAAAAAAGGAATCATCACTTCCGGTGAACGTTACAATAAAATTGTTGATATTTGGACTACGGCTACCGATGATATTGCCCAGATGGCATTTGAATCGCTGGCCAAAAATGGCGGATCAAATGATGTAAATTCGATATTTTTGATGATGGATTCTGGTGCCCGCGGTAATCGTCAACAGGTTCGTCAGCTATGCGGCATGCGTGGTCTCATGGCAAAACCATCGGGAGAAATCATCGAACAACCAATCTTGTCATCATTTCGGGAAGGTTTATCCGTTTTAGAATATTTTAGCTCTACGCACGGTGCCAGAAAAGGGTTAGCCGACGTCGCTTTAAAAACGGCGGATGCAGGATATCTGACGCGCAAGTTGTGTGATGTCGCCATGGACTGTGTAATAGAAGATCACGACGATGGCAATAGAAATGGCGTGTGGAAATCGGCAATTTTGGAAGGCGATGATGAAATTGTTAGTCTGGCGGATAGGATTATCGGCCGTTGTGCCAGTGAAGATGTAAAAAATTTGCTCGATCCAGACGAAGTAATAGTCGCAGCCGGTGAGTTAATAACGGCAGATGTTGCCAAACGCATCGAAGAATGTGGCATCGAGCGCGTCAAGGTTATGTCGCCGCTAACGCATATGACAAAAAGCACAATTCCAGCCAAGGCCTATGGGATTAATCCTGCTACGAATAGTATAGTTGAGCGAGGAAGTGCCGTTGGGGTAATTGCCGCTCAGTCCATCGGTGAACCGGGAACTCAGTTAACATTGAGAACCTTTCACGTGGGTGGTGTTGCCAGTCAAGTCTTGAAAAGTTCAGAATATCGTGCACGGCATTCTGGTTTTGTCAAATTTAATGGTTTGAGAATGGTTACCACCCTCGAAAACGCAAATATCGTGTTGAACAAAACAGGATCCATTCAAATTGTCGATCCCGAAGGCCATGAACTGGAGATCTATTCCATTGTTCCTGGGGCCTTACTTTATGTTTCCGACGGTGCAAAAATTGAAAAAGGCGATTTGATCGTCATGTGGGATCCGCATAATATGCCGATTTTATCGGAAAAACCAGGCGTCATAAACTTTAAAGACATGATCCCCGGCGTAACAATTAAGCGGGATGTCGATGTTTCAACGGGTCGCATAACCATCATCATTATCGAACATAAGGATGACCTAAGCCCAATGATTGAAGTTTTGGCAGGTATCAATGACCAAGGATTGCCTATGGATAAAGTAATCGCCACATATTCTATCCCGACCGGAGCGCAAGTCATCGTAAACAACGGCAATGAGGTGCAAGCTGGAGCATTGTTGGCAAAAACTTCCCGTTCTGCTTCCAAAACCCAAGATATTACCGGTGGATTGCCGAGGATTGCAGAATTGTTCGAAGCTAGATGTCCCAAAGATGTCGCAGAAATGGCAAAATTGGATGGCATCGTATCCTTTGGTGGGACTTTACGGAATAAACGTCGCATTTTCATCGCCGATAGCGAAACAGGCGAAAGGCAGGAACATTTGATTGCCCAAGGGAAGCATATCATTGTCCATGAAGGTGATTTCATAAACAAAGGTCAAAGCTTAACCGATGGCTCCCCAGATCCCCACGAAATATTGAGTATTTTGGGCCCATCGAGCTTGCAGGAATATTTGGTTTCTGAAATTCAAAAGGTCTATCGGTTGCAGGGTGTCGTCATCAACGACAAGCACATAGAAATCATCGTCGCATGTATGCTGAAAAAAGTACGGGTACTGGAACCGGGAGATTCTGACTTTTTCTGGGGAGAGCAGGTTAGCCGTGACCTGTTCATGGCTGAAAATAAAAAAATCCTAGAAGCTGGTGGGGAGCCTGCTACCTGTGAACCAGTTTTGATGGGCATAACAAAATCGTCCATAGAAACGGATAGTTTTATTGCTGCTGCATCATTCCAAGAGACTACCAAGGTTTTGACGGAAGCTGCTACGCTTGGGAAATACGATCCTTTGAAAGGATTTAAGGAAAATATCATCATGGGGCACCTAGTCCCTGCCGGTACCGGACTACCGGAGTATCGTTATCTCAAAGTGAAACATTTGGTTCCCCGGGAAGAATCGTTTGGGGAGGGATGAGGATGTCACATTTAAAGCAATTAATGGGGAGATAGGTGGGTAAATTTTTGCATATCTTTCTATCTTTGCATGGACATATTTCCTTTTTCGATCAAATGTATTTGCAGGTTAATTTTTATTGATTTTGAAAGGATAAATCACGCTATATTACATCCTAGTTATATTTGGATATTTGTTGGCACATATGCCTAAGTGTATCCTTCGATTGTTGTGTATCGTGTGTGGTAGTGTTGCTATGTTTGTAATGCCTTCCCGCAGACGACTCGTATTGTCAAATTTATATTATGCCTTCCCCGGGCGAAGTGCGCTATGGCGTAGAAAAGTTTGCCGAGAAAACTTTTTTCGCCTCATAGAGCTTGGACTGTTAAGTATTGCTGGAAGCTTTCTCAGTAGAAAAAGAATAAAGGCAGATTTTAAGTTAAGCAAAGAAGATAAAAGGGTCATTAGTCAAGTGTTAACAGGAAAACAGGGAGCCATTGTGCTCGTTCCCCACTTCACCCTAATGGAGAGTATGACACTTTTGCCAAAAATCGTAGATGACATTGATTGGCCCGAAGTAGGTGTCATTTACCGACCATTCGATAACCGATCACTGGAAAAGTTTATAAAATATACCCGCGAAGGATGTGGGATGAAACTGTTTTCTCGAAAAAAAGGAATATTTGAAGCGATGCAGGTTCTAAAAAATAAAGGGATAATATCGCTACTATTTGATCAAAATGCTGGCGATAGCGGCCATCGCATGATATTTTTCAACCGTCTAATTGCATCGACGGACTTGCCGGCTTTGCTGTATCAAAAATTTAAAGTGCCCGTTTATTTCCTATGCCCCATGAGGGTTGGCTTTTGGAAAGCGAACATTAGGATCAAAAGATTAAATTTTGATGAGAATGATCCTAAGACAATCCTATTTGTCGCAAATAGACATTTGGAAGAAATTTTAAGTGTAAGTGAAAATGTTTGTTCCGACTGGCTATGGGCTCATGATAGGTGGAAAGTTGTAGCCCATGGCACAAAAAATTTGGTAAAACGGAGATGCGAATGGTTGTCACAGTCTCAAAGGTACCTAAACATCAAGCCTGAATCGGTAATAAATCTTCATGTTATGGTGCGTATGCCAAATTGGTTGGGGGATATCATCATGGCGGTAGCTGTGTTGCGGACACTGAAACATTACCGTCCCGACATGGAACTAATTTTGATTTGCCAGGAACAATTCGTCGATTTTCTTGCTGCATTGGAAATTGCGGACAAAGTGGTACCATTACCCGAGAAAAATTCCAAATATTTTCTCCATATTCTAAAGACTAAAGATATTTACCCATACCCGGATGTTTATATTTCGCTTGTTAGCTCATTACGCGGTGACATTGAGGCGGTTTTAATGGGTGCTCCCAAAAGGATAGGAACGGACACTAAAAATAGATCCTATAGGAAAATTTTTATAAATAACTTGTATGAAAGCGGTGCCGATACTGGATTTCTGCATCAAACAAAATTATGGAAAAATGCACTGAATGAATTTGGGATTGAATGCGAAGACAATCTTTCCCCATTCAAATTGTGCACGGATTTAGGTATTGTTTCAAAGGCCAAACGTACGGTCGGAATGGTATGTGGATCCATCAATACCCCCCGTAAACGCTGGCCTGCAAATTCTTGGAGAATTTTAATAGAAAGAATTCATGAAATATATGAAGATGTGCATGTGAATCTGTATGGCACGAAAGCGGATGCAATATTTATCGATGAAATTTCTCTTTTTCTCAACCGGGAAAGAATTTCAAACTTGGCTGGGAAAACAAACATACTCGCATTGGCAAGTTATATACAAAAGGATGCTCTGGTGATCGCGATTGACACGGGAGGCATGCATCTGGCCAACATGTTCGGCCGTCCATTGATTTGCATATACGGTGTTACCAATGCCCTCGTCACCGGGCCGATATTTGATGCTGATAAAATAATCGTCATGCCTGACAGTTGTCCCCTAAGCGGTGGCTTCCCGACGGAAGATATTACCATAGAATCCGTCCTCAAGACCGTCCAATTGATGTTAAAGTAAGTAAATTGAATGCCTTGCAGTGATTGCCAATGATCACCCGATTGCTTTTTCCGTTTGCATGTCAATTAGGCGTTTCATTTCGATGCTATACTCCATCGGAAATTCCCGTACCAGGTCATTGATGAAACCGTTGACACTTAGACTCACGGCTTGGGCTTCCGGAATGCCCCGCTGTTGCATATAGAAAATTTGTTCCTCGCTGATTTTTGACACACTGGCTTCATGTTGGACGACATTCCCATTGCCGGTAACATTAATTTTAGGGAAAGTCGCAGTTTTGCTGGTTGGATTTATTAAAAGTGCATCGCAGACGGTATTATTTTTACAATCCTTCAAATCCTTTGAAATATTGACAACTCCCCGATAGGATGCCATACCTCCACCGAAGGAAACAGATTTTGATACAATATTCGAAGAAGTATCATCGGCGAGGTGTATTATTTTTGCCCCGGTGTCTTGAATTTGGCCGCCGGAAGCAACTGCCAGGGATAAGACTTCACCCTTGGCATATTTCCCTGCTAGGTAAATCGCTGGATATTTCATCGTGAGGCGGGAACCGATGTTACAATCAATCCACTTAATTTCTGCGTTTTCATGGGCAACACCACGCTTGGTAACCAGATTGAAAACATTATTCGACCAGTTCTGGACGGTAATGTACTGAATTTTAGCATTTTTCATGGCAATGATTTCTACGACAGCGGAATGTAAAGTGGACGTTTCAAATTTCGGAGCGGTGCACCCTTCCAAATACGTCACTTCAGCACCTTCATCCACGATGATTAGGGTACGTTCAAATTGTCCAAACCGTTCTGAATTTATTCGAAAATATGCCTGCAACGGCTGTTTAACTTGAACATTTTTTGGGACATAGATGAAACTACCACCACTGAAAACAGCACTGTTTAAGGCACTGAATTTGTTATCTCCAATGGGAACAACTGTTCCGAAATATTTTCGAAATATCTCTGGGAATTTGTTCAATCCCTCCGTCGAATTGACAAAAATTACACCCTGTTTGCTGAGTTCTTCTTGGATGCGAGTATATGCCGATTCACTGTCGAATTGGGCTTCGACCCCGGCAAAAAATTTTCTTTCTTTCTCCGGAACTCCAAGTCGTTCAAAGGTTATCTTTACGTCCTGAGGAACTTTTTCCCAGGATATTTGTGGCAATTGGTCATTGGCCAAATAATATCGAATGGTAGAAAAATCTAAATCGTGGACATCGCGATAGGTCACCCATGCCGGCAGAGATATTTCATGGAATTTTTTCAGTGCAGTCTTCCGAAATTCCCGAATCCAAGGGGCATCATTTTTGACATCGGAAATATAATCAATGGTCTGTGCACCTAGACCGACGCCAGCATCATACTTGTAGTTAATGGCATAGTGAAAATTTGCATCATCAATGGATTGGTGAAGATTGTCCATGTCGTTTTACAGTGTATGTTCATCGTGGATAAATCCATACCCAAATTTTTCCAACCTATCGATGAGTTCCAAACCACCACTCATTGCAATTTTCCCATCGGAAATGATGTGGACAAAATCTGGTTTTATATACTCTAAAAGCTTATTGTGGTGCGTAATAATTATGGCCGAAAAAGTACCGTCTCGCATGGCATTGACAGCATTTGAAACGATTTTCAACGCATCGATATCGAGCCCGCTATCCGTCTCATCCAGGATCGCATATTTTGGCTCGACCATCATCATTTGCAAGACTTCGCAACGTTTCTTTTCTCCGCCTGAAAAGCCGTCATTTAATGGTCGCGAGGTGAAAGATTTATCAATTTGCAAAGCCTCCATTTTAGCATACAAATTTTTATAGAAATCTACGCCATTCAGTGGGGTTCCCCTGGGCAGTCTTGCCTGCACTGCAGCACGAATAAAGTTTGCCAATGAAACTCCTGGGAGTTCTATGGGGGATTGGAAGGCCAAAAAAAATCCTTTCCTCGCAATTTCATCGGGAGACTGCCCCAGGATCCTTTCCCCATTCAGGACAATATCTCCCCCTTGAATTTTGTATGCCGGATGTCCCGCAATAGCTTTGGCTAGAGAACTTTTCCCGATCCCATTTTTCCCGATGAAAGCGTGGACTTCCCCTGGAAGAATTTTTAGGGAAAATCCGTCCAATATGACGTTATCATTTACCGACAATTTCAAATTTTTAATTTCGAAGGCGCACATGGATCTTTCCCAATGGTTAATCATTGAAAATTTAAACACAACCATTTTGATGGTGTAGCAAAGGAAGTAGGCTATTTTCATACTTGAGAATCTGGAAAATTTTATAAGTATGGCAGTGATGGCGTTATTTCATGTCGTGTTTCTTTTGGTCATTGGGTTCATATTCCTAATATATGGGGCAAAATTCTTCTGTGATTCCGCCCTACACATACTGCGTAGGTTTAATATAAATTCAGCCATGGTTGAAATATTTTTGATTTCAATCGGAACGGCAGCCCCAGACCTCGTATCGACCATAACAGCAATCCTGGAAGACCATCCCAACATTGCGATGGGCAATATCGTGGGTAGTAATTTTTCGAACTTGGCACTTGGGTTTGGCATAGCATCCCTAGTTTCTCCGTTCAAATGCAATAAAAGAGTGGTATGGGTGGAATTTCCTCTACTGGTCGCATTGACAATTTTTTTTACATCTTGCTGCCTTAGAGGCCAAATAACACGGTACGCAAGCGCCATCTTTTTAATAACATTTGTGGTTTACCTATTGTTCCCATTTTTGAGAAAAAAATCTAAAAACACATCGGACAAAGCGTGCATTGGTATGGAAAATTTTAACGCATGGTCCACCAAGAAAAGCAGTGCCGTTTTCGTATCTTCCGTTATCTTTCTGACCCTTGGGGCACACCTGGTAGTGACATCCTGCTACCACATTTCGAACTTTTTCAAAATATCGGAAACATTTATAGGGTTTTCACTGCTGGCCCTGGGAACAAGTGCCCCTGAGATTTTTGTTGTTACAACGGCGGCAAAACAGCGACATTATGCCATTTGTTCCGGAAACATCATTGGATCAAATTTATTAAACCTGATGTTGATAACTGGACTTTGTACCCTAATACATCCTCTGTACTTTGCGAAGGGATCATTTCTGGTAGAAACGGGGGCTCTTATTTTTATAACGGTAGCTACCTGGTACATTTTTGCAGCCAAAAATGTATTTTCGAGAAAATGTGGTCTAATGTGCGTAGCGACGTACTTTCTTGTGGTATTTTTTCTACACAAGAGCATTTAAACCCGGGAGAAATTTGTTTGTTCCATACGTCTATCGTTCCAGGCAACAACAAAAATCTAAGACCCTCTACTTGATCATCCAATTATGTGGAATTTGTGTTAAAATTTCACTGGATTGATTGCCGATCAGAATGTCATCTTCTACGCGAACACCTCCGATTGTTGGATAATATAGCCCAGGCTCAATGGTTACGACCATTCCGGGTTGTAGCATGTCGTCACACATACCGATCCTTGGTGGTTCGTGAATGTCAAGTCCCAAGCCATGTCCGAGTGAATGAAACATTCCGTAGGGAGGATTGGCAGTATTGCTCGACTTATATCCTCTACTCTCAAAATATTCAAAGGTCCGTCCCATTATGTCTTTTCCTTGAACCCCACCGTGGGCCATATCGGCAGCAATGTCATGGGCGGTTTTGACGGTATTGTACAGGTTAGTTTGTTCCTTCGTTGGTTTTCCTTTGAGAAATGTGCGGGAAACATCGGCATAGTATCTGGAAGTCTTCAAATGCGGGAAAAAATCTATCAAAACGAACTCGTTGGCTTTCAATGGACCATACCCCAAATTATGTGGATCACAGGCAGCAATCCCGCAGGCAATGATCGTGGAATCCGCAATTGCTCCCAGCTGATAGCAAAACGTTTCCATCGTGGCACGCAGCCGTTCCGATGTCAAAATTTCATCTTCAAAAACCAATTCATTTTTCCCATTGACCGATGTAGCCGACAGAATATTTTCCACTTTCACAAATGTTTGGCGGACGATATCAATGGCATGCTTGATTTCGGTAATTTCTTCATCGGACTTTATTAACCTCCGGGGAAGGATTGAAAATCCTGCCACAATTATTTCGAAATCTGCAGATCTCAGTTGATCCGCAAGGTGAATTGGAAAGTCTTGCTTGACGCAAATTGTCTTTAGTTGAAGATCTTGTAAAAATTGTTTCAGAACGTCGAAATCGGTATTTTTGGCAGATTTCAAAGATGATTTAACAACGTCCCAGCTGACGAATTTGTCAATTTTTGACGTATTCCTCAGTCGATTGATTTCCAGTGCACTCACCAGGGCAATTGATTCCCGTCCATCGAACACAATGGCGATATTGTCCGGAACATGTGTACCAATTAGGTAGAGCAAATCGGAATCTTTTTTGGTATTTGAAAAAATCAGCAGCGGAGCATCCATGGCAAAAATTGAGTTGAAAACCTGATTATATAAAGTTGGTGCGAGCAGACGGAATCGAACCGACGATACCTGCTTGGAAGGCAGAAGTTTTACCACTAAACTATGCTCGCAAACGTGATTGGCAATCTGGAATATTTGCCCATTCGGTCAAGCATTTTATGTAAAAATATTGGGAACAAAAATGAATGACAATTTGCACCTTCATCGGTCTTAAAATTTAACATGATCCAACTTTCGCCCATTATTGATCAGCTGTGGGCTGACATCTTCGAACACGATGGCATGGTCTTTCAGCAGCCTGAGAATGCTTTCGGAAAAAGAGTCGGCATGGAGAAAATCATCGAGAATGGTTCCCTGGCCGATCGTCGAAAGGTTGGTAGCTAGACTTTTTTTCACTAGAAAATCGAAAATTGCAATTCTTCCCCTATATCCTCTCCGGGAACAATTTTCGCATCCATGTACTTTCGGGACCATTTTTATGAAATCGGCTAGTCGGGGGAACAGTACCTTTTCACCATCTGATAGTTCTCGCAGTGTCATGCAGGATTGGCATGGTTTGCGCATGAGCTTTTGGGAAATTGACCCACGCAGGCAGCTCTTTATCAGGAATTCTGAAATGCCAAGGTCCAGCAGGCGTGTAATGGCCCCCATTGCATCGTTGCAGTGGATTGTGCTGAAGACCAAGTGTCCCGTTAAAGCAGCTTGGATTACAAGCTCCGCTGTTTCATGGTCGCGAATTTCACCGACCATTATTACATTTGGGGATTGGCGCAGAACGGAACGCAAAATGGATGCAAAGGATAATCCAATTTCATCGTTTACAGGCACCTGGCTAATCCCATCCAACCTATATTCTATGGGATCCTCAATGGTGATCACTTTCCTATCCTGCGATGAGATTTTTTTCAAAATTGTATACAATGTTGTCGTCTTTCCGCATCCGGTTGGTCCGCACAGCAGGACCAGTCCACTTTTACCACTTATTATCGACTCCATCAAGGCGGATTGTCCCTGGTTCAGGCCAATGCTATTTAAATCAAAATCGTTATCCTCCTGGTCAAAAATTCTAATGGCGACATTTTCTCCATATATGGTTGGCAAAATTGAAATGCGCAGGTCATAGTTTTTGTCAAAAATTCCTAGGCGTATCCTTCTATCCTGTGGCAGATGGACCTCATCAATTTTCGCATCGGCCCTAAACTTTATCTTGGCGACAAGAGTCTGTGCAAGGATTTTATCGACGTTATTGATGGTGTACAATTTGCCATCAACTCTGATCCTTATGCACATTCCATCCCTACAATGCTCCAAATGAATATCCGATGCTCGCTCTGAAATTGATATTTTAAGCAGGTTATCGAAAAATTTATCCACGAGAACCGATTCTAGCTCACCGGTATCGGTCGACGCAGAAGCAACATTTTCTCTCCCTATGATTCTTTGCCCAGCGTTGATGGTTCCCCAAAATTTCTTTACCCTTTGAAAGGATGTCAGTTTAAATGTGATGGGAATTTTCAACCGGCGTGCAATGGTATCCATTAGTTCGACGTTAAATGGATCCGCCACTGCAACAACACAGTTTTTGTCATCCAGTAGAATGGGAATAAGAGCATTACTTGCCGCAAAATTGCGGCCGATGAAATCTAGCCCATTGCCATCGGTAGGGATGTTTTCCGCTAAAACTTCCATTCCAATGGCATCAAAAAGTTTTTCCCCGTGGGTTACCTTTCCTAGGATTGCTATTAAATTTTCATTTAGGACCCCCGCCTCCAAATTTTTCAATCCACTGACAGAAGCAGCGTCAATGATGCCGGCATCCACAAAACATGTGACCAAGTCAGCATTTACTTTTTCTATTATTTGGCTGCAAAACATACTGGTTCCCTTTGGTAATCGCTCCGATTGGGATGTAAAATGTTGTTTTTTTATAACAATTTACCAATTCTTTTTTCAAAATGTTTTCTAAAAAATTATTGACCTAGCCGTTGTATTATTTACTCCTAGGCTGGACTGTAAGGGTTACGAGTTACATTGTGAAAGAAGAAATTGAAAATATTAGTGATACCCGCCTAAACGTAGTGTGTACATTTGATGCGAATGAGATAGCGGCAGAGAGGAAATCGATTATCGATAAATTGTGCAAGGAGGCCAATGTGCCAGGGTTTAGAAAGGGGAAAATTCCTAGCAATATCATTTTGTCGAAATTTTCCGATGGGATCAAAAAGCAATTGGATTCCAATATTATCAATAAAACACTGGACGCCCTAAATTCTAAAACAGAGTGGAATATTATTACCATCGTCGACTTAAAGCGGGAAGATACCGATGAGGGTATGGTTTGTACATTGACCCTCGATATCATTCCTGAGCTTGAATTGTCTGAAGATAAAAGCCTATCCATTGACCCGATTAACGTGCTCGTGGAAGAACACGAAATTCAAAATGAAGTAAGAAACACACTTAGGCGATATGCAAAATATGAGGTCGTTAGTCGAAAATCGAAGATCGGTGATTTTGTTAAATTAAGCTATGCGGGAAAATTTGATGATGAAAGTGTGGTGGCAGACATAAAGAGTATCCCTAGCATTTACGGAACTCAAACAAACACATGGGAAGAAGCAGGCAATACCACGGCACCCGGGATAGGTGCGATAGTCGATGCTATCGTGGGGGTAAAGGCAGGAGAGAAAAAGACCATTTCTCAACAATTCGAGACCGGTTTTGAAGTAGTTGGGTTGGCTGGAAAAACCGTTAGCTATGACTTGGAGATCATCGAAGTTCGTGAACTTGTGTTGCCTGAATTAACGGACGATATGTTGCAAACACTGGGCGTAAAATCTCAGGATGAATTATACGAAAAGTCAAAATTGTTGCTTACCAATTACAAAACTTCCCAGGCGAGACTTAACCAGCGGGAAGAATTGGTGTCAAAACTCATTGAATCTGTTGATGTGAAAGTCCCGGAAAGTGCTATTAATCAGGAAGCTACCAATTTGATGAATGAGTTTACAGACCGCAAGGTAAGGTCGGGAATGAAACCCCAGGATATTGCAAAAAATTTTCAAGAAATTTTCAATAGTTTCAAACCTGTTGCCACGCAACGGGTAAAAATTGGTGTAATTTTAGACAAAATTGCCAAAGATGAAAAAATAGAGCCCCTGCAAGGGGATATCGAAAATATGATCTGGCAAGATGTGTACACCAGAGGGCTTGATGTGAACAAGTATGTTGTCGAACTTCGAAGGAGCAATGACAAAATTATCGATCTACGCAGGCGTACCCTGAGAGGAAAAACATTGGATCACCTAATGCGTATGCTCTGCAGAGACTTAAACCAAGCAAACAACACGAACCCTAAAGAATTGGCGGATGTTCCATCGGCCGAACAGCAGTGATTTTTGACCTGAAAGATTGCCTATCTTCTCGATTAGGGCGTGTTTTGATCGACGTGATCCCATAAAATTTCAGGTTTTCTCCCTTTGTTTTTTCCCTACCAAATTTTCATTTATTCGCAGAGCGTAATCGATGAGGACTGGTACGGGGGCCTGTTAACACGGCTAAATAATAATGTCAGTTAACTCTGGTTTTAAGGCGTTTAGGCTTACGTTTTTCTTTTGGCCATTGGGTGGTTAGCGGATAATCGTCAGATTCAATGGTTCCGTTGGCTGTAAGCTGCCCATTTTGGACGAATCTATCATATTTATGGTCATCGCTGCGGATTTCTACAACGGATGGGGAAATTACATAAATACGTTCTTTGATTTCTTTGCTATTATCCGTATGTTTGAACAAAACTCCTACCAGTGGTAAATTTTGTAATACGGGGATGCCACTGTCCTTTTTCTGGTTTATTTCAGAGTCGTAACCGCCTATGACTAAGCTCTGACCTTCGTACAATACGGATTGTGTATTTAGGGAATGTTGGGTTACGGAATTGGCTTGTTGGTCTTGGGTAGCATCAAAGCTTCCGTCGGATATGTCAACAAATAACTTCATTTTACGTTTACCATCAACATCAACATCCCCAGGAATAATATGGGGGACAACCTGTAACTTGGTAGTTGCAGATTGGGTATATGCGTTCGAATTATTTGCTCCTGATACCGTGGCATAGTGTACTTTATCGGTTTCTAAAATTGCTGCAACATTATCGAGTGTTAGTACGGATGGCCGGGAAACTGCCTGCCCATTGCTACTCTTTTCCAAAGCATCAATGGCATAACTTATCTCAACATTTTTTACTATACCTAAACGTCCAACAATTGAGCCACTTGTGTTCATGCTAGCATTTGCACCCCCCGCGAGATTGCTACTTCCCATCGAAATACTAATCGGATTACCATTGGGAATGGTAGTGCTGATGCCATTAATTCCAAAAACAAGGGATGCGGATTTGTTTACGTCTACGATGGCCACATCAATTTTTATAACTTCGCATGGGACATCGAGTTTTGATATAATTTCTTCGTAAAATGGCATGTTTTCCCGTCTATCACGAATTATTATCGCATTTAACCGTTGATCACAGGTTATAAATCCGGGCAAAGAAGTCCCTGAAATGTCTACGCTGTCATCACCATTGGACGATTTGTCATCCGATGATTTGTCATTTTTACCCTTGTCGGAATTTTTTCCATCCTTTTGTATATTCTTGATATTGTTACTTATGTCCTTTGCGTATGGTGGGGTGTCGTCGAGCATTCCTACCATCTTCTGATATTCTATTTGCTTCTGATTCCCCCCTACGCTAACATTAAAAGGAGATAGGGCCGATGATAATTGTTGGCCCGTGACGATGCTTTGCAATAGACTTGAGACACCGGGGACGGAAATTGAACCATTGGCATAGTTAAAAGTCATGTCATAGGCCCAGGCATATTTTAACGGTATGATTTTCACAATGGTGGTGTCAGAAATCTTACTTGGAACAAACTTAGTTGCTATGTCGTTGATTACATTAATATACTGGGGAGGTGCAGTTACTATTAGAACGTTTGCTTCACCGACGTCTCGGAATGAAAAATCGGAAGCAACGAATCCTAGGCGCGATAGAATCACAGACAATGTGCCAATTCCATCCCTATCCATTCTAAAAATCTGTGTTTGCAGCTCGGCGTTTGTATAGACAAACATTATTTTGCCATCGAAAAACCAAACCAAACCGTAGGCCTTTGTTATGTAAGTCCAAAATTCTGCCGGATCCATTTTACTGAACTTGCCGTTTACGGTATAATTTATTCTATCGCTGATTACTACGGTTATACCCTGCATCGAGAAAAAATCTTGTATGAGGGCAGATAAATTCTGGTCTTTGGCGAAATGATAGTAACTTGACTTCGAAAAGGGAAGTACAGCATTTGGAGAAATACCAACGGGGTCTCTTTCCTCTGCATGGAGTGTACAACAGATGAAAACCAATATGAACTGAAAAAACTTTTTTATCATTCCCATTTTTTTAGAGAAAGTTTCAACAAAGGGGACATTGTAACAAATGATTGCTTCCTTTTCAAGGCCATATCCCAAAAATCTATGTTTTGGATAAAAGACTCGACCGAATCAAGGACCTTTTCCGTAGAAGTTTCAAGTAAAGAAATATACCGCGTTGAGGTTAAGCGGTTTGTTCTTTTATCCATGGACAAAACATCATCGTGTTGGACAATTCTAATAAAATTGGCCTGAAGGAGATAACGAAACTTTATTTCATTTGCATTTGCCATCGATGGACTATGGATGGGTTCCCCGAACATTCCCTGTATCACCATTTTATCCCTGGCCGACTGAAATACCCGAATTTCAATGTCGCTATCTAGGATAGCGTACATTTCGCCATACTCATTGTTGGCCCATCGGCTTATCCTAAAAAGCTCAGAAACTATATCTACTGCTTCCGTATACTCCATAAAACGAATGTCCTTCATTGTACATAAGAATTTACAAACAACAAGTTAAATGATGACACTTTTAAAAAATTTTATCATTCATCAACAAAATTAGTTCTTCCAAAGATATTCTTTCCTGTTGCATCGAATCCCTATCCCTCAACGTAAATGTACCATCCTTTAGGCTATCAAAATCAACGGTTATGCAATAGGGAGTCCCAATTTCATCCATCCTTCTATACCTTCTCCCAATGGCTCCGCTAGTGTCGTAGAAAACATTCCACCGTCGCTGAAGCGTTTTATATATTTCCTGTGCCCTAGCGACGATTTCGGGATTATTTTTCACCAGCGGAAATATTGCCGCTTTGATGGGGGCAACCCGTGGAACAAATTTCAAAACCGTGCGCACTTCACCGTCGACCTTTTCCTCATGGTAGGCGGAACAGATAACGGCAAGTAATGTGCGATCTACACCCGCAGCGGGTTCTATAACATGGGGAATATATTTTCTTTTTGTGTTTTCATCAAAATATTCCATCGATTGTCCGCTGTAATTCTGATGTTGGGTGAGGTCAAAATTTCCACGGGCGGCAATTCCTTCGAGCTCCTGCACGCCAAAGGGATACCTAAAAGTAATATCCGTACATGCCTTTGAGTAATGGGCTAGTTTTTCTTTTTTATGAATATCAAGCTCCAATAAATCTTCACAAATCCCTATGCTCCTATGCCATTTTAGCCGTTCGTTTATCCAATATTCATGCCAATTTTGCCATGTTTCTTCCGAGTCATCGATGAAAAATTCCAACTCCATTTGTTCGAATTCCCGGGAACGGAAAATAAAATTTCTAGGTGTGATTTCATTCCTAAATGACCTTCCCATTTGGGCAATTCCGAATGGAATTTTCACTCGCGTCGTGGCAATAACGTTCAGAAAATTAATGAATGTACCCTGGGCAGTTTCCGGGCGCAAATAGGCTACGGAAGTGTCATCGGAAACAGCTCCGACATGTGTTTGGAACATTAGGTTAAATTCCCGTGGCAAGGTTAACGTCCCGATTGTTCCCGTCACAGGAGAAGGAATCAAGGCTATTTCTTCATCGGAAGCTTCCGTAATCGGTTTGACTTCCAATTTTTGCAACACTCCTAGTTTTTTTATTTTATTTTTCAATGTTTCAGCTGCTATTTCAGCTGCCTCTACAATGTTGTCGCATTCTTGAACACAAACATAACCTATGGACTCGCCATCGACGACCGCATTTGCGAAAAATAGTTGATCTGCCCGGAATCTCATTTTCGATTCCTTGCAATCCACCATTGGATCAGAAAATCCAGCCACATGACCCGAGGCTTCCCAAATTTTTTTAGGCGAAATTATTGAACACTCTAGGCCAACGACATCGTCACGCCTTTTCACCACATCCGACCACCAAGCTTCCTTTATATTACGTTTCAGTTCCACCCCGAGTGGTCCATAGTCGAAAAAACCATTCAGACCGCCATAAATATCAGATGACCTAAAAATGAAACCCCTCCGTTTCATCAGAGAAACTATCTTCTCCATCCGATCCACATTTTTATCACCGTCGACACCATTAGCTTTCAACACAACAGGATCAATATAAAATTCATATGGGAATACAACGGTTAAATTTCATTGCCAATCCTCCAATCAATTTTTTAGGAATGGACGAGATCGCATTAGCCAGGGGAAAGGCAGTAGATTTTTCTCTTCCATTTTTCCCACCTTCCCCGCTAACTTTTATGAAATCTGGAGACTTTTGAATTCCTAGAAAAAGTACTGAGCACCGCAGGAAAGGGTGTGGGTGGAAATGTCCTTGCTGAACCTTCCCGTGTAGGAACCGACGATGGCCCAGTTGACGTTCAAGTCTTTGGAAACGGTGAGTGTTCCGATGGCGGCGTGCTTGGATGGATATCCGAATGAGGGAACGAATGTGCCGATGCCGAGGTTATTGTCGAAGGTAACGGTGGCATCGGAAATTTTCCGAATGGGTTGGCATTCCCAGCCGGCTTTTAGGGATAGTAACCACCTTTTATCGTCATGGTCCGGGTCGGAGATTTCCTTTTCGACGTTGAGTCCGACGACGGAGGTGAGGATGTTATGGTTGACGGCGGAGACATGCTGGGCACCGACCGCAGCCGTCGTCGTTTCATCGTATC
>JAIRXJ010000050.1 GCA_031268375.1 Puniceicoccales bacterium | reverse complement strand
TCACCGAACATTTTCTGTTTTACCTGCTGGGCATAATGGGAAACGTGTATATCGCAATAGTGCACGCTGCCTTCATTTATTAGATTGCGAATGTTAGAATCCGATTGGTACGGGACCCTGGAAATTATCGCATCCGCTCGCGCCAAGACCCCGTCGACGGAGTCCCCCGTCGATGCTCCGGTCAAAACATGAATCTTAAAAGGTCTGCCGGCAGCATGTTCTTCTTCTGCTTTCCTAGCAATGGTGGAAGCACTAACCTTGGGGGTACCAGCAGGCGTAAACCCTCCAAAGGCAACACAATTTCCATTTTTTACAAAATTCGCCACATCATTCGCTGTTATTTCTTTCATGGCAATGGGTATATCTTGGAATTTTACCTTTGTCACACTTTTTCGTAAAAATTCTAAGAATAAAACCTATTTTAACTTTCTCTTTAATTATCTATTGAATCGAAAAACGGTGATATCGCCATCTTGGAATAGGTATTCCTTCCCTTCCAGGCGAATTTTCCCAGCGTCGCGTGCACCCGCCCATCCGCGATGGGAAACAAACTCGTCGTAGTCAATTACTTCAGCTTTTATGAATCCAGCTTCGAAATCGCCGTGTATGATTCCAGCACACTGGGGTGCTTTCAACCCTTTTCGAAACGTCCATGCTCGGGTCTCATCTATGCCGGTCGTAAAAAAAGAAGCGAGATCTAATAGGGAATAAACATTGCGTATTAGCTGGGAGACTCCGCTGTGTTCGACGCCATATTCCCTTAAAAACTTTTCCGCTTCCTCGGGAGAAAAATCACACATATCCGACTCCATTTGTGCACATATTATGCAGCTGGACGCATTACCATAATGCCTAGCATAGGAGTTTACCGCTTCAACAAATCTATTATTTTCCATGCCCGCGAGTATGTCATTTTCATTAACATTGCACACAAAAAGCACCGATTTGGATGTTAGTAAATTGAACATTTTCACGCGCAACGCCGTATCACTGTCGACCGCGAGGGATATGGCAGGGTTGCCCCCGTTGAGATGTTCCAACAAAAGGCGTAGCAATTCAACATTCTCCTTAGCCTCCCTGTCATTGCCCTTCGCTTTTTTTAAGTTTTTTTCAAGCTGATTTTCGATGGACTGCAAATCCGCCAACAGAAGTTCGGTATTGATAATATCCATATCCCTTATGGGATCGACGTTCCCTGTGCTATGGGAGATATTCGAATCTTCAAAACAACGGACCACATGTACTATGGCATCGACCTCACGGATGTTGGCCAAAAATTTATTCCCGAGACCTTCTCCCTTGCTTGCTCCTGCGACCAGGCCCGCTATATCAACAATTTCAATGGCTGCCGGGATGATTTTCTTACTTTTTGATAATTCCGCCAATTGTTGCAATCGTCCATCGGGAACTTCTATTATTCCCACATTTGGATCGATGGTGCAGAATGGATAGTTTTGTGCTTCCGCCTTCCTTGACCGTGTCAAAGCATTGAATAGCGTACTTTTCCCCACATTTGGAAGACCAACTATACCAGCTTGTAACATGTCAACTGCAACGTCTCTTTGTCATTGGAATCAAATTAGGAGCCCTCGTTGCAACGTTTTTCTGCGACATTACATAGGGAAATGCTCTGCCATGCGAGTTCGCGTATGTCAAACAATGAAACGGTAAAGTCATAGACAAAACCCTTCATCTTCCCCTCAAAGAGTGGCAATTTTTTTAGGGAAAACATGGCATCATTTACCGCTGCCATGACATTTTTAAAATGGCAGACAGCCAATACATACTCACAGGAATCAATGCTAGCAATCCCACCGAACATTTCTCTCTGCATGGTGTTCATCAGCTTTGCAAAGTGCCAACAGATGGTAACTTCCAGGGGTTTCCACTCGGCAACAAGGATATCCCAGATTTTTTCCATGAAGAAAAATATGGCCTTTGATGCGATATAAACTGGATTTTTGTGAAAAGTCACAATTTCAACGCTATTACCGCTGTCTAGCCTATTGCTTGAAAAAATGATCTTTTTCCACTGCATGGCAGCGAAAATCATATCGAGGTGATTGGAAATATGCCTAGATTCAACGAAAAGCTCAAAAAGCTTCCCGGTTTCTATATCTATTGCGGCGAGATAGGAATGCCAATCCTTCTCATTTAACGAAAAGGAATAACCTTCATTATTCTCGTCCGACGGGAAATATTTTTCAAGATTCATCCGATAACCTGACTATTCATAATGAGAACTTTCATGCTTTTAGCAATAAATTAAATTCAAATATCTATTTTTAACCATTAAAATCGTAGAAAGGTCACCGGGTAAGGCATATGAACCCATTATTCAGTGAGATTTTAGTGGAATTTTAAAAATTTTTTAAAACTTTATAACACACTTTTGCCATAGGTTTACGAATATTCAAATCTTGCCGGGTTGGGAAAACTTTCTAGCATGGGGTCCATGGAAATTCCCCTAGATCTCAGCATCGGTGAACTTATTAGTCGCCCCAATCGATTTATTTTTGAAGGAATGGCAGGTGGACGGTTGCAACGATGGCATTGTCCAGTGACAGGCAAGATTGGGAAGGTGGATAATTTCCAAGGGATACCATGTCTTTTTACGCCGGCAACCAATGTGGAAAAGCGAAAAACCCAGGGAACCGTTGAGGCCATTTCGCTGAACCGTGGAAAAAATTGGATCGGCATTAATCAAAATCGTATCAATGGATGGATTGAATCTCTGTTACGCCAAAATGCCCTATCCACCATGATCAATACGGAAGGATGTTCCATATGCCACGAGGTTAGGGTGGGTGACTCCCGCATTGATATCGCGGTGAATAATGGGGGAATGTGTACCTTCTTGGAACTTAAAACTCCCATCCATGATTTGCTGTTATCTTCCGGAGATACTTTCTCCCGGCCATCATCGGAATCATATTTTGACCGAGGATTGCGGCATTTTAAAACGCTTGCTAATTTGGCACAGGAAGGACATCGGGCCATTGTCGCCATTTGCTTTATGTACGATGCTGT
>JAIRXJ010000022.1 GCA_031268375.1 Puniceicoccales bacterium | reverse complement strand
TCAGAATATTCTTGCATATTCTTTTGATTTTTAATAGGAGTATTGTCCATATTATATCTTTCTCTTTGTCTTATTTGTAAGTAGAGGATAAATAAAGGATAGCAGTGGGGATTGGACATCTTGTTCATTTTCCCACTGGTCTACATCCACTCTCAAAAAATCTCTCAAGTCCTTGATCGGTTGACCATCATCCCGGACAAGCCCGGCGTAGCTAAAAACCTTAAAGCTAGCAGCTATGCCATCCAATTGTTTTCCCCAGCGGGACATTCCGTTTATCCCTGCCAAGTCGTAGTCCGGAAAACCGATAACATGTTTACCATGGAAGTGTCGTAGGGAGGACCGGTGAATGTTGTTGGAAGCACCCAGCATGGCAACGGGGGTCACCATGGTTTCCATGTTCTCGGCATAGATTAGGGAGTAGGCTGCTAGGATATCGGATGACCCTTCCACCAGCATGATTATTGGTTTATTCGTCGGTATACCGACTGGGCAGCCAGGAAATCCTAACGTCCTCGCCTTCGCCACCGATTTGTCGGATAGTATAAATGGTAGACCATCCAACCTCCTGTCCTGGCGGACGAAGTTTTCTCTGTGGACTATGCTCCAGCAGCGGCCATTGGTAGAGTGGTTGAAAAATTCTAGTATCCCATCTTCATCGGCTAGCTCTATCCCATATACGTTGACATCCATGGTATGGGCGAGTTGGAAAAAATCGGACGGGGTACCTTTCTGGAGGTCACAGAAGGGGTGGTATTTTAGTTCATCCTTCTCTGCCATCTCCGTGGTGTTCGCCGGCCTTGCGGCATCGCAGTCGTAAATGTTTTCTCGGCAACCTAACCAGTCCGCTGCTTCCTTGCAAGCACCATAGAAGTCCCCATCCCGTAACCTGTACAGCAGGTGGAGGAGGCTTTTCCCACCCTCTCCGGTTGCAAAGTCTTTCCACAGACCGGTCTTTTCCCCCTCCAGGCAGATTTTTAGGCTTTCCCCAGACTCTCCTCCCAACGAACCCACGACATATTCCCCACCGACGCACTTCCCATTGGGGAAAAGGTATGTGCTGAACATTCGGGCTCTGGAAATTAGTGCATCATTTAACTTTTTCAAATTGTAGAATGTTTTCGGTTCCACTGAAGTCATGATTTACCTCCCCTTACTGTTATTGCGAATGATGTCATCCAGCTCTTCCTTTATGTAGAGCACACGGTTGCCAATTTTGTGGAAAGGAATGTGTTTGGGGTGATTTGTTAACGACTTTGGCGACATGCGTAGGTACTCTGCCGCTTCCCTGCGGGTGAGATAAGTACAAGATCCACCAAACCGAGAAGGCTTTGTTCCCGTACTCTGGCAATCTTCTTGATTTTTGAATTCTATTTCCTTTTCGTAGAGTAGCCTAGCAAATTCCAGAGGATGCATCGGGGTTGGCCAGGGAAAGTCATCGGGACGTTCGGGAAAGTCGTCGGAGTGGCTCATACCTTCCTCCTTATCCACTCTGCGTTTGTATGTGATAAGGATTCTAGGAATTCGACGAGGTCGTGCTTTAGGAATCTTCTGTACCTTCCTATTTTTACGGACTTTAGTTGGGGATATTTATTTGTACTTAGCCAAAGCGACAAAGTATCTGTTTTTACTCTAAGAAATTCTGCTGCTTCATTGACATCTAGCAAATTTTCGTTATAATTTTTTGCTGTTCGCTGCTGTTCGCTGCTGTTCGCTGCTGTTCGCTGCTGTTCGCTGCTGTTCGCTGCGCATTAGTATACTACTTGTAGTCATAAGTAGACGCCAGTGTGTAAAAATTCTGTAAATATTCAAATATTTTTATAACTTTTAAACAGTTTTACAGAGATTACACACATGTCGCATACGCATAACCTTTACGCCTTCCAACCTATTTATTTTTTCGAGATGAGATTTTTGTCCATATTTTGTCCATGAACTTTTCCTGGTGGAGCTGATCGGGCTCGAACCGACGACATCTACAATGCCATTGTAGCGCTCTACCAACTGAGCTACAGCCCCATGGATGAAATGGCACACCACATAGGAGTCGAACCCATAACCTTCTGATCCGTAGTCAGACGCTCTATCCAATTGAGCTAGTGGTGCATCATTCAACTGAGCCGTTCAGTCTGAAATTTAAAACGTTAGAATCAAGCATTTTATATGGCTATCCATATGGCCTATCTTTTTTTAGTTACTTTACCGCAACGGAAAAGAATGCCTTTCTTTCGGGGAAGTAAAAATCCTGTCCGCCATGGCAGAGCCATTAAGTTTCCCGCCAAAAGTTTAAGAGGGATGGAATGGAAACGGAAGCAGAAGCAAATAAAATCGGTGGGGGATTTAGCGAATTTACGCATCGGAAAGATGATCAAATTGCGCATGGCGGCCATAGTCTGAAGAGGGTCCCACGGCGGAGAAGAATGATCTGCTCAAAGCAACGTCCCTTTTTTGATGATGCTGGTTGTTTCCCACCTTCCTATCATACTCATCCACCCCTTTCGCCCTCCATTTGATCTCTAGTCGAGAACTAAACAACCCTGCTTTCGATCGGAAGTAAACGGGGTAAAAACAGAGTGTTCATGCACGTTTTCAAGCGATTGTCCCATATGATAATTTAAAAAAGAGGTCTATGAAATTTAGAACATCGATAGTTTAAACTGTTTTAAAAACCTGGTATCGTTTTGAAAAAACAGTCGAATGTCATCAATTCCATATAATAGCATGGCAAGACGTTCAATGCCCATTCCAAAGGCAAAACCCGAAATTTTATCGCCAGCATAGCCACAATTTTTGAAAACATTGGGTGCTACCATGCCACACCCACAAATCTCAATCCACCTATTGCTCAATTTTCCGAGATTCTTACTTCTAAAATCTACCTCAAACCCTGGAGATACAAATGGGAAAAAGCTGGGGCGCATGCGAATTTCACTATTTTCACCGGTTAATTTCTTGAAGAAAAAGTCTAAAATCGATTTCAGGTCACAAACCGTTATGCCCTCGTCAACAACTAGGCCTTCACACTGGTGAAAAGCCGGATAATGGGTAGCATCTATGGCGTCCCTGCGAAATACCATACCCGGTGACAAAATTCTAATCGGGGGCTTACACCGTAACATCGTCCTGATTTGGACCGTTGAAGTATGGGTCCGCAAGACATATTGTTCATCGCTTCTTTTGAACACATTTTCAATGGAGACCTCCTTGCCAAAATAAAATGTGTCGCGATCATCCCGGGAAGGATGGCTTTCGGGTGTATTTAATGCGTCGAAACAAAACCATTCGGTTTCTATTTCCGACCCTTCGACGGGACTAAACCCCAAATTCGAAAAAATTTCCACGGTGCGATTTCTGATCTTTGTCAGGGGATGGCAAAAAATTTCTTCATTGGAAATGGGCATTAGGGTTGGATCAATGGGTTGACCTAGCGATGCTGTGGTCTCAAGGCTTTCTATTTCGGCCAACCTGTTTTTGAATATTTCTTCGACCCTATCTTTACAAGCATTTATCGCCTGTCCCATGGATGGCCGTTCTTCCTTTGGTAAACCCGATAAAAGCTTCATCAATTCACGAAATGTACCATTCGGACCTAAAATTTTAGACCTGGCATTGTCGAAATCTACGCGTGATGATACGCCGGATATCGTAAGCCGTGCTTCCTCGAAAATTTTATCAATTTGAGATATCATAGAATATTAGCTCAACACAAAAGACTAAAAACAAAAGTTGGCAATAGTGAAATGGGAAAAGATTTGCTTTCGATGGAATTTTTGATGAAAAGTATCAAAGTTTTTCTCCGTGCTACAAAATAATTGTTTTTTTTAGAAAAAGTTTATCATGGATGACAGTGGAGCTCAGTAGTTCCGGTTAATAATTTTAATAGGTAATGATAAATCAACAGTTTAATCCCGCTTCAGCCAGAAAGGGCAACTATTCCTCCGATAGGAAATTTGGAAATTCCGGAAAAAATTTCATTCGGAAAAATGAGAGGATTAGGGCGAAGGTGATCCGCGTAATCGATAGCAATGGGCAACAGTTGGGAATAATGCAAACGATGGAAGCTATCTCCATTGCTAAAAGTGAAGGGCTGGATTTGGTCGAAATCTCTCCAAACGTCAATCCTCCGATATGTAAAATTTTGGACTTTGGAAAGTACAAATATAACGAAAAGAAGAATAAAAGCTCTTCCAAACAGGCATCGACAAAAATTAAGGAAGTAAAACTTCATGTGGCTATCGAATTAAATGACTACAACACAAAGATGCGCCATGCCATTGAATTTTTGGAAAGTGGCAATAAATTAAAATTGTCACTGATGTTCCGCGGACGGGAATTGACTCATCCCGAATTGGGTTTTGATCTCATCAAAAGGTTTATTGGAGATATTAAACCCTATGGCATCCAGGATTGTGAACCTAAACTATTTGGGAAAATAATTTCCGTATTCCTTTCGCCTTGTATAAAAAAAGGATCAAAATCCGATGGAGAAGTCAGACAGCAATCTGGTACATCCGCTAAAATATTAGATGTTAGTGAATTATTGAAGCTAAAATAGAGCCTATGCGAAAAATCAAACACCTAATTTTTGCAAGTGCCATCTGGGGAATCGTTTGTGGTACGGCATGTCGGGCGGAAGAAATACCGCTGATCAAAATTGCCAAAACCAGCGGATTGCAAATGTTGTCTGCTAATTCCTTTGGCACGAAAAGTATTGTGTTTGCGTTTAAAGATAATTCGAGAGTTTTTACATTTAAAAAAGTCCTGATGCCTTTGGGATTTTCAGCCATTAAACGATACGGTAGGTACTACGTCGATTCTTCGGATTATAAGTATCACATCCAGCCACTGCTTCCAACGACAAAACATCACCATAAAAAATTAAAGATAATTGCTCTGGATGCGGGACATGGAGGCGAAGACAATGGAGCTACTGCCCAATGGGATAAGTTACAGGAAAAATTCTTGACGATGGACGTGTGTCTTCGGTTGGCTAAGCTGCTTGAAAAAAGAGGGTATCGGGTTGTTTTAACCAGATCGCAGGACAAAAAAGTTCCCCTACCGGAAAGAACACAAATTGCCAATCGAGCAAAGGCGAATCTGTTCGTCAGCATACATTTTAATTCCGCTCCGTCTGCGTCCGCGTCGGGCATTGAAACATTCACACTGACCCCATCGACGCAGGCATCATCCTACCAAGTTTCTTCCAGGAATGCCCATGAAAATTTTGCCGGCAATACATTTGACAGTCTGAACACAGTCCTTGGCTATTGCCTACAATCCTCATTAACAGAGATAACATCAGCCATCGATCGCGGGGTAAAGCATAGTACATTTGTTGTGTTAAGGGACCTAAAATGCCCGGGAATTTTAGTAGAATGTGGGTTCCTGTCTAACCGTGAAGAATGCAAGAAAATTGCTTCCTCTGCCTATCGGGATACCCTGGCCCAATCCATATTCGATGGGATTGTCAAATTTGATAATTTGCTATCGGATTAAACAACCCACCCTTCCAAGAGGAATCAATGTTAACCATATGCCGTACATCACCAAGAATGTTCCCAGCATTACCCTTGAAGGTTTCGACTTTATCAGAAAGTTTAGAAAATCTCGAAGGAGATATGGCGTGGAACCGATTAGCATTGAAAAAATAATTACCAAATAGACAAAAGAGACGAAATAATTTTTCCACAAAATCGGTTCGCCATAGACATTGTCCAACATTGCCTTTGAACAAACGAGCAACAGAACCGCCAATCCACGTATGGACAGCAGTTCTCTCACTTTGAAAAAAGAGAGCAATATTATTGCGGCAAATAGGATGAGTAACTTAAATCTATGCTCCCCCAAATCTGCCATATTTAGGTGAAACACATTTATTAGGAAGATTGTTCCGCCGATTCCCAAAGTCACAAAAGGAGCGTATTTTGAAAAAAGTAACCAATTGTTAAATTTTTGCAAATGGTTGCCAGAAAAGGAAAGCCCTGCTAGCAGGATAACAACCACCCCCGCCATGAAAATTGTAACATTGCCACTCATAGTTGCAGAAAAATGAAATTCTAAGGATGATGCAACATAGGGGAATGCCACAAAAAATCAAATTCTAAAAAGGTTAAACATTTGGTGATCCATAAAAAGGCGATGTTGTGTTAAAAATCGGGCACTAGAGCAACTTAGCCGCATTCAAAATTGCATTGGTTATTTCTTTGTTTGACTTTGTGCCAATTCCCATAAGAGCGATGAATAAATAGTCATGGGATTGTTTGAAACACTGTGAATTAAGTCTAAATACTTCCCGAACCACCCGCCGGATCCGGTTCCTGGTTACCGCATTGCCGATTTTCCTCGACGTAACTATCCCAATTCGTGGTATTAAATCGTGGAATGATGTGCCTATCACCACCCGTTCGAGGGATTTTAAAACAAATATCTCCCCATAAACACTCCTCGTACCTTTGGTACGAAATTTTTCAAAATCGGAAGATTTTCTTAGGCGTTGGCTTTTGAATAGCCGGAACATTTGTTGCGAGTTTTATATGTGCACACAGATTTTCTTGCGTCCGATGCGTCTGCGTGCTGATAATATCTTACGTCCGCCCCGTGTTGCCATACGAGCACGGAACCCACATTTTCTGATTCTTTTTAAATTCGACGGATGATATGTCGGTTGCATAGTTTACCTTGCTGATTTTAATTACTGCCAACAAAAAGTAAATTTGCCATATGTCAAGGTTTGACTGGTAAATTTCTTGAAAGAGAAGAATTTTAGTCAACATTGTTTACAACTCTTTTCAAAATTTTATCGTGCAAGTTGAGATGTTTAATTTTTCATTCAAAAATGAGTTGAATCGCTGATTTGGCAAAAAAATTATGGAAAAGGAAGGGATTAATTTTAACCGTATCAATTGCTCCTATTGTTTTATCAGCGATGAAAAGTAAACATAGTTCCATGGGGGAAGTTTCACCCACATTGTTTATACTGTCCGGACCTTCTGGAATTGGAAAGGATACCGTTACCAGAAGGCTGTTACAAAGGGTTGGAACCGAAAATCTGAGAAGGATAGTTACCACCACCACCAGGCAACCGCGGAAGGGTGAGGTGAACGGCAGAGACTACCACTTCATTGGCAGGGAAGAATTTCTCAGGCGAATAGAAAGGTCGGAATTTTTGGAATATGCCAATGTGCACGGAGATTATTACTATGGCTCTTCGCGGGTAGACGTCGAATCAACCCTGTCGGAAGGAATTAACGCACTTTTGGTTATCGATGTGGCAGGGGTTGAACAAATTTTAAAGCAAAAAAACAATTTTCGGACGGTTACAATTTTTATTGCCCCCAAAAGTCTGGAGGAGCTCAAACAACGAATCGCTGGCCGGGGGACTGAAACGGCAGAATCAATGGCCAAGCGCCTGCGAACGGCAGAAAGTGAAATGAAAATGGCTCCCATGTATGACCATGTCATTATAAGCGGTTCCCGGGATGAGGATTTCGCAGCTCTCCTGGAAATATATGGAAAGGCCCAATCGGCATAATTTTATGCTGGGATAATGGGGATTTATCCCTCATCTTGGTTTGACTATCGGTTGTGTTTCCCTCCTATTTTTCGAGAGGAATAGGCTCGTTTTTCGAGCTTCAAGTGTCTTTCTGCTAATTTGGCGAGCTGTGCAAAGGGCAGCCCTATTAGGAAATAGATAAAAGCGACGATCGCACCCATTTCAAAGAAGTTAAACGAATTACTCGCAATCAGCATATAGGTTTTTGTCAATTCCATTATTGTGATCAGCGAAACGAGGGATGAATCCTTTAAAATCGCAATGAAATCATTCGTAAGCGGTGGCAGAACAAACGTAAATGCCTGCGGTAGAATGACATGGCGCAGAGATTGCCATTGGTTCATCCCCAATGCCCGTGCTGCTTCCATCTGACCATAGGGAACAGCTGCCATTCCGGCACGAAAATTTTCTGCCTCGTAGGCGGCATAGTTCATTCCAAGGGTTAGTATTCCTGCGACCAATGGTGGCAGCGTTATTCCTATGTATGGGAGTCCATAGAATACAAAAAATAGTTGGATTAAAAGTGGAATTCCCCGTAAAAGTTCTATCATTGAAATGGCAAAAAAACTTATCCACTTTGGCATGTATACCCTCATAATTGCGAAGCAAAGCCCAAGGGCTATGGCTACGCACATTGCCAAAATTGATATCACTAGGGTAACACAGGAAGCTTTTATGAAAAAAGGTAACACTTTGACGTACTGGACCGTTGATTTATCCCGATTTCTGGGAGATTCAGGTTGTGATCCCAGTGATTCTATTTTTGATGACATTTCCCGTAACCGAGAGTAAAAGGTATTCTGCAGATCCCACTTCGATACGATTGCGTCGAGGGAGCCGTCCCGTTGCATACCTCCGAGGACGTCATTTATTGCAGCCATAAGTTCCCTATTCCTAGGGGCTGATACGATGGAATACCTGGTCTCGTCGAGCTCATCAATAATTTTTAGACCGGATAGTTTTTTAGTGTAGTATGCTGCAATTTGCCCATCCAATAGGATCGCATCCACACGTTTGTTTTTTAGATCGGAAATGGCACAGTATTCATTGGGATAGCCGATGATTTTGACATCTTTTAGACTATTCGTCAAGACACTCTCTGCCTTAGAGCTTCGTAAAACACCGACAATGGCTCCACTACAATCGAGAATGGATTTGATATTATCGGTATTTGAGCGAATGATAAGTGATAGGCCGCAGGCATAGTACGGATTTGAAAAGATGGCACTATTTTCTTTCCCCTCTTCGGGTGAAAAACCATTAATGACCACATCGTACAGATTCCTTTGGAGGCCAGAAATTAGGCTATCCCAATCATTCTGGTGAAATTCTGCTTTCCGGCCGAGGCGTTTTGCAATGTGATCTATGATATCTTTTTCAAATCCCACCAGCTTTGACAAATCCCCATTCTCATAGAACACGTTTGGTGCTCCACTTTCTGCATCGGCAGCCCAACGCAACACCGATTCATCGGCCAATAAAACAGATCCGAACAACAATAGTATGATAAAATAGAAACTTTTCATTACATGTATCGCTTGAGAAATCTACGGGTCCTGTCATCCTGTGGGTTTATAAAAATTTCATCCTCATCGGAAATTTCTATAATTTCACCATTTTCCATATAAATTATATAGTCAGAGGCATCTTTGGCAAAACGCATTTCGTGGGTAACAATGATCTGGGTCATTCCTTCCGCATCGAGGTCGCGCATGACCTGTAAAACTTCTTCCACCATTTCTGGATCAAGGGAAGAAGTTGGTTCATCGTACAGCATGACTTTCGGTTTCATTGCCAATGCCCGTGCGATAGCCGCCCGCTGTTTTTCGCCACCGGATAAACTCCAGGGATAACGTTCGCTTAAATTTCCTAGCCCAACCTTTTCCAGCAATGACATCGCCAAAGCCCTAGCCTTTTCCTGTCGTTCGTGTTTGACAACTATCTGAGCAAGGGTTACGTTGTCTAGCAGTGTTTTGTGGGGAAATAAATTAAATGATTGAAAAACCATCCCTACATTTTGGCGCAATTCGTGGGCCTGCCGCCAAAAAAAGTCTTCATTTTTTTCATGGTCCACCGTACGTAGACAGACGCCGTCTATGGTGATTTCCCCGTCGTCCAGTACTTCTAAACAGTTCAAACATCGCAGCAATGTCGACTTCCCACAACCCGACGGTCCTATTACCGAAACCAAATCACCACTCTCTATTTGGAAAGACACGTGTTTTAAAATCCTACTCTTGCCATAATCTTTGCAAAGATTTGAAATACTGATTAAAGGCTCTGGACGATTGGACATTTTTTTAAAAAACTGTTAGCTAATGAAACACAGACTTATCTCGCTTTTTGTACTTTTTCTCGAAAAGTAAATAACAAAATTATAACGCCCATACAAATGGCACTATCGGCGACGTTAAATACCGGCCAGTGGTAGAATTTCAGGTCAATGCCTATGAAATCAACCACATGTCCACGAAAAGTTCTATCGAGGGTATTGCCAAAAATTCCACCAAAAACCATTGCCCCAAGAATTTTCTGAAAAGTCGTTTTAAATTGTTTGTGGGCAAGACCTAAGACGACCATCGATAGGACTCCCAGCATGGCTAGAATGGATGAATGCCCACCGAACATACTCCAGGCTGCTCCCGTGTTTTCAGAATAGGTAAAAGACAGGAATGAATTTATCCTGATCGCATCATTTTTTGCAAAGGTCTGGACGATTATCTTAGTCGCTTGGTCGACCAATACAACCAAACATGCGATGGTAAAACAAATGTATCTAGTAAAATTACTCATCTTCTTTGGTTTCAAAGTCTGCTAACTCATCGGACGATTGATCAATCTGAAAGATTGAACCACTAGAAGGTTCTGCCGGTTTATTCTTTTCTTTTTCCTTCGCCATCTGCCCTTCGATCGAAAACCTAGCGAATGGTACGGCAAGCAACCGTTGGGGCTCTATCGGTTTGCCCGTTAATTCACAAATGCCATAGGTGCCATCATAAATTCGCTGGATGGCTTCTTCGACCTCGGTTAATGCCTCCTGTTCGTTGGACATTAGAGCTATGGCAAATTCTGAATTAAAGGACTCGATTTCGTGGTCGACGGTATCCTGGATGTCGCCAACGGAAATGGCCAAATTACTGGTTGTCAACTTGGAAAGTCCCTTTTTAAGATCATTCTTCAATTTCAATAAAAGTTTGTAGTATTTCCTATATTTTTGGGGAACTTCGTCGGGATCTTTATCCCTAGCATTGACTTGCTTTGAATGCATGGGATCGAATCCAAAAATATCGGCTATGGATGCTGTCCCTACTTTTTGCTGGGTCTGTGTATCAATTTGCTGGGCTAGGATATCTTTTTTCTTCTCAACAATTTCTCCATGTTTTTCCACCTCAATTCTTTCCTTTCTCGCCCGTATCAACTCGCGGGCATCGTCGATGGAAAAAACGGTATCGTCATTTTTCCTCATCCTGGCAAAATATTTACCTTTCGCCTCCTGACTAATGTTTTCTAAAACACTCATATTGTTGTAAATGCTATTTTAAAAGATTTTCATATTTTTCAGCAAGCGCCTCGAAACATTTTTGAGATACTTTGCCGAATGGTCCGGCATCGACGAGATGATCGACCCATTTCCAGCTACGGGGGCACCTTTCACCACTTGCGGTGGTTATTTTGACTGAACATTGCCCATCGGAAGCTATTTCCCTAATTTCCACCTGGGAAACTATAAACACTTCAGGTAAAATCTCCAGATGCTTTTGCAATGATGGGAACATCTTGTCTTTTGGAGAAATTTCAATGATTGCCTTGGCGTCGAGGGATTGTCCGATTAGTTTGCGCTGCCTGGCTTGCTCAAGCTGTTCATTAACCTTCGTTTTAAATGATAGCAATGCGTCGAATTCCCGTTCCTCATTCGAGAAATCACCCATTGTGTCTAGGCTTGGCCAATCCATCAGTTGGATATGAGCTTCCCCAAAATCATTGTCATTTAACGCATATGCCATTGCTTCGTCGCAGGTAAATGTAGTAATTGGGGCAAGTAAAGCAAGTATCATATTAAAAATCATGTAAATTGCCGTTTGGGATGACCTACGTTCGTGCGAATTGGGTGCAAATGTATATAGCCTATCCTTTAAAATATCATGATAGGTGGCTGACAGTTCAACGGAACAAAATCTGTTCAACAATTGATAAACCCTGTGTATTTCGTAGGCATCATAGGCAGATGTAACTGCTTCGACAAGATTTTTGGTCTTTTGCAGTATCCACCCATCGATGAGTGTCATTTTTCCCTGCTCAATGCGGTTTCTTTCAAAATTGAAATCAAACAGATTTCCGATTTGAAATCGTAGCGTATTCCTGAAAGTTCGATAGGTAGCGGATATGTGGTTTATTATGTCGTCGGAAATTGCTATGTCGTCGCGGAAATCTTCCGAAGAAATCCATAGCCTTATAACATCTGCTCCAAATTTGTTCACATAGTCATCGGCAGTCTGTGGTTTCCCATCACTTTTTGAAATTTTCTTCCTATCTTCTCCGACTATAAAACCATGGGTCAGGACATTTTTAAATGGAGCAATTTTTTCCCCGGAAATTATGCTCGTCCACATCGACGATTGGAACCATCCGCGATGTTGATCACTCCCCTCCAGATACATATCCGCTGGCCATACCAGAGAGGCATTCGTTTTTAAAACGGCCCGGTGGCTATTGCCGGAATCTATCCAAACATCCAGCGAATCCATACATTTTTTGAGTTTTTTAGCGGAAAAACCATCCGGCAGTTTGATTCCATCCAGTAGGGTTTCTTCGTCGGACTCAAACCAGAAACCGGACCCATGTTGACCAATTTTTTTTGCAACACTGCGAATGACCCGTTCATCGAGCAACGCATTGCCGGTTTCATCGTAAAATGCCGGTAATGGGATTCCCCAAACACGCTGGCGGCTAATGCACCAATCGTTCCTCGATGCAATGGCTGCCCTTATCCGATTTTCACCCCACGCCGGTACCCAATTTACACCGCCGACGGATTCTTGCATCTTTCCCCGCAGGTTGTTTTTGTCTAGGGCAATGAACCACTGGGCCATGGCACGAAAAATTACCGGCGTTTTGGACCTCCAGCAATGGGGGTATTGATGTTTGTACGATTTCTTAGCCAGTAGCGCCTGTGCTAAATTTAACATTTCGATGACCCTATCATTTGCTTCGCATCTGCCATCACTGTCAAGAACACTTGCGCCAACCAATTCCGAAGGTATTTGCCCGTCGTCGACATACTTTCCATCGTCGTCGATGGGACAATAGACGTCCAGTTTATATTCAATTCCCGTATTATAGTCTTCGAGTCCATGTCCCGGTGCAGTGTGAACACATCCTGTTCCCGAATCGGTTGTTACGTAATTTGCTAGAACGATCTGGCTGGGTCTATCGACTAGGGGATGTTTCGTTTGCAACCCTTCCAGCTGGGACCCCTGGAAAGTCGCAATTATATTAAAATGTTCAACGCCACAACTTTGGACAAAATCCTGCACCCTATCTTCGCAGACCAAGTAATTTTCATGGCCACAACTTAGGATGACATAGTTCAAGTTTGGATGTACGGCGATGGCAAGGTTGGATGGAATTGTCCATGGCGTGGTCGTCCAAATTACCACGTGGGTTGTGCCATTAATTTTCAAAGATCCAAGGGCCCCATCTGTAAGTTTAAATTTTACCCAGATCGATGGGCTGACATGTTCCCGATATTCAACCTCTGCTTCTGCCAGGGCGGTTTTACACGGTATCGACCAATAGACTGGTTTTTTGCTGCGATAGACTAATCCCTGGGCAACACAATCCGCAAAAAAATTAAGCACACATTCCTCGTAGGCAGGATCCATGGTGCGGTAGTCGTTGTCCCAGTCAGCAAGTATGCCCAACCGTTCAAATTGCGAACGCTGCGTTTTTATAAATTTTTGAGAATACGCCGTACATGCCTTGCGCAGCGATATGGCATCGAAGTCTTCTTTTTTTTCACGGAGCTCCCTGACCACCTTATGCTCTATGGGAAGCCCATGGCAGTCCCAGCCTGGCACGTAGGGTGTTCGGAAGCCTCGCATTGTTTTGTAACGGACAATAATGTCCTTCAAAATCTTATTCAGGGCCGTCCCTATGTGCACATATCCATTGGTAAAAGGAGGCCCGTCATGGAGGATAAATGGCTTCCCCTGGGCATTTTTTCGTTGTATTTTTTCGTATACCATACCCTCTTGCCACTTTTTCACCCTAATGGGTTCCCTGTTGACTAGATCTGCCCGCATGGGAAAATTTGTCTTCGGTAAGTTTAAGGTATCCTTTAGATTCATTGGGCGACCATAAGTAACCTACCCATTGAAAATGTCCAGTCGGAAAGTAACAATTGATGAAAATTTTGTATCTCTAAAATTGTGCAATCAACGCCGTTGTTTCATGGTTAGACAAGATATGGACAAGGTAACCAAAAAGATAGATATAATAGCTACGGCGTTTACAATGGTGGGAATGTGATAAACTTCTGAGAATATCATATTTGTTCCAACGAATATTAAATTTACTGCAATGCCATATTGAAGCAAGTGGAATTTATTGATTATCTGTGTTAGGCATATGTACAGAGATCGAAGTCCAATGATCGCAAAAACATTCGAGGAATAAACAAGAATCGGAGTTTTTGTAATGGACAAGACCGCCGGTACCGAATCCACCGCAAATATGATGTCGACGATTTCAATGGTAATCACGCATGCCAGCAGGGAAGTGGTATACCACCTGTTCCCACATTTTGTGAAAAATGCTAAATTGTCTTTGGAATGTTTTATTTTTAGAAAAGTTTTCATTTTTGTCAGAAAATTGCTAGTGCTACCCCGTTGCTTCTCCGATTTGAACATGCCAATGGCTGAAACTATCAATATGGCACCGAAAACATGCATCAACCACTTAAATTTGTTTAGCAATGTAATGCCCGTGAAAATCAAAACCATCCTCATTACCATAGCCCCCACCATGCCATAGGTAAGTGCTTTCTGTTGGGCTTTGTCCACTATGTGAAAATATGAAAATACCGTCATGAACACGAACAAATTGTCGACGGATAGCGACAGCTCGAGGACATATCCCGTAAAAAATTTCAAGGTACTTTCCTGCCCAAGGAAAAAATACACCAGCAGTCCAAAAAATGCCGCAAGGGATATCCACGCAATTACCACATATGCATGGGATCTATGATTTGTCTGGGCATATTGTGCTTTTGCCAACACCGTATCGGCATATAGACCGATGGTAATTATGATCAAAAATATCCCCCAAAGCTGCCACATGCGGTAAAAAATGCTGGCAATTTTTTGTCAAAACGCAACAAATAATGCCTTTATCAAAGCTTTATATTGCTAAAAATTTTTCATCAAACATACTGATCCTATCCTACCTATGGAGAAAAAATGTGTAATGTTCATATGCTCTGGCAATACTTGCCGAAGTCCCATGGCGGAATATTTGCTTAAAGCCGCTTTGCAAAAGGTTAACCTTGCAGATAAATTTCGTGTATGTTCAGCCGGGATAATGGCGACCGGTCACGACCGAGCCAGCGATTTTGCCATACGGGTGATGAAGGATTTAAATCAAGACATTAGTGGCCATGTTTCCCAAAGGGTAACCCAGGAACTTTTGGATTCTGCCACTGCGATTTTTTGTTTGGCCGAAAATCATAGAACATTTTTGTTGTCAAACTTTAGGGGCATAGGAGAAAAATGTTTTCTTGTCAGAGAATTTCTAGATACTAGGGATAGGGACATTTTTGATCCATTTTTTGGGCATATCGATGACTATAGACGCGTTTGTACTGATATTGGTTCAGCGATGAAATCCATAATAAAATTTTTAGCAAGTAATGATGAAAATTAGTATTGGAAGTGACCATGGGGGATATAAACTGGCAATGCTTTTGATAAAATATCTAAGTAAAAGCGACATGGATATTTTTTACTACGGAACATTTTCCGACGAAACCTCCGTAGATTACCCCGACTACGCCAAGTGTGTGGCGGAAGACATCGCTTCTTTCAAAAGTGATTTCGGACTCCTGGTCTGTAAGAGTGGGACCGGCATGAGTATCGCGGCAAATAAAGTATGTGGTGTCCGTGCGGCAAATTGCTGGAATGTGGAAGTTGCCAAATTTGCCCGGGAGCATAACGATGCTAATGTTTTGTGCCTTGGAGCAAATTTTGTAAACGCAAAAAATGCTCAGGAGATACTGGATACTTTTCTCGATACAAAGTTCGCTACTCGCCACCTGAAACGCATAGAAAAGATAACCATCTTGGAAAATTCATCGCGATGAAATGGAGTATTTGAAACAAATCTTTTGAACCATGTAATTTTCCTATCTGACAAAACCCAACAGGCCATGACAATTATCTTGAAATGGTATAGATTTCATATTTTATCCACATTCAGCTACGTAACCAGTGTTAAAATATGAAAAGATCACACCATTGCAACCAGTTGACCATCGATGACATCGGCACAGGAGTGAGGCTCATTGGTTGGGTCCACGCTATCCGTGACCATGGAGGGTTATTTTTTATAGATCTGCGAGACAGAGAAGGAATTACTCAGCTGGTCTTTGATCCTTCCAATGAGGGGTTGCGAGCCGTACATTCTCTGCGTGACGAATCTGTGATTGAGGTTTGCGGGACAGTTTCCAAGAGACCACCCGATACGGTAAATGGCAAAATAACAACGGGTGCCATCGAAGTTGTCGTCGACGAACTGATAATCCATAACATCTGCGATGTTTTACCTTTTCCCATGTCGGATATCAAAATTGGTAACGTAGGTGAGGATCTACGACTGACCTATCGTTACCTCGATCTTCGCAGGCCAAAGAACTTTCACCGGTTACAAACTCGCCATCGGACGGTGAGTGCGGTAAGAAATTACCTGGACGAAAATGGATTTTTGGAGATAGAAACGCCCTATTTGTTTAAAACGACGCCGGAGGGAGCCCGCGAATTCCTAGTCCCAAGCCGGTTAAATCCCGGATGTGTGTACGCCCTCGCCCAGTCTCCGCAGCAGTACAAACAAATGCTGATGGTGGCCGGCATGGAAAGATACTATTCCATCGCAAGGTGTTTTCGAGATGAAGATTTGCGGGCAGATAGGCAGCCGGAGTTCACACAAATCGACCTCGAAATGTCATTTGTCGACCGCGAAGATATTTATTCCTTGGTGGAAGGAATGATGCAAAACATCTGGAAAGCTACTCGAAATATCGCCATTGAAACGCCATTCCCCCGCCTATCATTTCAAGATGCCATGGACCGCTTCGGGTCCGACAAACCCGACACAAGGTTTGCCATGGAAATCCGTGACTTTTCAAGCTTATTCGAATCTTCCAGTTTTAACGTTTTTGCTTCCGTCATTAAAAATGGTGGATGTGTCAAAGCCTTTAATGCAAAGTCATTGGCAGAAATTTCCCAGGGAGAAATGAAAAACCTGGAAGACATCGCCAAAACTCTCGGAGCAAAAGGACTAGCCTATATCAAGGTAGAAAATGGACAGTGGAAATCTCCAATCCTAAAATTTTTGTCCGATGCGGAAAAGGCAGCCCTTGGGAAGGAATTGGCCATGGCCGAGAACGATATCATCTTTTTTGCTGCCGATGGGTGGGAACGGGCATGTATGATCCTGGGGAGAATCCGGCTGGAGTGTCGCGATTTGGCAGTGGCAAAGGGCAAAATAGTTCTTTCCACTGACCAATTTAACTTCCTATGGGTAATAGATTTTCCTCTGATGACATTTGATGAACAACAGGGACGTTTTATTGCAACCCATCACCCTTTTACGGCCCCTGTGCCTGGGGACATGGAACTATTAAAATCGGCCCCTCAAAATGTCCGTGGCCAACACTATGATATCGTTTTAAATGGTATGGAACTCGGCGGTGGCAGTGTGAGAATTCACCAACCCCAATTACAGGAATATGTTTTTAAGGAAATATTGAAAATTCCAGAAGATGTGGTCAACGACCGATTTGGATACATGCTAAAGGCTTTTAAATTTGGAGCCCCTCCCCATGGGGGCATAGCACTCGGTCTCGACAGACTAGTGGCTTTACTGTGTGGCACCACAAGCATACGAGATGTCATTGCATTTCCCAAGACCCAGCGGGGGATAGATATGATGTCCCAATCTCCATGTCCCGCAAATGACAAGCAATTGCGTGAATTGTATATAAAAATGACCGTTGACGGCGGTTCAAAAAAGTGAAACCTAGCTTTTCACTTAAATCTTTATTAAGTCGGAGATATTGGAGAGTACTAAAAGGTTTGGAGTGGCAAATTAACACAAATTTTGAAAAGTTTTAGCTCGATGTGCACAAAACCCTAAATTTTACTTAAAAAAATAAACACTTTGATTTGTTAAACTGATATATTAGCAATGAACATAAGGGTTCCCAAAACCATCATCCCCTTCATTAGTAAGACCGATACTGGGTCAACTATCGTTCGGGCAATTACAGATGTAATCGGGTTTAACAGGCCAAGATCCATGTGGCATATTATCCTTGCTGTCATCGAAAGAACTGTCAATTTCAGATTTAATTTAAATATAGGACTTACAATGCTCAGTCCGGCTTTTGTCAGTAAATGTAAGAATTTTATGGATGAAATCAGGGAAAGTTTGATCAAAGGTGCCCCAGCTACTACGGTTACTCCTACAACAATCGCAGCGATAAAATAATGCTTCTTGGCAAATGCTACAACGTCATTGAAGGAAACATCTCTCAATGCTTGCCCCAGGGACTCTATGCCGTATGATTCCAAGCTCCTCATAGAATTTACAGAATTAGTAAGCCATTGGGGGAGCATATCCATGGCGGCACTCTTCATTGTATCCAACGGCTGTCTCAACAATAAATCGCAAAATCTAACATTCGGTACATCTATTCTGTTGGCAATTTCCATATGTTTTGAGCAAGATTGATAACACA